>NZ_CP121648.1:2226388-2544444 GCF_029714205.1 Methylobacterium sp. CB376 | reverse complement strand
AGCCGAGGAGCGAGCCGCCGAACAGGCCGAGGAGGATCGCCGCGTCGAAGCGCCCGCGGAGGAACAGCAGCGCGGCGGCCGCCAGGGCGAGCAGCCCGCCGAGGCGCCGCAGCAGCTTGGCGAGCGTGGCCGGGTTGGCGGTGCTGGCATTGCGGCCGAGCCACCACAGGCCGGTGAGGACGAGCACGCCGAGACCGAGAGGGATCATGGCTGGGGGCGATCACCGCGGCGTCATGGCGCCGAGGAGCCGGCGCGCCTGCGCGTCTTCTCGCGCGGCGAGGCGCAGTCCGTCGAGTCCCCGCGCCGCGTAGACCGCGACGGCGCGCAGGAGCCCCGCCAGGGTCGCGGGCGCGGCCCGGTCGAAGGGCGCGTGGGCGCCGCCCGACAGCCGGGCGATCTCCGAGAAGCCCCGCAGGGCCTGGGGATCCTCCCCCTCCCGGAAGCAGAAGGCCGGCACGCCGAGCAGGCCGAGTTCCCCCGCGAGCGCGCAGAGGCCGTCGAGATCCTCCTCGACCGCGTCGCCGACCAGGACCAGGGCCTTCACCGGACCCTTGGCGGCCTCGGCGCGGGCGTGGCGCAGCACGCGGGCGATCTGGGTCTGGCCGCCGCGGCAGGCGATCCCGGCCATCAGGTCGGTGAGGGCGCGGGCGTCGGCGACGAAGCGCGAGGCCCGGCACTCGCCGAGGCCGCGGAAGTAGACGAGCTGCACCGCGAGCCCGCCGAGGCCGGCCGTGGCCTCGAACATCCCGGCCTGCAGCCGGCAGGCGAGGTCCCAGGTCGGCTGGCGGCTCATCGTCGCGTCGAGGGCGAAGATCAGCCGCGGCGCCGCCGTCGCGGCGGGGGCGAGGCGGCGCGCCCGGTCGAGGAAGGCGGCGACCGCGGCCGGGTCGGCCGGAGCGGGAGGGCCCGAGCGCGCGCCCATGCCGTCAGCCCAGGCCCGGTCAGTGGCGCCGGATCGTGCTGGCGCGCAGCGCGTGGACGGAGAAGAGCCGGTCCGGATCGGTCCAAACCGCCCTGCCCTCCCAGCCCGCCGCGCCCGCCAGCGCCCGGAACCCGTCGAGCGTGTACTTGTAGCTGTTCTCGGTGTGGATCGTCTCGCCCTCCCGGAAGCGGATCGGGACGCCCGCCACCGTGACGGTCTGGGCGCGCCGGCTGACGAGGTGCATCTCGATCCGCGACTGCGCGGCGTTGAAGAAGGCGCGGTGCGCGAAGGCCGAGAGGTCGAAATCCGCCCCGACCTCGCGGTTGATGCGCCGGAGCAGGTTCAGGTTGAAGGCCGCCGTGACCCCGGACGCGTCGTCGTAGGCGGCCTCGAGCACGGCCTCGTCCTTGACGAGGTCGACGCCGACCAAGAGCACCGCGTCCGGCCCGAGCGTCGCGGCGAAGTGGCGGAGCAGCGCGGCGGCCGCCTCGGGCTCGAAATTGCCGATGGTCGAGCCGGGGAAGAAGCCGGCGCGCGGCGCCGCGGCGGCGTCCCGCGGCAGGGTCACGACCTGCGTGAAGTCGCCCGGGACCGGCAGCACGCGCAGGCCCGGGAAGTCGCGCCCGAGCTCCTCGGCCTCGCTGCGCAGGAACGCCTCCGAGACGTCGACCGGCACGTAGGCGGAGAGGTCGGGCAGGTGCGGGAGCAGGCGGCGCACCTTCTGGGTCGAGCCGCTGCCGAATTCGACGAGGGCCGCGCGCGGCGGCAGGCTCGCGGCGATCTCGGCCCCGTGGCGGGCCAGGATGCCGAGCTCGGTGCGGGTCGGGTAGTATTCGGGAAGGCGCGTGATCGCCTCGAACAGGGCGGAGCCCTCGCGGTCGTAGAAGTACTTCGCCGCGAGGTGCTTGTCCGCCGCGGTGAGGCCCGCGCGCACGTCCTCGGCGAAGCTCGCCGGAGCGGCGAGCGGGGTCGCCGGGGGCAGGTGGGGGATCGGTGCGTTCACGGGCAACTCCGGGGAGGGAGGCGCAGCCGCCTCAGGCCAGGGCGTGAGATAGTCTGACTCCCGTGAACTGCCAGCGCTGGTGCGGATAGAAGAAGTTCCGGTAGGTCGCCCGGCTGTGGCCCGCCGGCGTCGCCACCGAGGCCCCGCGCAGCACGAATTGGTTGACCATGAACTTGCCGTTGTACTCGCCGAGCGCGCCCGGCACCGGCCGGTAGCCCGGATAGGCGGAATAGCTGCTGCGGGTCCACTGCCAGACGTGCCCGAAGGCGCCGTCGAGTCCCTCCCGCGAGGCCGCCTCCCACTCGGCCTCGCTCGGCAGGTCGCGGCCCTTCCAGCGGGCGAAGGCGTCCGCCTCGTAGTAGCTCACATGCGTGACCGGCAGGGCCGGGTCGACCGGCCTCAACCCCGCCAGGGTCATGCTCGACCAGACCCCGTCCGCGCAGCGCCGCCAGTAGCCGGGCGCCTCCCAGCCCTCGGCCTGCGCCGCGGCGAAGCCGTCCGACAGCCACAGATCCGGCCGCGCGTAGCCGCCATCCTGCATGAAGTCGAGCCACTCGCCGTTGGTGACCAGGGCCCGGTCGAGGGCGACCGGGCGCAGCAGCACGTCGTGGCGGGGATGCTCGTTGTCGAAGCTGAAGCCCGCGCCCTGGTGGCCGATCGCCGCGACGCCGCCATCGAGGCGCAGCACGCCCTCGGCCGGCGCCGGGGCGGGGAAGCGCCAGGCCGGATCGTAGGCCGGGAGGAGCGGGTTCTGCGCGAAGGCGTGCAGGATGTCGGTGAGCATCAATTCCTGGTGCTGCTGCTCGTGGAACAGGCCGATCTCCAGGATCGCGATCACCTGCGGCAGGGCCGCCTCCGGCGCCGCCTCGAGCAGGGCGCGGACGGCGCGGTCGACATGGGCGCGGTAGGCCTCGACCTCGCTGCAGGTCGGGCGGGTGACCAGGCCGCGGCTGATCCGCGGCGCCCGCGGGCCGGCCGCCACGTAATAGGAATTGAACAGGTACAGGAAGCGCTCGTCGAAGATCCGGTATCCGGGGGCATGGTCCTTCAGCAGGAACTGCTCGAAGAACCAGGTCGTGTGGGCCCGGTGCCACTTGGTCGGGCTGGCGTCCGGCATCGACTGGATCTGCTGGTCCTCGGGCGAGAGCGGCGCGGCGCGGGCCTCGGTCTCGTCCCGGACGTGCCGGAAGGCGGCGATCCAGGCGGCGCGGTCGATCGGGCGGGCGGTGAGAGCGGGCGGCGGGAAGGCGGGACGCGTCTGCGGGGCCGGCGCGGTCGCGGTGGCTGCCATCTCGGAATTCCCCTGGGCGTAGACCTCTGGTCCAGCGACAACGCCCCGGCAGGGAATTCGTTTCTCTGCCACGCTTGGTGACGCCGGCCCGGCGCGCGGCCCCGCGCCGCCGGAGCGACGGGCGCTCCCGCCGGCTCAGGCCCGCCGCACGTCGCGCAGGAAGCCGGCCACCTCGGCGCTCAGGCGCTCCGCTTGCCGGGACAGGCCTCCGGCCGAGGCGAGCACGTGGCCCGCCGCCGCGCCGGTCCGCGCCGCGGCCTCGCGCACCGTCTCCATGCTGCGGGTGACCCCGCCGGTGCCCTGCGCCGCCTCCGCGACGCTGAGGGCCACGTCCTGCGTCACGGCGCCCTGCTCCTCGACGGCGGCGGCCACCGCGGCCGCGATGTCGCGCATCTCCGACACCGTGCGCTGGACCTCCCCGATCGACGTCACCGCCTCGCGGGTTCCCGCCTGAACGGAGGCGACCTGCTGGGCGATGGTCTCGGTGGCCTTGGCGGTCTGCTCGGCGAGCTGCTTGACCTCGGCGGCGACGACCGCGAAGCCGCGGCCCGATTCGCCGGCCCGCGCCGCCTCGATCGTCGCGTTGAGCGCCAGGAGATTGGTCTGGCTCGCGATCGAGGAGATGAGCCCGGTCACCTCCCCGACGGTCTCGGCGCGGCGGGCGAGGCCCTGCACGATGCCGTCCGTGCGGCCCGCCGCCTCGGCGGCCCGTCCGGCCATCTGCGCGGCGTGGCCGATCCGCCCGGAGATCTCCCGGATCGAGGCGGTCATCTCCTCGCTCGCCGCCGCCACCGCCCCGACATGGGAGGCGGTCCGCGCGGCGGAATCCGCCGCCGCCTCGACGCTCGCGCTCGCCTGGGTGGCGGTCCCGGTCAGCGACCGGGCGGTGGCCTCCATCTCGGCGGCGGCCCCCGCGAGGGACTGGCTCAGGGTGGCGACCTCGGCCTCGAAGCTCCGCGTCGCCGCCTCGAGGCTCTGCGCCCGGCGCATCCGCGCCGCCGTCTCGGCGGCGGAGGCCGTCTCGGCCGCCCGCTTGGCCCGCAGCGCCTCCCGGAAGACCGCGACCGCCCGGGCGAGCGCGCCCACCTCGTCGGGCCGCTCGGCTCCGGCGATGGCGACGTCGAGGTCGCCGCCCGCGAGGCGGGTCGTGGTGGCGGTGATCGCGGCGAGCGGGCGCGTGACGCCGTGGAGCAGCACGAAGACCGCGTAGGCCAGCGCGAGCCCGGCGAGCGCCAGCACGCCGATCAGGGCCGCGAAGGACCACGCCGCGGCCTGCGCGGCGCGGGCGTGCTCGCGCCGCACCGCGGCGGTCTCGTGGGCGAGCAGCGGCGCGATCACCTGCTGCATCTCCTCCGACAGGGCCAGCACCTTGCGCACCGCGCCCTGGCCGTCGACGGCGCCGTCGCGGAGCGCCGCGAAGGTCGCGCGCAGGGCGCCGCGATGGGCCTCGATCCGCTCCGCGACGCGGTCGGACAGCGCCCGCTCGCCCGGGTCGGAGAGGTCGCGGGGGACATCGCGCCACGTCGCGTCGATCTGCGCCTGGATCGCCGCGCTCCTCTGCTCGGCCACCGAGGCGGGCTGGGTGGCGTCGCGGATCTGGCGCGCCAGCCCGAGGAGATCGTCGTAGCGGTTGCGGATCTCCTCGCAGCGCGCCAGGGCCGCGACGCGCCCGTTGGCCACCGCGTCGAGGCTCGCGCGCAGGAGCGACAGGGCGATGTTGCCCTGCGCGCTCGCCAGGAGCACGAGGACGCTCAGCAGCGCCAGGGTCGAGGCGAGGCGAGCCTTGATGGTGCGGAAACGAGTCATGATGTCGAGAGCCCGGTCGGCCCGCGGCGCGGCCCCACATCCCTGGCCCGCACCGCGGCAGTATGGCGAGAGTGGCGCCATCCTCGTCGACAGATTTGAAGAAATTACTCCCATTCCTCTGAGGAAGACGGCGGCACGCGAGGCCCGACGCTGCGTCGCGCGGCGGGAGACGGCGAGGGTGTGGTGACGCCTCCGCGGCGGCGCCCGGCGCGGGCCGCGCGGCGCGGAGGCCCGATGCCGGCCGCCGCCGCTGCAATCTCGTCCCAATCCTCCGCCAAGCCTGCCCCGCGCCCCCGCCGCGTCGGGCCGGGCGGCGCGGTGACCAAGTCTGCGGTGACCAAGTCTTAAGAGCCGGACGACAGAGTCCGGAAACGCACCCCGCCCCAACGAGTTGACGCGCATGCGGATCGATCTTCTGGCCGGGACCGGCGCCGCCCCGCTCGCGCCCGGGCCGCGGGCGCCCGCGGTGCTGGTGTTCGATTCGGGCCTCGGCGGCCTCACGGTCCTGTCGGAGCTCCGGCGGGCGCGGCCGGACGCCCGGATCGTCTACGCCGCCGACGACGCGGCCTTCCCGTACGGCGACCTGTCGGAGGAGATGCTCGTCGCCCGCGTGGTCGCCGTCATGGAGCGGCTCGTCGCCGCTCACGCGCCCGACCTCGTCGTGGTCGCCTGCAACACCGCCACGACCCTCGTGCTCCCGGCCCTGCGCGCGCGCTTCGCCGTCCCGTTCGTCGGCACCGTGCCGGCGATCAAGCCGGCCGCCGCCGCCACGCGCACGGGCCGGATCAGCGTCCTGGCCACGCCCGGCACGGTCCGGCGCGACTACACCCGCGAGTTGATCGACGCCTATGCGGGGACCTGCGCGGTGACGCTGGTCGGGGCGACCCGGCTCGCGGCGCTCGCGGAGGCCGACCTCGCCGGGTGCCCGGTCGACGACGACGTGCTGCGCGAGGAGATCGCTCCCTGCTTCGTCGGTGAGGGATCGGCGCGCACCGACGTGGTGGTGCTCGGCTGCACCCATTACCCGCTGCTCCTCGCCCGCTTCGAGCGGCTGGCGCCCTGGCCGGTGACCTGGATCGACCCCGCCCCGGCCGTCGCCCGGCGCATGGCCGCGCTGCTCGGGCCCGCGCCGCGGGGAACCGACCCTGAGGCGACGCCCGGGCTCGCGGTGTTCACCGGCGGCGAGGGCCTGACCGCCCCTCTGCGCGCGGCCCTCGCCGCCCGCGGGCTCGGGAAGGTCGCCGTGACGGCGATGCCCAGCCCGCGGCAATGAGGCGGCGCCGGACCGTGCTCCTCCTCGTCGCCGCCGCGACGCTCCTCGTCGCGGCGCTGCCGCCCGGCCTCGTCGCGGTGCAGCGGCGGATGATCTACCCGGGCGCCTCCTTCACCTACGACGCCCTGCCCGCTCCGCCGGAGGGCACCGCCGCGATCCGGGTGCCGACTGCGGACGGCGAGATCCTGCGCGCCCTCTGGCGCCCGCCCGCCCCGGGCTGCGGCGTGGTCGTGACGTTCCACGGCAACGCCTCGCTCCCGGAGCGTCACGCCGCCCGCTTCGCGGCCGGTCCGTGGCGGGCGCGGGGCTGGGGCCTGCTCGCCCTGGCCTATCGGGGCTATGCGGGCTCGACCGGCCGCCCGAGCGAGCGCGGCCTGGTGGCGGACGGCCTCGCGGCCCTCGCCGAGGCGGCGCGGCGCGCGCCCGGGGCACCCGTCCTGCTGCACGGCCACTCGCTCGGCACGGCGGTCGCGGTGGCGGTGGCCGCCACGCGCCCGCATCTCGGGCTCTACCTGGAGGCGCCGTTCGACTCGATGCTCTCGATGGCGCGGCTGTTCTTTCCCGCTCTGCCGGCCTTCGTGCTGCGCGACACCTGGCGCTCGGACGCGCGCATCGGCGCGGTGGCGGGCCCGATCCTGATCGTGCACGGCGACGCCGACCCGCTGATTCCCCTCGCCCTCGCCGAGCGCCTCGCGCGGGCGGCGCCCCCCGGCACGCGCTTCCTCCCGGTGCCGGGCGACCACGTCAGCCTGCTCGGACAGCGGGACGCGGAGGCCGAGGCGCTGTTCCGGGCCGCGATCCCCGCGGGATGCGTCGCCGGCTGATCAACCCTTGACCTTCGCGCCGTTCCCGCGTAACAGCGCCCGGCTTGCGGGGTCCTTCGGGGCCCCGCGGCTGTTTCAGCGCACCCGTGAACGGTCGTCCGGCCGGTCTGTCGTCCCGCCAGGGAAGAGGAGGGCGCGTTCCTCGCCAATCGTTCGTTCCCTGAGGACACGCGATGTCAAAACGTATCCAGGCCAAGCACAAGCTCGATCGCCGCTTGGGCCAGAACATCTGGGGCCGCCCCAAGAGCCCCGTCAACCGGCGCGAATACGGCCCCGGCCAGCACGGACAGCGCCGCAAGGGCAAGCTCTCCGACTTCGGCACGCAGCTGCGCGCGAAGCAGAAGCTGAAGGGCTACTACGCCAACATCACCGAGAAGCAGTTCCGCCGCTACTACGCGGAGGCGATCCGCCTGCGCGGCGACTCGGGCGAGAACCTCGTCGGCCTGCTGGAGCGCCGCCTCGACGCGGTCGTGTACCGGTCGAAATTCGTGGCGACCCCCTTCGCGGCCCGCCAGTTCGTGAACCACGGCCACATCCGGGTGAACGGCCAGCGCGTCAACATCCCGAGCTACCTCGTGAAGCCGGGCGACGTGATCGAGGTGAAGGAATCCTCCAAGCAGCTGGAGATCGTGGTCGTGGCCTCGCAGCTCGCCGAGCGCGACGTGCCGGACTACATCGAGGCGGATCACGGCAAGATGACCGCGCGCTTCACCCGCGTGCCGACCCTCTCCGAGGTGCCCTACCCGGTGCACATGGAGCCGAACCAGGTCATCGAGTTCTACTCGCGCTGATCCGAGGCCGCGGGGTCTCGACGCGGGCGGGTGCCGAACGGCGCCCGCCCTTTTTCTTGGCCGTCTTCTCGGCCGTTTTCTTGGCCGTTTTCTTGGCGCGCTGCCTCGCGCGTCTCTTCCCGGGTTTCTTGGCGCGTCTCTTCGCACGATTTTCGGCGCGCCTCTTGGCAGGCGCGCCCTCAGCGCATCGCCGACAGGAGTGCTGCCTGCATCGATTGCGGCGCGGCGACGAGTTCGCCGTGGACCGGCTCGCGGCGATTGTAGGACGGCACGCGGCCGGCGAGATCCAGCATCGCCCCGCCCGCCTCGCGCAGGATCAGGTCCGCCCCGGCGAGGTCCCAGTCGCGGGCATCCGACGAGATCAGCCCGACATCGACCAGCCCCTCGGCCACCCGCGCCACCCGCAGCGCCAGCGAGGGGATGCGTCGCAGGCGAACCAGCGCGTCCGGCGTCCCGCCGAGGCCGAGCGCGCGCTCCAGGTGGTCCACCATCGGCTTGGGGCCGGCGACCCGGGCGCGGGCGAGGTCCGCCTGATCGGTGACCCGGATCGGCTCGCCGTTGCGCCGCGCCCCCTCCCCGGCCACGGCCTCGTAGAGGAGCCCGGTCACGGGCGCCGCCACCATGCCGAGCACCGGCTCGCCCTCCGCCAGGAGCGCGATCGCGATCGACCAGTCGGGATCCCCCGACAGGAAGGCCCGGGTGCCGTCGATCGGGTCGACGATCCAGACGAGGTCGTGCGCGAGCCGGACCGGGTCGTCGCGCGTCTCCTCCGAGAGCCACGCCGCCCGCGGGGCGAGTTCGCTCAGCCGGATCTTCAGGAACGTGTCCACCGCGACGTCCGCCTCGGTCACCGGCGAGCCGCCCGACTTGCTCCAGACGCGCGCGGTCGTGCGCTCGCCCGCGCGGAAGAAGGGCAGCGCCAGCAGCGCCGCCTCGCGCACGGTGGCGCGGACCTGGGGGAGGAGCGCGCGCGGGTCGAGGGGGGAGGCCATGGGGACGGGACCGTGCGAGTGGACCAGGGGGCAGCCCGCGCCGACCGGAACCCGCGGGAGGGCGGTGCAGAACGAGGGTCCCGTTTTAGGCGCCGTGCCGCCCCGCCACAAGGACGACCCATGGGTCAGCGCCAGGATCAATGCGAAATGATGCCGGACCGGGGAAGGAACTATTGAGCATCCGCGGCGGAGAGGCGGCGCGAACCATCGCTTAACGCTGCGCTTTAAGGCCTTCTGAGCGCCGACGAGGCAATCTGCCCTCAACAGCGGACGGTCCGTCAGAGACCGCCGCCTCACGCGGACAGGGCGTCGAGCAGAACCATGGCCACGAGATCGAACCGCACGAATCGCCAAGCCACCCCGCGCCGGCCCTTCGGCCCGCTGCCCACGATCCATCGCGGGCCGGTCCAGGCCGAGCCGTCCCCGCTCCCGATCGTCGGCCGGATGCCCGGCGCGGGCCGGGCGGCGAGCGTGGCGCTCTGCCTCGACGCCGAGGCGAGCGACGCGGCCGGGGAGGATCGCTTCGCCGTGATGCTGCTCGACCGGGACGGCGACCCGCTGATGCAGCTCGGCCTCTACGGCGACGCGGACGTCGTCGCGGTGTGGCGCCGCCTCGGGGCCGAGACCGGCCTGCCGCTCCTGGTGATCCAGGAGGACGGCGCGGTGACCGCGATGGGCGCGCAGATCGGCCGGGTCAAGCTCGGCGCGGTGCGCATCCGCCGCCGCCACGGGCTCCTCAACCACCGCCGGCCGCGCTTCCTGTGCCGCCGCAAGACCGGCAAGCTGCCCCTGCGCCCGGCCGTGTACCGGGAGGAGGCCCCCCTCACCGACCGGAGCGTCTGAGCCCGGCGGTCAGGCGAGCCCCTGCCAGAGCGCGTCGAGGGTGAGGCCGGCGAACAGGATCAGCCCGGCATCGCGGTTGGAGCGGAAGAGCCGCAGGGCCAGGGCCCCGTCGCGCGGATCGAGGCGGTGCACCTGCCAGGCGAGGTGGCCCGCGAACAGGACGAGGCCGAGGAAGCCGAGGGGACCCACCCCGCTCTGCGCCGCGGCAACGCCGATGCAGGCGACCGCGCCGGCGAAGCAGGCCGCCACCGCCGCCCGCACGTGGGTGCCGAAGAAGCGCGCCGAGGACTTGATGCCGGCGATCTCGTCGTCCTCGATGTCCTGGACCGCGTAGATCGTGTCGTAGCCGATGACCCAGGCGATCGCCCCGGCGTAGAGCCAGAGCGGCGCCGGATCGAGCCGCCCGACCAGCCCGGCCCAGCCCATCAGCGCGCCCCAGGCGAAGGCGAGCCCGAGGACCAGCTGGGGCACCGGCATCACCCGCTTCATGAACGGGTAGAAGGCGACCGGCACGAGCGAGACGAGCCCGACCCCGATCGCGAAGGCGTTGAACTGCAGCAGCACCGCGAGGCCGACGAGGGCTTGCGCCACCAGGAAGGCGAGGGCGTGCCGCACCCGCAGGCGCCCCGAGGGCAGCGGCCGCAGCCGCGTGCGCTCGACCCGCGCGTCGAGGTCACGGTCCGCGATGTCGTTGTAGGTCGAGCCTGCCCCCCGCATGGCGATCGCGCCGACGAGGAAGAGGGCGAGGTGCCAGAGATTCGGCCCCAACCGCCCGGTCGCGACGGCGGCGAGGGACGCCGACCACCAGCAGGGCAGGAGCAGGAGCCACCAGCCGATCGGGCGCTCGATGCGCGCGAGCCGCAGGTAGGGCCGCACCGAAGCGGGGGCGTGCCGGTCGACCCAGTGTCCGGTCACCGCGTCCGCGACCGGCCGGTCGGCGGCACCCGTGAGGCCGGGCGCCGGCTCCTCCGCCACCTGCGCCGGCCTCACAGGGCTCCCTGCGGCAGCTTGAAGCTGCCCGTCAGGCCGGGCCCGCCGAGGAGCCCGCCCCCAGAATTCTCGGCCTGGGCGCGGGCGCGCTTCTCCATCACCGCCTGCTGCTGGGCGGCGCCGCAGATCTTGCCGCGCAGGGCGCCGACCCGGGTGTGGTCGGCCTTGAAGCCCTCCGCGAAGGAATCCGGGATCGAGCACCAATCCTTGTTGGCGCTGATCCACTTCAGGCCCTCGTTGCCGTTCGCCTGGAGCCGCGTGAACAGCGAGCAGGCCTGGGCGGCGGTGAGCTTGTTCTTGCCCTTCGAGGCCGCGTTCACCCGCGCGACGATGTCCTTGCGCTCGGTGAGCGTCTTCTGGATCGCCCCGCAATCGACGCCCTGGGCGCGGGCCGCCCCGCCGAGCAGCACGACCCCGAACAAGCCGGCGGCGAGTGCCGCCACGGCGCGCTTCTCCATGCGAACCATCCCTCAACCCCCTCGCCGGCTCTATCACCACCGCCCGGGCAGCGCGAGACGCGACGACCAGGCCCGGCCCGGCCGTCCCCAAACAGTTCCTTGCCGCATGCGGCGGTTGCGGAGGTTCTGCACAGGATTGTGGCGTGATTCGAGCGCGCCGCCGCGTCCCTCCCCGAACGGGGGCGCGCGGCGGCGCCATTGACAGGCACGGCCCCGCTCGGCGACCAGGGCGCATGGCGGCCTATGATTTCAGCGCACCGCGCCTGTTCCTCGACGTGCCGATGGCCGAGGGGGTGGTCCACGGCCTCGACCGCGCCCAGGCGAATTACCTGCTCGGGGTCCTGCGCCGGGGCGAGGGGGACGGCGTGCTGGTGTTCAACGGGCGCGACGGGGAATGGTGGGCGGAGATCAGGCCGACCGGCCGCAAGGCGGGCGACCTCGTCCTGCGCCGCCGGACCCGGCCGCAGACGGAGCCCGGGGACCTGCACTACCTCTTCGCCCCCCTGAAGGCGGCGCGGCTCGACTACGTCGCCCAGAAGGCTGTGGAGATGGGCGCGAGCCTGATCCGCCCCGTGATCACGCGCCGCACCCAGGGCGACCGGATCAAGCTCGACCGCCTGCGCGCCAACGCCGTCGAGGCGGCGGAGCAATGCGGCATCCTGGCGATCCCGGAGATCGCCGAGGCGGCGCCGCTGACGGAAGCGCTCGCCGCCCTTGAGGCGGACCGCCTGCTGGTCTTCTGCGACGAGGACGCGCCGGTGCGCGACCCGGTCGCGGCGCTCCGGCAGGGCGTGGCCCGGCCCCCGGCGGGCGCCGGCCGGGGCGGGAACGTCCCGCTCCCGCTCGCCGTTGTGATCGGGCCGGAGGGGGGGTTCACGCCGGAGGAGCGCGCCCTCATCTTGGAACGTCCGACCACGATCCGCCTCTCGCTCGGCCCCAGGATCCTGCGCGCCGACACGGCCGCGGTCGCCGTGCTCGCCCTGGTCCAGGCCGTCCTGGGCGATGCGCGGGGCGAACCGCCGGCGCCCTGACGCCGCCACACACCCGACCGATGACACGCGCCGGCGGCCTCGCGGCCCCGCGCCCGGAGGAATCGCGCATGGCCGCAGATTTCGCGCTCTGCATCGAGGAAGACGTCTTTCTCAACGACGCGCAGAAGCGGGACGCCGCGCGCGCGCGGATGCGGGACTTCCTCGGCGTCTGCCGCCGGGACTTCCCGGCCGCGCGCCACGACCTGATCGAGCCCCGGCTGATCTGGTCGACACCGCCGGTCGCGGACCTCGCCGAGGCCCGCCGGGCGCTGGAGGCGCTGCGGGGCGGGATCGGGGCGCTCGCCGCCGCGCGCGGCCTCACCGTCATGGCGGCGGGCACCCACCCGATCGCCCTGTGGAGCCGGGTGCGCCCGCGCGACGCCGCCGCCCGCGACCGCGTGCAGCGCGACCTGCAGATGGTCGGCAGCCGCACCGTGGTCTGCGGCCTGTCGATCCGGGTCGGGCTGCCGGAGGGCGTGTCGCGCATCGACGTGATGAACCGGATCCAGCCCTTCCTGCCGCTGATCCTGGCGCTCTCGACCTCCTCGCCCTTCTGGCAGGCGCAGCGCACCGGGCTGATGGGCTACCGGCTCGCGGCCTCGCGCGAATTGCCCCGCAGCGGCCTGCCACCCTACTTCCGCGACGAGGACGACCACGCGCGCTACCTCGCGGCCCTGATGCGCGCCGGGGCGATCGCCGACCTCGCCCATGTCTGGTGGGTGATCCGGCCCGCCGGCGAGGCGCATGCCCTCGACCTGCGCATCGCCGACAGCTGCACGCGCCTCGACGACACCCTGGCGATCGCCGCCCTGACGCGCTGCCTCGTGCGGCGGCTCGCCCGGGACCCGTCGCTCCAGCGCGACCTCACCGGCGCCACCCACGCGATCACGGCGGAGAATTGCTGGCGGGCGCAGCGCTCCGGCATCCACGGCAGCCTGATGACGGAATCGGGCGAGGCCGAGCCCGTGCCGGCGCTGCTCTCCCGCACCCTCGCCCTCGTCGCCGAGGACGGGGCCGCCCTCGGCTGCACGGCCGAACTCGACCTCGCCCGCTGGATCGTCGCCCGCGGCACCAGCGCGGACCGCCAGCTCGCCCTGTTCACGGAGGCGCAGGGCCGCGGCCTGCCGGTCCGGGAGGCCCTGGCCTGCGTGGTGGACTGGCTCTCGGCCGAGACGATCGGCGCCAATCCGAGCTGGCATTGAGGCCCGCCGCCGGGCGCGGGCGCCCGCCCCGGGGCGGCTCCGGCGCGGCCCGTCATCGGCAATCCTGGTAGTCGGTTCGGCATCGAAGCCGGCGGAGGCGGCTATCGGCTGCCCGACGGCCACGCCGAGCCGATCGCCGGATCTCCGCCAACCCCCCGGCCAAGCCCTCGGCCAAGCCCTCGGCCAAGCGTCCGGCCAAGCCCCCGGCCATGAGCCGGGGACGGGGGATCGATCAACGGCCCGAGGCGTCGGCCTCCCGGGCCGTTGCGATCACACGTCGCAGCGCAGCCCCATCCCCTCCAGCCCCTCGGCCAGCAGGTCGCCCAGGTTGGGGATGCCGAGCAGGTAATTGGCCGGATCGGTGCCGGCCGCCTCGCGCTCGCGGGCGAGGCGCACCGCGTCCGGGAACTCCTCTGGCTCCATGTCGCCGCGCCCGACATAGAGCAGGGCCACCAGCTCGGCCCGTTCGTCGTCGTTGAGGCCCGCGATCACCTCGCGCAGCTCCTCCTCGGTGGCGTCGTCGGGATCCTCGATGAGCACGTCGCGGGCGCCATCGTCGATCGGGTTCGAGCCCGAATCCGCATCCGTCGGGCCTTCTTTCACGTCGAGGGCCCGCACCCGCAGGATGAATTCACAGACCTTCTCGACGGCGATGTCCATGCGTATCTCCTGCCACGCAGCGCCGCCGGCGCGGCGGCTGCCCCTTCAACCCGCGAGGCGCGGCCCGGGTCCCCGGGCGCGGCTTTCCTCATCGCGCGAGGTCACGATGCTCCTCTCCGCCGCCGCCGCGGCCCTGCGGCAGGTGCTCTCCCCATCCCTGCGGCGCATCCTGTGGCGGTCGCTCGGCCTGACGATCGGCCTGCTGGTGCTGGTCTGGTTCGGGCTCACCCGGCTGATCGACGCCTTCCTGATCGGGCATCCGATCTCGGCGCAGTACCCGATCGTCAACAGCTTCGCGTTCTTCCTGGCCGGGGCCGGGCTGTTCGTGGCGCTCGCCTACATCCTGCCGCCGGTCTCGATCCTGGTCGCCGGCTACTTCGTGGACGACGCCGCCGACATCGTCGAGCGCACCGACTTCCCGGACGAGGTGCCAGGCCAAGCCATGGCGCTGGGCCAGGCCCTGCTCTACGCCCTGCGCTTCGCGGGGCTGGCGCTCCTCGTCAACCTGGTCGCGCTGGCGCTGTTCTTCGTGCCCGGCGTGAACCTGATCGCCTTCTTCGGCGCGAACACCTACCTGCTGGGCCGGGAGTATTTCGAACTCGCCGCGGCGCGGTTCCGGCCGCTCGGCGAGGCGCAGGCCATGCGCCGCCACCACTCGGCGACGGTGCTGGCGGCCGGCGCGCTCCTCGCCGGCCTGATGGTGGTGCCGGTGCTGAACCTGCTCACCCCGCTCTTCGGCATCGCCCTCATGGTCCATGTCCACAAGGGGCTCAGCCGCGAGCGGCTGCTCGTGCCGCCGCAGGGCCGCCGGCAGATCCGCTGAGGCCCCGGCGCGAACCCCGCGGGGCGGGGCGCGGGCCCCGCCGAGCGGGCGCCCGCGCCTCAGCGCATGCCGGGCGCCTGACCGGCGCCCGCGGCCTTCTGGCCGATCGCGGGGCCGCCGGCCTGCTCGGGGTGATGGGCGGAATGCTCGCCCATCGGCGCGGCGGCGAGCAGGTCCGGCACGGCTGCCATGCCGGGGCTGCCGCGGCCGACGGCGAACTGCCCCGCCTTGCGGAAGCGCCAGAGATAGCCGGGCACCACCGCCTCGATGGCGGTCGGGACGATACCGAAGGCCTCGAAGCTGCGCCCCTCCGCCTTGGCCGCCTCCGAGACGACGTTGTCCCGCGCCAGCAGCAAGACTTGGTCGCGGGTGAGCTTGAGGCTGTCGGGCAGGAGGCCGAGGGTGAGCGCGTCGACGGTCTCGAGGGCCCAGGCCTGGAGGCGGGCGGCCGGGGCCGGGATCGGCAGGACGAGGCGGCGGCGCATCGTGACCTGCAGCGTGTACTCCACGAGCTGGCGCAGGGTGAGGATCTCCGGGCCGCCGAGTTCGTAGGTGGTGCCGGGCCGCGCCTTGCCGTCCACGGCGAGGGCGATCACCTCGGCGACGTCGCCGACGAAGACCGGCTGCATGCGGGTCTCGGCCCCGGCGAGCGGCAGCACCGGCAGCAGGCCGACGAGGGCGGCGAAGCGGTTGAAGAAGCTGTCGCCGTGGCCGAAGATGATCGACGGCCGGACGATGACCGCGTCGGGGCGGGCGGCGAGCACGCCGGCCTCGCCGGCCGCCTTCGAGCGCGCGTAGGCCGAGGGCGAGCCCGCATCGGCGCCGATCGCCGAGACGTGCACCATCCGGGCGCCGATCGCCGCGGCGGCCCGGGCGATGACCCCCGGCCCCTCCGCCTGGAGGCGCTGGAAGCGCTGGTTCCCGCTCTCCTGCAGGATGCCGACGAGGTTGACCACCACGTCCGCGTGCTCGACGGCGCGGGCGACCGAGGCGGGGTCGCGCAGGTTCGCCTGCACGGCGACGATCTGGCCGACGCGGCCGAGGGGCTGCAGGAACTGCGCGAGGTCGGGCCGGCGGACGGCGACGCGGATGCGGTAGCCGCGCTTGGCGAGCGCCCGCACCACGTGCCGTCCCAGGAAGCCCGAGCCGCCGAACACGGTCACGAGCTGCGAGGCGGGCCGGGTCGGGCCGACGGGGTCGGGCATGGTCGGGATCCTGTGCGGAGGCGTCCCGGCTCCTTAGTCAAAGGCACCGAAGCTGTGAAGCGCCCGCGGGGCCGCGGGGCTCAGAGCCGCGGGGTGCGCGCCACCTCCCGGCCGTCGACCAGGACGGCGTCGAGGACGGCCCCGCCCGCGGCATCGACCCGGGCGCGGATGCGGATCCGGCCGCGGTCGAGGCGGTCGAGCGCCGCGGGCGCGCCCTGCGGCCCGTACCAGCGCTCGATGCCGTAGGTGACCGCGCCCGCGAGGCAGCGCGCGGCCGGACAGACGGCGGAGCCGCCCGGCACCAGGGTGCCGAACCGGACCGTGCCGCGCAGGGCGAGGGCGCCGTCCGCGGGCGGTGCGGCCGCGACGGCCGCGGCGCGGGACAGGCCGTCCTCCCCCGGCACGAGCGTGACGTACACGGTGGTGCCGGCGGCGAGCGGGCACGCGCCCTGCGCGGGGCAGGACGCGGCGAGGTCCGGGGCGGCGGGCAGGTTCGCGGGCTGGCCGATCTCGTAGGACAGCACGCTGTACTCGCCCCGCAACAGGTCGCGCGGATCGCGGGTGGCGGTGGCGAGCAGGACCGGCCGCCCGGTGGTCAGCCGCCGGGACTGCTCGACCGCGACGGTCACGGCGGGCAGCGCCTGCACGAGGAAGACGAGGCCGAACAGCGCGGCGCTCGCCGGGGCGCCGCGCAGGCGCGGCAGGAGGTCGCGGATCATGGCCCGTCCCTCGGCTCGTCCTTGGGCCCCGCCCTCGGCCCGTTTCCCGGCCGGGCCGGCCGCATCGCGCCGAGGCGGCGGGTCGCCGCGAGGGCGAGGGCCGCGAGAGCGCCCGCGGCGAGCAGGTGGAGGGCGACGCCGATCAGGTCGTCGCCGAGGAGCAGCACGCCGAGGGTCATGGCGGCGCAGGCGGCCAGGCTGACGGCCCCGAGGGCGCGGCGCCCGTCGAGCCGGGCCGCCACCGCCACGGCGAGGAGGGGGAGCAGCACCGTCCAGACCAGGGCCGGGGCGGCCGCGGCGCCGCGGGACGGCGGACCGGCGCCGAGCGCCAGGGGAACCAGCGCCGCCCCGGCGAGGATCGCGGGCCCGATCGGGACGGGTGTCCCGCGCGGCCGCGGCAGCGCGAGGCCGAGCCCGACCAGGGCGAGTCCGGCGAGGAGGCGCGGGAACGAGGGCGCGCTCCCGGCCGGTTCGGCGCCGAGCAGGCCCGCGGCCCGCGCCAGCAGGGCGAGGAGCACGAAGCCCCCGGCCGCCCGCGCGAGCCGCGCGAGCCGGCGCGCGACCCCCGGACCGAGGCGCGGCAGGCGGGAGGCGGCCTGCGCCGCGGTGACGACCGCGAGGGCGAAGAGCGCGAGCCGGCCCGCATCGATGCGCGGGCCCGCGGCCGGCACCGCGACCGCGCTGGCGAGCGGCAGGAGCAGGAGGAAGAACCCGGCGGTCCGTGCCGGGATGCGCCCCGACAGCTGGCCGGTCGCCAGCACGACGAGGCAGGGCCAGGCCGGATGCGGCAGGCCCGGCGCGGCCTCGGCGCCGTCCTGGAGGAAATCCGCCCAGGCGGCGAGCGCCAGCCCCGCGGCGGCGAGGCCGCCCGCGCTGCCGGAGCGCAGTGCGAGGGCGGTCGCGGTGGCAACGACCGCGACGGTGACGGCGTAGCCCGGCAGGTCCGGCGGCAGGTGGAAGGTCTGGCCCATCAGGGCGAGCGCGGCGGCGGAGACGGCGACCGAGAGCCCGGCCAGGGCGTCGGCGAGGCGCCGCAGCGTGACGTCCCCGCTGCGGCGATGCCGGAGGGTGGCGAGGGCGGCGAGCCCGACCGCGAGGGCATCCGCCGCCACCAGGAGGACGAGGCGCCAGAGGGGCGGCATCCCGGCCCAGTTCGAGGCCACGAAGGTGATCGCCGCGACGGCGACGAGCAGGGCCGCGACGGCGCCGAGGGCGACCTGGAGGCCGGCGAGGCCCGGCTCCCGCCGCAGCTCGGCCTCCAGCAGGCGCTGCTGCTCGGCGTCGATGAGGCCGCGGGCGGCCCAGGCGCGGATGTCGGCGAGAACGCGGTCGCGGTAGCTCAACGGCATGGCGGCTGGCGACGCTCCCTCACGGCCCGGCTTCCGGGCGCGATGATAGCCGGGCGCGCACCTGTCGCCGAGACGCCGCACGGCCGCGGTGCGGCCCGGCACGCGCGGAACGGCGGTCCCCCGCATCCGTTCACTCGGGACGCGCAGCCAGACGGAGGGCCCGATGCCGGAGGCCGATCCCAGGCCCGCCTTCCCGGTCGCCGCCGGGATCCTGTTCGGCCTCGGCCTGGGCGGCTTCTTCGACGGCATCGTGCTGCATCAGGTGCTGCAATGGCACCACATGCTGAGCAGCTGGTACCCGATCACCTCGCTCGCCGCGCTCGAGCGCAACACCCTGTGGGACGGGATCTTCCACAGCACGACCTACGTCTTCGTGGTGCTGGGCCTGTTCCTGCTCTGGCGACGGGCGCATCGTGACCGCCTGCGCTGGTCGGGCCTGCAGATGGCGGGTGCGGTGCTGGCAGGCTGGGGCCTGTTCAACCTCGTGGAGGGTGTGGTCGATCACCAGATCCTCGGCGTGCACCATGTCAACGAGAGCGTGGAGCGGTCGCGATGGCTGGCGTGGGATCTGGGGTTCCTGGCCTGGGGTGCGGTGATGCTGATGGCCGGGGCGGCCCTGCTGCGGGCGGGCCGCCGGCGCGCCGCCTCGCGCTGACGGCCCCGCGGCTGCGGGCGGCTCTGCCCTGGCTGGTCCTGGGTCTCGGGCTGGGCGCCGCCACCGCGCCGGCCTGGCGGGTGGCGCTCCTCGGCGCGGCGCCGAGCCTCGACGCCCTGCTGGCGATCCGCTGCGGGCCGTGAGGCCGCGGGCCGCTCCCCGCGCGGTGCAGGTCGAGGCGGAGGAGGGCCGCTCAGGCGACCTTGCGCGGCACCAGCCGCTCGCTCTGGAGCGCCTCGCGCGCCCCGGCGATGCCGGCCTCGGCGTACTCGGCGTCCTCGTTCACGCCCCAGACGTCGTAGAGGCGCTGGCCGGCCAGGATGTTCCGCGCCGTCAGCATGGCGGTCATCATGGCGTGGTCCTGGTTGTTGTACTTGTGCATGCCGTTGCGCCCGACGAGGTGCAGGGTCGGGTAGGCTCCCTCCAGGTCCCGGCGGATCGCCGCGACGTTGTCGCGATAGGCCTCGTCGTAGACCGGATAGGCCTTGGGCTGGCGCACCACGCAGGCATCCACCACGTCCTCGGCCCGGATCAGGCCGATCTGCGCGATCTCGCGCTTGGCCAGAGCCACCAGCTCCTCGTCCGGCGCGCTCCACAGGCCGTCGCCCTCGAAGCAGAAATATTCCAGCCCCAGGCAGGTATAGGCCGGGTCCGGAACCATCTCGGGCGACCAGGAGCGGAAGTTCTGCACCCGTCCGACCTTCACGCTCGGGTCGTGGATGTAGATCCAGTTGTCGGGAAAGTCCTCGGCACCGCGGGCGATCAGCGCCACCGTGATGAAGTCGCGGTAGGCGAGCGCGCGGGCGTGGAAGGTGGAGAGCGGCGCGGGCCGGATCGCCCGCACGAGGTCCTGGATCGCCGCCGAGGAGATCACGTGGCGGGCCGTGAAGGTCTCGCGGCTGCCGTCCCGGCGGCGGGCGCCCACCGTCCACAGGCCGCTGCCCTGGTCGAAGGACAGGCTCTCGACGCCGCGGTCGAGGAGGACCCGCCCGCCGAAGCCGTGGATCGCGGCGGTCGCCGCGTCCCACATCATGCCGGGGCCGCGGCGCGGATAGCGGAAGGACTCGATCAGCGTCTTGATCACCGGCTCGCCCGGCTTCGGCCGACCCCGCAGGCCGAGCGAGCGCACGAGCGCGTCGCGGATCGCCGCGCCGAGGTCGAGCCCCTTGATGCGCTGGGCCGCCCAATCGGCCGAGATCGCGTCGCAGGACATGCCCCACACCTTCTCGGTGTAGGTCTTGAAGAAGATCGAGAACAGGCGCTCGCCGAACTGGTTGCGCACCCACTCATGGAAGCTCCGCGGCTCCCGCACCGGCCGGGCGCGGGCGTAGAGGTAGGAGGCGACGCAGGCCGCGCTCTGCCACAGGCCGAGATTGCGCAGGGCCTCGAACGCCTTCAGCGGGTAGGCGTAGTAGCGGCCCTTGTAGTAGATCCGCGACAGGCGCGGCCGCTCGATGAAGTCGTCCGGCAGGATCTCGTTCCAGAGGTCCACCACCTCCTTCGACTTCGAGAAGAAGCGGTGGCCGCCGATGTCGAACAGGTAGCCCTTGTAATCGACGGTGCGGCTGATGCCGCCGACGCGCTCCGGATCCTTCTCCAGAACCGTGACGTCGCGGCCCGCCTTCGCGAGAAGGTAGGCGGCCGTCAGGCCGGCCGGCCCGGCGCCGATGACCAGCGTCTCGGTGTGCAGACTCATCGGGTTCGGCTCCGGTGTCGCCGGGGGGCGCGGCAGGTCGCGACGGATCTCGGCTGCCCGGGACATTAAGGATGAATGGGTAAACAACACCTCTCCGCGGGCGGGCGGCGCGCCGCGTATCCGGGGCGGGATCGCGGGCCGTAACCGGGGGTAAGGGCGGCGTGGCAGGCAGGGGGCGCTCCCCGGGATCGACCGATGCTCCCCACCGCCCTCCTCCCCGCCCAGCCGCGCGCCGGCCGGCCGTCGCTCTTCGAGAGCCGGCCGGTCCTCTGGGGCCTCGTGGCGGTCGGGGCGGCGGGCGCCTTCGGGGCCCAAGCCTTCGTGCCGGTCCTGCGCGACCTCCACCTGCCGGACACCGACGACGCCATGCGCCTCGTCCAGGTGCGGGACTTCCTCGCCGGCCAGTCCTGGTTCGACGTCGGCCAGCACCGGCTGCTGCCGCCCGCCGGCGCCTCGATGCACTGGTCCCGCCTCGTCGACCTGCCGGTCGCGGCGCTGCTCCTGCTTCTGCGCCCGCTCGCGGGCGGCCAGGCCGAGGCGCTCGCCGCGGCACTCTGGCCGCCCCTGCTGTTCTGCCTCTACGGGGCCTGCCTGCTGGGCGGGGCGCGGCGCCTGTTCGGCGCCCGGGCCGCCCTCCTCGCCCTGTTCCTCGCCACGCAGGCCGCCCTCGTCACCGGCCTGTTCGCGCCCGGTCGCATCGACCATCACAACGTGCAGATCTGCGCCGTGCTCGCCCTCGCCCTGCGGCTGATGGGGCCGGCGCCGGGCTGGCGGGACGGGGCGGCGGCCGGCGCGCTCGCGGCCCTCTCGCTCGCGGTCGGGCTGGAGACCCTGCCCTTCATCGCGGCCGCCGGGCTCCTCGTCTGCGGGTCCTGGATCCTCTCCGGGGCGCGGGCGCTCGGGGCCTTCGCGGGGTTCGCGGCGGCGCTCGCCGCCGGGAGCCTCGGGCTGTTCGCCCTCACCACCGCGCCCGCGCAGTGGGGAGCGCCCGCCTGCGACGCGCTCTCGCCGCCCTGGCTGTGGATCGCCGCCTGCGCGGGCGCCACCGGCCTCGCGGCGGCGTCCCTGGGCGGGCGCCTCCCCACCCGCGCCGGCCGGCTCGCCGTCGCGGCGCTCGGCGCTGCCCTGATGGCGGCGGGATTCGCGCTCGTCGCGCCCGCCTGCCTCGGCGGCCCCTTCGCGGGCATGCCCGAGAGCGTGCGCCAGGGCTGGCTCGCCAAGGTCAGCGAGATGCTGCCGATCTGGCGCCACCTCGCCGAGATGCCGGGTCCGGCCCTCTCGGCCTACGGCCCCGAACTCGTCGGCGCGCTGGTCGCCACTTCCCTGGCGCGGCGCGGCCCGGCCGGGGAGCGGCGGGCCTGGACCGTGCTCGCGGGGGCCTTCTGGCTCGGCACCCTGCTCGGCACGCTGCAGTTCCGCGGCCTCTACGTGGCCTCCGGCTTCGTGGCGCTCGCGGGCGGGGCCGTGTTCGACCGCGTCCTCGGCCTGCTGCGCGCCCCGGAGGCCGATCCGCGCGCGCGGGCGGCGCTCCTCGCCGCCGGCCTCGGCCTGATCGGCAAGGTGTGGCTCGTCGCGGCGGCCCTCCCGGCGCTCGCCGGGCTGACGGCGCCGCCCCCCGGCGAGGGCGGCTGGGGCGCCTGCACCACGCGGGACGCCGCGGCGGCGCTCGCCGCCGCGCCGCCCGGGACGGTGCTGGCCCCGGTCGATCTCGGCCCCTTCCTGCTCCTCCACACCCCGCACGGGGTCGTGGCCGCGCCGTATCACCGCGCCGGCGAGGGGATCGCGGCCGCGCTCGACGCCTTCCGGGACGAGGCGGCCTTGCGCCGCGTGGCGGCCGAGCGGCGCGCCGCCTACATCGCGATCTGCCCGCCGGGGGAGGACGAGGAGGGCGGTCCGCCGCTCGTCCGCGACCTCGCCCGCGGCAAGGTCGCCCCGTCCTGGCTGGAGCCGATCCCGATGCCGCACGCCGCCCTGAAGGCGTGGCGCCTGCGCCCGACGCCGTGAGGCCGCCGGCCCCCTTGAGGATGCCGGCGCCCCGGGCCCTGCTCGCGGCTTTCCTCCTCTGCCTCCTCGGGGCGGGCGGCCTCGCAGTGGCGCGGGGCCCGGAGCCGGGCGGGATCGAGGAGCTGTGGATGCTGCTCTACGGCCCGCCGGATCTCGGCCCGGTCGATTTCGCCACGCTCACCCGCCGGCCGGGCGACGCCCTCGCCTGCGCGCCGGATGTCTGCCCGCGCGCCGCGGCGGACCTCGTGCCCCCGACCTGGCCGGTGGCGGGCGCGGCGCTTCGCGAGGTCGTCCGCAGGGTCGCGGCGGCCGAGCCGGACACCGAGCTCGTCTTCACCGACCGCTGGGGGGAGCAGGATCGCTTCGTCGCGCGTTCCCGCCTGATGCGTTTCCCCGACACGGTGACGGTCGAGATCGTCGGGCGCGGCGAGGGCGCCTCGACGCTCGCGCTCCACGCCCGCGGCCAGGTCGGGGCGGGCCTCCTCTCCGACAACCACGCCCGGCTGGCCCGCTGGCTAGACGGCGTGAGGACGATTCTGCGATGAGACGCCCGGACCACGCGCGCTTCCGCCCCCACACCGTGCCGCCGCTCGCCGCGCCGCCGCGGGATCCGGACGTGGTCGTGGTCGGGGCCGGGGCGGCCGGGATCGCGGCCGCGCGGCACTTGGCGGCGCGGGGCCTCGCGGTCGCGGTGCTGGAGGCGCGCGACCGCGTCGGCGGGCGGACCTTCACCACGACCCTGCGCGGCCACCCCGTCGATCTCGGCGCCCACTGGCTGCATGCCGGGCCGATCAATCCGCTGGTGGCGCTCGGCCGCGCGCGGGGCGAACCCCTGCGCCGGGCCGCGCAGGAGAGCCACCTGATGGTGGGGCGGCGCCGGGCGCGCCCGGCCGAGGACGCCGCCTACGGCCGCGCCTTCGCGCTCGCCGACCGGGCGATGACCGCGGGCGCCGCGCGGGGCGGGCCGGACCGGCCGGCCGCGACCGCCCTGCCGCCCGGGCTCGGCCCCTGGGGCGCGCGGGTCGCCCTGGTGCACGGCCTCGTCTCCGGCCGGCCGCTGGGCGAGGTGAGCCTGCACGACTTCCCCAGCATGGAGTACGGGGACAATTTCTTCGTCGCGGGCGGCTACGGCGCCTACCTCGCCCGGCTCGCGCGCGGGCTGCCGATCGCGCTCGGCGCGCCCGTGCGGGCGATCGACTGGTCGGGGCCCGGCGTCGCCATCGACGCGGGCCCGGCCGGGCGCCTGCGGGCGCGGGCCTGCCTCGTCACGGTCCCCGTGATGGTGCTTCAGGATGAGGACGGCCTGCGCTTCTCCCCTCCCCTGCCGCGGGCGGTGCGGCGGGCGATCGACGGGTTCCTGCCGGGGATCTACGAGCACGTGGTGCTGCACTGGCCCTCGGCCCCGTTCCGCGGCCGCGACCGGCTGGCGGGCCTCACCGGCGGGCGCCTGCAGCCGCCCGGGCTCCTGACCCGGGTCGACGGTAAGGCCTTCCACTATTTCGAGCTCGACCGTCCGCTGGCCGCGGCGCTCGACGCCGCCCGGGCCGGGCCGGACGGCGCCCGGCGCCTCGCCCGCGCGGCGCTCGCCGCCCATCTCGGGGCCGGGCGCCTCGCCGACCTCGCGGTCCCGGCAGTGAGCGAGTGGCGGCACGATCCCTGGTCGCGCGGCTCCTGGGCCGTGGTGCCGCCGGGCCACGCGCCCGCCCGCGAGACGCTCAAGGCGCCGGTCGGCGACCGGATCTGGTTCGCCGGCGAGGCCCTGTCGCGGCTGCAATGGGGCACGGCGGGCGGCGCCTACCAGGAGGGCGAGCGGGCCGCCGCCGCGATCGCGGCGGCCCTGGCCTGACCCCCGGCCTGGCCCCGGCCGCGGCCCTCAGAGCATGCTCGGCAGGACGCGGTCCGGCGGGCGGTGCCCGTCCAGGAAGGTCTTGATGTTGATGATGACCTTCTCGCCCATGTCGACGCGGCTCTCCTGCGTGGCCGAGCCCATGTGGGGCAGCAGCACGACCTTGCCGGCCTTGGCGAGCTTGACGAGGCGGGGGCTCACCGCCGGCTCCTGCTCGAACACGTCGAGCCCCGCCCCGGCGATGTCGCCGACCTCGATCAGGCGAGCGAGGGCGGTCTCGTCGATGATCTCGCCGCGGGCGGTGTTCACCACCACGGCCTCGGGCTTCAGGAGCTTGAGGCGGCGCGCCGAGAGCAGGTGATAGGTCGCGGGCGTGTGCGGGCAGTTCACCGACACGATGTCCACCCGCGCCAGCATCTGGTCGAGCGATTCCCAGTAGGTCGCCTCGAGCTCGGCCTCGGTGCGGGCCGCGACCCGGCGGCGGTTGTGGTAGTGGATCGACAGGCCGAAGGCCTTGGCGCGGCGCGCCAGCGCCTGGCCGATGCGCCCCATGCCGACGATGCCGAGGCGCTTGCCGGTGATGCGCCGCCCGAGCATCCAGGTCGGCGACCAGCCGGAGGTCCAGGCATCCTCCGGGATGATGCGCGCGCCCTCGGTGAGCCGCCGGGCCACCGCGAGGATCAGCGCCATCGTCATGTCGGCGGTGTCCTCGGTCAGCACGCCCGGCGTGTTGGTGACCGTGATCCCGCGCTGCAGGGCGGTGTCGACGTCGATGTGGTCGACGCCGTTGCCGAAATTCGCGATCAGCCGCAGGTTCGGCCCGGCCTGGGCCAGGACCGAGGCGTCGATCTCGTCCGTGACGGTCGGAACGAGCACGTCCGCCTCCTGGACGGCCTGCGCCAGGGCGGCCGGCGAGAGCGGCTTGTCGTCGTGGTTGAGCCGCGTGTCGAAGAGCTCGCGCATGCGCGTCTCCACCACGTCCGGCAGGCGCCTTGTCACGACCACGAGCGGCTTGCGCTTCAACGACGACACTGAACCCTCCCCGTCCCCGACCCGTGCCGACGCGGGCCCGGCAGCCCTTGTCCCGGCCTGCTCGCGCCCACGATAGGCGATGGCGCAGCCCGCCGGAAACCCCTCCGGCGACTTTGCCGTGCGGCAAAGCCGTCGACCTCTGCCACGGGCCGAGGGCGACGGGCTTTGACCCATGCCAAACCGACCCTTGCCGAACCGACGCTCGCCAAACCGACCCTTGCCATACCCGCGCGTCCGCGCCGAGCGACCGAGTCCGGACCGCTACGCTCCGTTAACCCTCATTCGGCCACACACGCAGACGAGAAGCCGGGCCGAAGCACGGCGCCGCGCCGTCCGCGCCGGCCTCTCTACGCATCTCTGGCGGCCGAGGCTACCGCCCCGCTGCAAAAAGTGATGCGGACCTTTGGTCCGACGACGGAGACGAGATCCGATGCCCTTCGCGCGCGCGGGTGCCCTCTTCACCGCTCTCCCGGCACTCCTCGCCGGAACCCTGGCGGCCCTGCTCGCCGCGGGCCCGGCCGGCGCGGCCGCGTCCGCGAAGGGGCCGGACGTCACCCTGGGCTCGCGCAGCGGGCTGCCGGTGCCCCGCTACGTCAGCCTCAAGACCGACCGCGTCAACCTGCGCGAGGGTCCCTCGAAGGACCACCGCACCCTCTGGGTGTTCCAGCGGGCGGGGCTGCCGGTCGAGATCGTGGCGGAATTCGAGAATTGGCGGCGCATCCGCGACTCGGAGGGGACCGAGGGCTGGGTGCTGCACTCGCTGCTCTCCGGGCGGCGCACCGCCGTCGTGCTGGCGCCGGGCGACAAGGCCGCACCGGTGCCGCT
The DNA here is from genome assembly GCF_029714205.1 of Methylobacterium sp. CB376. Classification (NCBI taxonomy): domain Bacteria; kingdom Pseudomonadati; phylum Pseudomonadota; class Alphaproteobacteria; order Hyphomicrobiales; family Methylobacteriaceae; genus Methylobacterium; species Methylobacterium sp. CB376. Next base: position 2,518,204 of record NZ_CP121648.1, on the reverse strand, counting down.
CTACGCCGAGCGGGAGGGCGGCGGCGGAGTCGTGGCCCAGCTCCAGGCCGGGGTCATCGGCAGCGTGAAATCGTGCAACGGCACCTGGTGCCGCCTGATCGTCGCGCTGCCGCAGAAGCGCGGGGACGTGGACGGCTACATGCGCCAGGACCGCCTCTGGGGCGTGTATCCGAACGAGAAAGTGGAGTAGCGCGGGGCGCCCGCGACGCGAGGGCGGCTGCGCGCCGCGATTCCCGCGCCGGATCCGCCCTCTCCGCGGCCGAACCAGGATGCTCTCAGGGCGCTGCGCCACGGCGGCGTGCCCGCCCGGGCGGAGCCAGGCCGCCCGCGCAGGACCCGCGCTCGGATCCTGGGACTCGGATCCTGGGAAAAGCCGTCAGGTCCGGCGGCGCAGCCGCACGATCACCTCGACGCCCGCGATCTCCATGCCCTCGGGAGGCTGGGGAAGCGCGTCGACGGTGATGCCGCAATCCGGCATGTCGAGCACCTGCCCTTCCTCCTCCAGGAAGAAATGGTGGTGCTCGCTCGGGTTGGTGTCGAAATAGGCCTTCGAGCCGTCGAGCGCGAGCTGGCGCAGCAGCCCCGCCTCGGTGAACTGGTGCAGCGTGTTGTAGACGGTGGCGAGCGACACCGGCACCTTCGCCCGCATCGCCTCGTCGTAGAGCATCTCCGCCGTCAGGTGCCGGTCGCCCTTGCCGAACAGCAGCCAGCCGAGCGAGAGGCGCTGACGCGTCGGGCGCAGGCCCGCGCGGCGCAGGCGGTCGCGCAGCTCCGAGAGCGGACAGCCGCGACGCTGTCCCGCCGCGCCGTCGGACGGCGAGGCCGGGGCGCGGGCGCTGAGCACGGCATGCAGGGGCGTCAGGTCGTTCATCAGCCAGACAATCAGCGTTCGAGCGGGCGGTGATACGGTACGGTTATACGGACAGGGCGCCACCGCCGCAACCCGAACAGGGCCCCCACTCCGCAGATCAGAAATGTTATAGTTCCGGCCTGCGGGGCACGGCGGCGGCTTTGCGGCGGCGGCTTTGAAGCGCAGGGCACCCTATGCTACAGGCGCCGCTCTGCGGGCCGCGCCTCGCCGCGGGCCGGACGGTTCGCGGCGGGTCGCGAGACCCGCCCGTTCCCCACTCCAGACCAAGGATCGCTCCGTCTCCATGGCCGCCGACACACCCGCCGCCGACGCCCCGAACCGGCCCTCGCAGTTCTCCTACGAGGACCTGCTCGCCTGCGGCCGTGGGGAGATGTTCGGTGCCGGCAACGCGCAGCTGCCGCTGCCCCCGATGCTGATGTTCGACCGGATCACGTCGATCGGCCAGGAGGGCGGGGTGCACGGCAAGGGGCACGTGCGGGCGGAGCTCGATGTGCGGCCGGACCTCTGGTTCTTCCCCTGCCACTTCCACGGCGACCCGGTCATGCCCGGCTGCCTCGGCCTCGACGCGCTCTGGCAGATGGTCGGCTTCTATCTCGGCTGGCTCGGCGCGCCCGGCCGCGGCCGGGCGCTCGGCGTCGGCGAGGTCAAGCTCGCGGGCCAGGTCCTGCCGAGCGTGAAGCGGGTCGTCTACGGCGTCGATCTCAAGCGCGTGCGCCAGGGCCGCCTCGTGCTCGGCATCGCGGATGGCTGGCTCGAAGCCGACGGGGAGCGCGTCTACGACGCCAAGGACCTGCGGGTCGGGCTGTTTCAGGCGGTCACGCCGGCGGGCGGCTGACAGACCTGCCCCAACGGACGGTTGAGATCGGCCCGGGACGGGCCTAGGTGACAAGGAGACGGCGCTTTCCACGCCGCGAAGGAGGGCTGCGATCGTCATGAGGCGCGTCGCGATCACCGGGATGGGCATCGTCTCATCCATCGGCAACACCACCCAGGAGGTGCTGGCATCCCTCCGCGAGGCGCGCTCCGGCATCACCCGGGCCGAGCCCTTCGCCGCCCACGGCTTCCGCTGCCAGGTCCAGGGCGCACCGACCCTCGATCCCGAGACGGTGGTCGACCGGCGCGCCATGCGCTTCCACGGCGGCGGCACCGCCTGGAACCACGTGGCGATGGAGCAGGCGATCCGGGACGCGGGCCTCGAGGAGAGCGAGGTCTCGCACGAGCGGACCGGCATCATCATGGGCTCGGGCGGACCCTCGACCCACGCCATCGTGGAGGCGGCCGACATCGCGCGGGCCAAGGGCCCCAAGCGCGTCGGCCCCTTCGCGGTGCCCAAGGCGATGTCCTCCACCGCCTCCGCCACGCTCGCCACTTGGTTCAAGATCAAGGGCGTGAACTACTCGATCTCGTCCGCCTGCGCCACGTCGAACCACTGCATCGGCAACGCCGCCGAGATCATCCAGGCCGGGCGCCAGGACATCATCTTCGCGGGCGGCTGCGAGGAGCTCGACTGGACGCTGTCCGTGCTGTTCGACGCGATGGGCGCGATGTCGGCGAAGTACAACGACACGCCGGCGCGGGCCTCGCGCGCCTACGACGCGGCGCGCGACGGCTTCGTGATCGCCGGCGGAGCCGGGGTGCTGGTGCTGGAGGAATTGGAGCACGCCAAGGCCCGCGGCGCGCGCATCTACGGCGAGATCGCCGGCTACGGCGCCACCTCGGACGGGCACGACATGGTGGCGCCCTCGGGCGAGGGCGCCGTGCGCTGCATGCGCCAGGCCCTGGAGGGGCTCAAGGGCGTCAAGATCGACTACATCAACCCGCACGCCACCTCGACGCCGGTCGGCGACGAGAAGGAGATCGAGGCGATCCGCGAGGTGTTCGGCAGCGGCGAATCCTGCCCGCCGATCGCCGCCACCAAGTCGCTCACCGGGCACTCGCTCGGCGCGACCGGGGTGCAGGAGGCGATCTACTCGCTGCTGATGATGAACAACGGCTTCATCTGCGAGAGCGCCAACATCGAGGAGCTCGACCCGGCCTTCGCCGACATGCCGATCCTGCGCCGCCGGGTGGACGATGCCCGGCTCGGCCACGTGCTGTCGAACTCCTTCGGCTTCGGCGGCACCAACGCCACGCTCGTGCTCAAGCACGTCGACGCCTGACGAGACCTGACGGAACCGCAACCAGGAGAGCCGGCGTGACAGGTTTGATGGCAGGCAAGCGCGGCCTCGTGCTGGGGGTCGCGAACGACCACTCCATCGCCTGGGGCATCGCCAAGGCCCTCGCGGCGCAGGGGGCGGAGCTCGCCTTCACGTATCAGGGCGAGGCGCTGGGGCGGCGGGTGACGCCCCTCGCGCACTCCCTCGGGTCGCGCATCGTGCTGCCCTGCGACGTGGAGGATCCGGCGAGCGTCGCGGCGGTCTTCTCCGCCCTCGACGACCACTGGCCGGAGGGATTCGACTTCCTGGTCCACGCCATCGGCTATTCCGACAAGGCGCAGCTCAAGGGCCGCTACGTCGACGTCACCACGCGCGAGAACTTCTCCCGCACGATGGTGATCTCCTGCTTCTCCTTCACGGAGCTGGCGCAGCGGGCGGCGAAGAGGCTGCGGCCGGGCGGCACGCTCCTGACCCTCACCTTCGGCGGCGCGACGCGGGTGATGCCGAACTACAACGTGATGGGGCTCGCCAAGGCGGCGCTCGAAGCCTCGGTGCGCTACCTCGCGGCCGATCTCGGCCCGGACGGGATCCGGGTCAACGCCATCTCGGCGGGGCCGGTGCGCACGCTCGCGGGGGCGGGCATCGCGGATGCGCGGCTCATGTTCAACCACCAGCGCGCCCATTCGCCCCTGCGCCGCAACGCGACGATCGAGGAGATCGGCGGGGCGGCCCTCTACCTGCTGTCCGACCTGTCGGGCGGGGTCACGGGGGAGGTCCACTTCGTCGATTCCGGCTTCAACATCATCGCGATGCCCCGCCCGGCGGTGCTGAAGGCGCAGGACGACGCGGGCGTGGTGGGGGATTGAGGCCGCCCCGCGCGGGCCTTCCCTGCGCAGCGGCGACGCGGAATAGCGTCTGGCGCCGCCGCGGGCGCTCTGCGAAGCTCGCGGCGGCGCTGCGTCAGGAGCCTCGCCCATGTCCGATGAGATCGCCCGCCGGATCGCGCAAGGCGCCGGCCGCGCGCCCGCCGACCTGGTGATTCGGGACGCGCGGCTCCTCGACCTCGTCACGGGCGACCTCGTCGACACCGACATCGCGGTCTGCGGCGACGGGATCGTCGGCACCTACGGGGAATACGCGGGCACCCGGGTGATCGAGGCCGAGGGCCGCGTCGCGGTGCCCGGCTTCATCGACACCCACCTCCACGTCGAATCCTCGCTCATCACCCCGCACGAATTCGACCGCTGCGTGCTGCCGCACGGGGTCACCACGGCGATCTGGGATCCGCACGAACTCGCCAACGTGCTCGGCACCGCGGCCTTCGACTACGCGCTCCAGGCCGCGCGCGAGACCGTGATGGACATCCGCGTCCAGCTCTCCTCCTGCGTGCCGGCGACCGATCTCGAATCCTCCGGTGCCCGGATCGAGGCGGAGGCCCTCCGCCCCTACCGCGACCATCCGGGCTCCCTCGGCCTCGCCGAGTTCATGAACTTCCCCGGAATCGTGGCCGGCGATCCCGCCTGCCTCGCCAAGCTCGCGCTCTTCGCCGGCCGCCACGTCGACGGCCACGCCCCGCTCCTGTCGGGCCGCGACCTCAACGCCTACGTGGCGGCGGGCATCCGCACCGACCACGAGACCACGGGCCCGGCCGAGGCCCTGGAGAAGATCCGCAAAGGCATGACCGTGCTGATCCGCGAGGGCTCGGTCTCCAAGGACCTGCGCGCCCTCGCCCCCCTGCTCACGGTGGCGACCTCGCCCTTCCTCGCCTTCTGCACGGATGACCGCAACCCGCTCGACATTGCCGAGGAGGGGCACCTCGACGCCCTCATCCGCATGGCGATCGGGCTCGGGGTGGCGCCCCTCGCCGCCTACCGGGCCGCCTCGCTCAGCGCCGCGACGGCCTTCGGCCTCGCGGACCGGGGCATGATCGCCCCGGGGCGGCGGGCCGACATCGTGCTCCTCGACGACGTCGAGACCTGCGCGGTGGCGCGGGTGATCGCGGGCGGGCGGCCCGCCGAGGAGGCGCTCGCCGCGCCGCGGACCCGCACCCCGGCGCCGGGGCGCGGCAGCGTCAAGGCCGCGCCGGTCGCGCCCGAGGCCTTCCGGGTCGCGGCGGCCCCGGGCGAGACCTCGGTGATCGGGGTCGTGCCCGGCCGCATCATCACCGAGCACCGCCGCCTGACGCTGCCCGCCCGGGACGGGGCGGCCCTGTGCGACCTCGCGCAGGACGCCGTGAAGGTGGCGGTGATCGCCCGCCACGGCGCGCCCGGCATGGCCTGCGGCTTCGTCCAGGGCTTCGGGCTGAGGCGGGGCGCCATCGCCTCCTCGGTCGGGCACGACAGCCACAATCTCTGCGTGGTCGGCGCCGACGAGGCGGACATGGCGCTGGCCGTCAACCGGCTGATCGCGCTCCAGGGCGGCTTCGTCGTCGCCGAGGGCGGCGCGGTGCGGGCGGAGCTCGCGCTCCCGATCGCCGGGCTGATGAGCGACCTGCCCTTCGAGGCGGTGCGGGACGCGCTGCACCCCTTGCGCGAGGCGGCGCGCGGCCTCGGCTGCACCCTGCCCGAGCCCTTCCTGCAGGTCGCCTTCCTGCCCCTCCCGGTGATCCCGCACCTCAAGATCACCGACAGGGGCCTCGTCGACGTCGACCGGATGCGGATCCTGCCGTGAGGGCCGCGCCGGCGGTTGTGTTCGGCGTCGGGGCCGCCTAACTCGGGGCGGCGCGCTGCTGCGGCGCAGCAGAGAGGAATCCGGATGGCGACCCGCACCCCCAGGCCCGCCCCGCGCGAGGTCCCGGTCATCGACGGCATCGCGGAGCTCGCCTCCGGCTTCGACGTGATCCTCTGCGACGTCTGGGGCGTGCTGCACGACGGCCTGCGGGCCCACCGCTCCGCGAGCGAGGCGCTGTCCCGGTTCCGGGCGCTGCCGGGTGAGCGCCCGCGCCGGGTCGTGCTGGTCTCGAACGCGCCCCGTCCCGGCGAGGCCGTGAGGGCGCAGCTCGACGGGTTCGGCGTCCCGCGCGAGGCCTATGACGGGATCGTCACCTCCGGCGACCTGACGCGCGCCCTGATCGAGGCGCGGCCGGGGGCGCCGCTCTACCATCTCGGGCCCGAGCGCGACCTGCCGATCTTCGAGGGGCTGTCGGTGCGCCGCGCCCCGCCCGAGGAGGCCGCGCAGGTGGTCTGTACCGGGCTGTTCGACGACGAGGTCGAGACGGCCGAGGATTACCGCCCGGTCCTGGCGGGCCTCAGCGCCCGCGGCCTGCCGATGATCTGCGCCAATCCCGACCTCGTCGTGGAGCGGGGGGCGCGGCTCATCCCCTGCGCGGGGGCGCTGGCGGGCCTCTACGAGGCGCTCGGCGGGGAGGTGATCTATGCCGGCAAGCCGCACCGGCCGGTCTACGAGGCCGCGCTGGCGAAGGCCGCGGCCGTGGACGGCGCGGCGCCGGCGGCCCCGGAGCGCGTCCTGGCGGTCGGCGACGCGATCCGCACCGACATCGCCGGGGCGAGCGGGTTCGGCATCGCCTCGGTGCTGGTGGCGCGCGGCATCCACGCGGAGGAGCTCGGCTGCCACGCCGGCGAGCCGGTCGGCGAGATCGCCCATTGGCTGGAGGGGCAACCCGTCCACCCGGACGCGGTGATCGACCTGCTGCGCTGGTGATCAGGCGAAGAGCGCGTCGATCGCGTCCTGGGGCGTCTCCGGCCCCTTCAGCTGCGGCCCGTTGAGGAGCAGCGTCTCGCGGCGGGCCTGGCGCTGGGCCTCGTCCTGGTCGACCTCGCCGTCGCCGACCTTCACCACCGTCGCGAAGTGGTTCAGGCGCTTCTCCACCTGCCCGAGGGCGTCGACCACCTTGGCGATCCGCTGGCCGGTAATGTCCTGGAACGAGCAGGCCTCGAAGATCTGGAAGACCTCCGCCTCGACCTTGGCCCGGTAGCCCTCGAGCGTGTCGTCCTCGATCGCCAGGATGCCCTCGGCGACCTCCATGATCCGGTTGGTCGCGCTCGCGGTCGCGGTCACGACGCTGCCGAGCTCGTCATGCGCCATCGGCAGGCGGTCGCGGCGCAGCTCGTTCGCCCGCAGATGGGCGATCGCCTGCTTCAGCCGCTTGATGTACTCGGCGATCTCCACGAGGTCGCGGACGATCGTGGACGGATCCACCCCGGCGGGCGGGTCGGCCTCGCCGCGCGAAGCCGTCTTGCGGGACTTCTGTCGCATGAGCATCGTGATCAGCCGCGCCGTCGTGTCCTTGATCAAGGCACCGCTCCTTCACGGGAGGCCGCGGCCCCGGGGCCGGCGCGGCGGGCGCGGCCCGGCGGGCCGCGCCGGCCTTCCAGTGCGGCGGGCGTCCCCCGGCGCGCGCCGCGCAGCCCTCCGGGCCCGACCGTCAGGCGCCGCACACCGCCTCGATCTTCGTCTTCAGCGTCTGCGCGTTGAAGGGTTTCACGATGTAGTTGTTCACGCCGGCCTTCTTGGCGGCGATGACGTTCTCGGTCTTCGACTCGGCCGTCACCATGATGAAGGGGGTCGTGCGCAGCGCGTCGTCGGCGCGGACGTGGCGCAGCAACTCGTAGCCCGTCATCGGCTCCATGTTCCAGTCGGAGATCACGAGGCCGTACTTCTTCTGCTTGAGCTTCGCGAGCGCGCCCGTGCCGTCGGACGCGTCGTCCACGTCCTCGAAGCCCAGCTGCTTCAGAAGGTTGCGAATGATGCGGACCATCGTCTGGTAATCGTCCACGACGAGGATCGGCATGCTGAGGTCAAGGGCCATCAGTCCGGCTCCGTTAGCAGGCAGGACGCGTTCAGCGCGCGCCGCGGCCCGTACGATGATGAGGGGAAGCACCGGGCGGCGCTTCTGATCAGACGTGTAGTCCGGGCGCCTTGCGAAGCGGTTAATCGCAAGCGGGATCAGTCGAGTGGTCAGGACGCGGAGGCCGCGATCCCCGGAAATCACCGCCGATTCAAGGCAATGCGCTCGCCCCGCCTTCCGACCTAGGCAATCCGTCGCAGGTGACGCTGGGAACGGGAAATTTACCGACCGTCCGGGAGCGGGCCGCGACTGGCGGGCCGCGCGGGCGGTCCGGTTCGCAGCCCTGCTTGACCCTCGGGGCGGTTTTCGACAGGGTCGCCCGGCCTCGGCCCGCAGCCTCTTCGGCCCGCCGGGCTGTCGCGAGTGCCGCGCTGACACGATCGGACCCTCATGCCGTCGAGCGACGAGACCGCCGCGCCGGGCGCCGCGGCGTCCAATCCCCTCCTGCCATGATCGTCAACCGGGACGGCGAGCCGGTGCCGGCGGCCCTGCGGGGCGCCGTCGCGGCGATCGGCAATTTCGACGGCCTCCATCGCGGCCACCTCGCCCTGGTGGCGGCCGTCCGGGAGATGGCGGCGGATCGGGGCGGCCCGAGCGCCGTGCTGACCTTCGAGCCGCATCCGCGCGACTTCTTCGCGCCCGACCGGCCGGTCTTCCGCCTGACGGGCGAGGGCGCCAAGCTCGCCATCCTGGCCCGGCTCGGCCTCGACGGGGTGTTCCTGCGCCGCTTCGATTCGGCCCTCGCCGGCACGAGCGCGGCCGGCTTCGTGACCGGCCTGCTGAAGCGCGACCTCGGGCTCGCGGGCGTGGTGATCGGGCACGACTTCCATTTCGGCCGCGGGCGCGAGGGCACGCCCGGGCTGCTGCGGGCGCTCTGCGCGGAGAACGGCCTCGCCTGCCGGGTGATCGACCCGGTGGCGGCGGGGGGCGGCGAGGCCCCGGTCTCGTCGAGCGCGATCCGGGCGGCGCTCGCCGCGGGCGACATCGCGCTTGCCAACCACCTGCTCGGCTTCCGCTGGTTCGTCGAGGGCGAGGTGCGGCACGGCGACAAGCGCGGGCGGGTCCTCGGCTTCCCGACCGCCAACCTCGCGCTGCCGGCCTGCGGCCTCGCCCACGGCATCTACGCGGTGCGGGCGCGGCTTCCCGACGGCACGATGCGCGACGGCGCCGCGAGCTACGGCCGGCGCCCGACCTTCGACAACGGCGCCCCCCTGCTCGAGACCACCCTGTTCGACTTCTCGGGCGACCTCTACGGCCGGCGCCTCGCCGTCGAGTTCGTGGCCTACCTGCGCGGCGAGGCCCGCTTCGACAGCGCCGAGGCGCTGGTGGCGCAGATGCACAGGGACGCCGCCGAGGCCAGACTCGTCCTGGCCCGCGACACCTGCCCGTCGATGCTCGGCCCTATTCGGGGATGAACTCGCGGATCGCCCGCTCGGCGGGGTCGCGGCGCGGCCGGTCGACGTCGATCTCGGGACCGTCGTAATCGGGCACCAGGAACGGGTCGGTCGGCCCGAGGCTGCCCGTCGCGTCGATCTCGTCGGAGGGCGTGCCGATCTCGGGCCGCGCGGGCATCGCGCGCTCGAACGAGGCGGCCGCCGCGGCGGGGAGGACCGGCCCTGCGGCGAGGGCGAGGAGGATGAGCGCGGCGCGGACCATCGTCGGACCTCCCGGCAAGGGATCGGGATCCTTCCCGACACCAAGTCCCGGGTGCGCGCGCGGTTCCCCGGCGGCAGGACGGCGCGTCGCCGCGCCCGCTTCCCCCGCCCGGTCGCCCCTGCTATGAGGACGGGATGTCCGACTCGCGTCACCTTCCCGCGCGGCGAATTACGAGCCCGGCTTCCGCCTGAGGGCCGCGACGGCTTTCCTGCGGGGGCCGGGATAGCGTACGCCGCGCGATCGTCGATCTGCGCGCGATTGTCCGACAAGGGTCCCGGCCTCTCCCGCCGCGGCGCCCGCCATGCGAGCCCTCTTCCATGACCGAGACCAAGCCCGTTTCCGGGCGCGACTATTCCGAGACCCTGTTCCTGCCGCAGACGGAATTCCCGATGCGGGCCGGGCTGCCGGAGCGCGAGCCGGAGATCCTGCGGCGCTGGCAGGCGATCGACCTCTACGGCCGCATCCGCGCCGCCGCCGCGGGCCGCCCGAAATTCGTGCTCCACGACGGCCCGCCCTACGCCAACGGCCACATCCACATCGGCACCGCGCTCAACAAGATCCTCAAGGACCTGGTGGTGCGCGCGGCCGGCGCGCTCGGGCACGACGCCAACTACGTGCCGGGCTGGGATTGCCACGGCCTGCCGATCGAGTGGAAGATCGAGGAGCAGTACCGCGCCAAGGGCCGCAACAAGGACGAGGTGCCGGTCGTCGAGTTCCGCCGCGAGTGCCGCGCCTTCGCGGAGCACTGGCTCTCGGTGCAGCGCGAGGAGTTCAAGCGGCTCGGCGTCACCGGCGACTGGGACCACCCCTACTCGACCATGGCCTTCGCGGCCGAGGCGCAGATCGCCCGCGAGCTGATGACCTTCGCGATGACGGGCCAGCTCTACCGCGGCTCGAAGCCGGTGATGTGGTCCGTCGTCGAGAAGACCGCCCTCGCCGAGGCCGAGGTCGAGTACGAGGACCACGTCAGCGACACGATCTGGGCCGCCTTCCCGGTCGTGACCTCCGCGGACCCCGCCCTGGCGGCTGCCCACGTCGTCATCTGGACCACCACACCCTGGACCATCCCGGCCAATCGGGCCGTGGCCTACTCAAGAAAAGTCGAATACGGGCTCTATCGTGTTACCGCCGCTCCTGAAGAGAACTGGGTACAACCTGATTTTCGTTGCATTGTTGCTGACAAACTCTCGGGCGACGTGTTCAAGGCCGCTCGGGTCGATGCTTATGAGCGCCTGGCCGACGTGGCGCCCGAGGCGCTGGCGGGCCTGACGCTCGCCCACCCGCTGGCGGGCTGGAACGCCGGCTACGGCTTCCCGGTGCCGACGCTGGAGGGCGAGCACGTGACGGACGAGGCCGGCACGGGCTTCGTCCACACCGCGCCGAGCCACGGCCGCGAGGATTTCGAGGTCTGGATGGCGAATGGCCGGGCCCTGCGGGAGCGCGGCATCGACGTGCGGATCCCCTACACGGTCGACGCGGACGGCGTGCTCACCGAGGAGGCCCCGGGCCTCGCCGGGACGCGCGTCCTCACCGAGAAGGGCGAGAAGGGCGACGCCAACCGGGCGGTGATCGCGGCCCTGAGCGCGGCCGGGACCGCCGTCGCGCGCGGCACCCTCAAGCACAGCTACCCGCATTCCTGGCGCTCGAAGAAGCCCGTCATCTTCCGCAACACGCCGCAATGGTTCATCGCCCTCGACGCGCCGGTCGCGGCGCTGCGGGAGCGGACGCTGCGGGAGGTGGCGCTCGCCGAGATCGCCGCCACCGAGTGGGTGCCGCCGCAGGGCCAGAACCGCATCACCGGCATGATCGCCAACCGCCCGGACTGGGTGGTGTCGCGCCAGCGCGCCTGGGGCGTGCCGATCACGGTCTTCGTGCGCCGGGGGACGAGCGAGATCCTGCGCGATCCGCGCGTCAACGCCCGCATCGCTGAGGCCTTCGCGGCCGAGGGGGCCGACGCGTGGTTCGCCGACCCGGACGGCGCGCGCTTCCTCGCGCCCGACCACGACCCGGCCGATTACGAGAAGGTGACGGACGTCCTCGACGTCTGGTTCGATTCCGGCTCGACCCACGCCTTCACGCTGGAGGACCCGGTCGCCTTCCCGGGCCTCGCGGGCATCCGCCGCCGCCGCGACGGCGGGGACGACACCGTCATGTACCTGGAGGGGTCCGACCAGCACCGGGGCTGGTTCCACTCCTCGCTGCTGGAATCCTGCGGCACCCGCGGCCGCGCGCCCTACGACGTGGTGCTCACCCACGGCTTCGTCCTCGACCCCAAGGGCGAGAAGATGTCGAAGTCGCGCGGCAACGTGGTGGCGCCCCAGGACGTGATCGCGGCCTCCGGCGCCGACATCCTGCGGCTCTGGGTGGCGGCGTCCGACTATACCGACGACCTGCGCATCGGGCCGCCGATCATCAAGACCTTCTCGGAAACCTACCGGAAGCTGCGCAACTCGCTGCGCTGGATGCTCGGCACCCTGGCCCATCACCGGCCGGAGGACCGCGTGGCCCCGGCCGAGATGCCGGAGCTGGAGCGCTTCATCCTGCACCGCCTCGCCGAGCTCGACGGGGAGATCCGCGAGGCCTACGCCGCCTACGACTTCAAGCGGGTCGTGGCGCTGCTGAACGGCTTCATGACGGGCGACCTGTCGTCCTTCTACTTCGACGTGCGCAAGGACGCGCTCTACTGCGATCCCCTGTCGAGCCTGGTGCGCAAGGCCTCGCTCACGGTCGTGGACGAGGCCTTCCGGCGCGTGGTGATCTGGCTCGCGCCGGTCCTGGCCTTCACGGCCGAGGAGGCGTGGCTCGCCCGCACTCCCTCGCAGGACGGCTCGGTCCACCTGCAGACCCTTCCCGAGACCCCGCAGGCGTGGCGCGACGAGGCGCTCGCCGCGCGCTGGGCCAAGATCCGCCGCGTGCGCCGGGTGGTGACCGGGGCGCTGGAGATCGAGCGGGCGAAGAAGCGCATCGGGGCGAGCCTGGAGGCGGCGCCGGTCGTGCACGTGGCCGATGCGGAGCTGCGCGCCGCCCTCGACGGCATCGACTTCGCGGAGATCTGCATCACCTCGGGCATCCGGGTCGTCGCCGGCGAGGGCCCTGCGGAGGCCTTCCGCCTCGACGAGGTGCGCGGCGTGTCCGTGGAGCCGGCGCTGGCCGAGGGCCGCAAATGCGCCCGCTCCTGGAAGGTGCTGCCGAGCGTCGGCAGCGACCCGGAATACCCGGACGTGACGCCCCGCGACGCGCAAGCCCTGCGCGAGTGGGACGCACTCCACGCCCGGGCGGCGGAGTGATCCGGAATCCGGTTGATCGCAGCGGATCCCGAATCACGAGGCCGCGCGGCGCTTGAGCGAAGCCCGAACCCGCCGTCCCGAAGGGATCAAGCGGATCAGGAGCCCGCGCGGCGCTTGAGCGAAGCCCAAATCCGCCGTCCCGAAGGGATCAAGCGGATTTGGTAATAGGGGCGCGGGGCGGTCGCGGACCGTCCCGTCCCGCCAGCCGCGGCGTGGCGGCGCCGGGCCGCGCTCCGGCCGGCTCCGCCGCACCGCCACCCTCCCGAGGGCCCGCCGCCCGCCCCGCCCGGAGCCCCGCCCGCATGCGTCCCCTGATCCTCGGCCTCGCGACCGCCGCCGCGACCCTGGTCCTCGACCAGGCGACGAAGCTCGGCCTGCTCCTCCTCGCCGACCTGCCGGCCCGCCAGCCCGTCGTGCTGGCGCCCTTCGCGCAGCTCGTCGTGGTCTGGAATCGCGGCGTCTCCTACGGGCTGTTCCAGCAGCACACCGAGCTCGGGCGCTGGCTGCTCGTCGGCGTGGCGGTGCTGGCCGCGGCCGCCCTCGGCGCCTGGATGGCGCGGGCCGGCTCGCGCCTGCTCGTCCTGTCGCTCGGCCTGATCGTCGGGGGGGCGGTCGGCAACGCCGTCGACCGCGTCGCCTACGGGGCGGTGTTCGACTTCGTCCACCTGCATGCCGGCGGCTGGTCCTGGTACGTCTTCAACGTGGCGGATGCGGGCATCGTCGCGGGCGTCGCCGGGCTCCTGGTCGAGACGGTCTGGAGCGAGGCGCGCGGCGACGCCGCGATGCGTCCGGACGGCTGACGGCCGCCCGCGCGGCGAGCCCCCCTGTGCCTCGCCCGACACAGGCCCGCGGCCGCGTCGCGCCGGGGCGGCCGGCGCCATACCTTCGCCCGAAACCGCTCCCAGGCCGTGAGCCTCGCGCGGCGCAGCGCGCATCGGGAGTCAGCATGGTCGATCAGCGCAAGATCCTCACCCTCGCGGCGATCCTCTGCGGCGTGGCCCCGCTCTGCGGCGCGGCCCCGGCGGCCCGCGCCGAGGACGGCGTGTTCATGAAGAAGGCGCTGTCGTCGATCGGACTGATCGAGCCGGAGCGCCCGCCGATCACCTACCGCGAGCGCGCGCCCCTCGTGCTGCCGCCCAAGATGGACAAGGCCGCCCTGCCCCCGCCCGCGGAGCGAAGCGCCGTGCGCGAGGCCGCGCCGCAATGGCCGACCGATCCCGAATCGGTCGCCCGGGCGCGCCGCGCCGCGGAGGATGCGAAGCCGCGCGGCATGCGCGGCGAGCAGGGCCGGATGAGCGACAACAACACGACCCTGTCGATCCAGGAGATGCGCGCCGGCCGGCGCGAGGGTGCCGGGATCCAGAAGGAGCCGGTCTACAAGCCCGGCGACAACGTCCGCGAGGCGACCTGGCTCAGCCCCTTCGAGCTGTTCAAGGGCAAGAAGGACGAATCGGCGGAGCCTTCCCCGGTCGAGCCGAGCCGCGACATGCTGACCGATCCGCCGACGGGCTACCGCGCCCCGCCGAACGGCAGGCTGGTGCGCTCCGACAGCGCGCCGAAGGGCATGCCGATCAGCGACCGCGAGGAGGCCGATCCGCGCGCCTATCTGCGCTCGCGTCAGCAGTGACCGGGCGCCGCCCGGGGCCCCGCGGCCGCGCCGCCGGGCCCGCGCCGGGACTCACCGTGCTGAGGGCGGAGGCGTTGCCTCCGCCTTAAAATATTCCAGAACCCCGTGTTGAACCGCAGGCATCCGGTCCGCACCTTGCAAGGGGCGCCGGCCGGGAGGGCTTCCGTTATCGGAGGCGCTCCACCATCATCGCGGGCGGTTGCGGCGGCCCTCTTCCAAGGGACATCAGGATGCATTCACGGACGCGCCCCCTCCATCGCCCGATGAGCTTTCCCGGTCCGGCCCTGCGCCTCGATGCCGGCGCATCCGGGCGGGCGGAGGCGGGCGGGCCGGAGGTCGCCTCCTTCGTGCTCGACAACGGCCTCGACGTCGTGGTCATCCCGGACCACCGGGCACCGGTCGCGACCCACATGATCTGGTACCGCAACGGTTCGGCGGACGATCCGCTCGGCCAGTCGGGCATCGCCCACTTCCTCGAGCACCTGATGTTCAAGGGCACCGAGAAGAACCCGGTCGGGGCCTTCTCCAAGGCGGTGTCGAGCCTGGGCGGGCAGGAGAACGCCTTCACGTCCTTCGACTACACGTCCTACTTCCAGCGCGTCGCCCGCGACAACCTGAGGACCATGATGGAATTCGAGGCCGACCGGATGACCGGCCTCGTCCTCGACGATTCCGTCGTCGCGCCTGAGCGGGACGTGGTGCTGGAGGAGCGCCGCATGCGGGTCGAGACCGACCCGAGCGCGCAGCTCTCCGAGGCGATGGCCGCCTCGCTCTTCGTCCACCACCCCTACGGCATCCCGATCATCGGCTGGATGCACGAGATCGAGGAGCTCGACCGCGCCCACGCGCTCGCCTATTACCGCCGCTTCTACACGCCCGAGAACGCGATCCTGGTCGTGGCGGGCGACGTGACCGCCGACGAGGTGCGCCGCCTCGCCGAAGCCACCTACGGGCAGGTGGCGCCCCGCGGCGAGCGCCCGGTGCGCCTGCGCCCGCGCGAGCCCGAGCCCCGCGCCGCCCGGCGCCTCAGCGTCGCGGACCCGAAGGTGGAGCAGCCCACGCTGCAGCGCCTCTACCTCGCGCCCTCCTGCATCACCGCCCGGGAGGGCGAGGGGCACGCCCTCGAACTCCTCGCCGAGGTCATGGGCGGCGGGCCGACCTCCTACCTCTACCGGGCCCTCGTGATGGAGCAGGGCGTCGCGGTGAATGCCGGCGCCTGGTACATGGGCTCGGCCATGGACGACACCCGCTTCTCGGTCTACGCGGTGCCGGCGGAGGGCGTCTCCCTGGAGAAGCTGGAGGAGGCGCTGGACGCCACCCTGCGGAACCTGCCCGCCGAGGCGCTGGCCCCCGAGGCGGTGGAGCGCGGCAAGACCCGCCTCATCGCCGAGACGGTCTATTCCTCCGACAGCCAATCCTCCCTCGCCCGCATCTTCGGCTCGGCGCTGGCGATCGGCGAGAGCATCGAGGAGGTGCGGCGCTGGCCCACCGACATCGAGGCGGTCGGGGCCGACCGGCTCGCGGCCGCGGCGGAGCGCTACCTCGTTCCGGCCCGCTCGGTGACCGGTTACCTGACCAAGGCCCGCGAGGGGTGACGCGCGCGCGCCACCCGACGCCCCTCCCCTCGCGCCCCGAACGACACACGAGGTCCCCATGACCCTGGCCGCCGACGCCCCCTCCCGCTCCGCCTCCTCGCCACCGCCACCTCCCCGGCGCAAGGCCGGTCCGTGATCGCCGCGAGCGGGGTGGAGGCGTGGCACGTCGAGTCGCCGGTCGTGCCGCTGATCGCCCTCGCCTTCACCTTCGAGGGCGGCGCCGCGCAGGATCCGGAGGGCAAGTCCGGGGTGGTGCAGATGCTGTCGCGCCTGCTCGACGAGGGGGCGGGCCCCTACGGCTCCGACGCCTTCCAGGAGCGGCTCGCCGCCCGGGCGATCGAACTGAGCTTCCACGCCGGGCCGGACGCGATCGGCGGCTCCCTCAAGATGCTGGTCAAGCACGCGGACGAGGCGATCGAACTCCTCGCCCTCGCGCTCGCCGAGCCCCGCTTCGACGAGGCGGCGATCGAGCGGGTGCGGGCCCAGATGCTCGCCGGCATCCGCTACCAGCAGAACGACCCGGGCGTGATGGCCTCGCGCCGCTTCTTCGCCGAGGCCTATCCGAACCACCCCTACGGCCGGCCCTCGGGCGGCACGCTCGAGAGCGTGGCCAGCATCACGCGCGACGATCTGCTCGCCATGCACGCCCGGCTGATCAGCCGCGCCCGCGTGAAGGTGGCGGCGGTGGGCGCGATCGGCGAGGCGGCCCTGCAGCGCGCCCTCGACGCGGCCTTCGGCCGCCTCTCCGACGGCGGGCCGCTCGCGCCGGTGCCGCCGACGCGGATCACCGGCCTCGGCCGCCGGGTGGTGGTGGATCTCGACGTGCCGCAATCGGTGATCCGCTTCGGCACCGACGGCGTGCCGTGGCGCGACCCGGACTTCATCCCGGCCTACGTGCTCAACCACATCCTGGGCGGCGGCGCCTTCACGTCGCGGCTGTTCCAGGAAGTGCGCGAGAAGCGCGGACTTGCCTATTCGGTGGGCACTTCCCTGGTGAGCCACCGGGCAGCCTCGATCACCTGGGGCTCCACCGCCACCAAGAACGAGCGCGTCGGCGAGGCCCTGTCGGTGATCGGCGAGGAGATCGCGCGGCTCACCCGGGACGGCCCGAGCGACGACGAGTTGCAGAAGGCCAAGGACTACCTCACCGGCTCCTACGCGCTCGGCTTCGACACCTCGACGAAGATCGCCCACCAGCTGGTGCAGGTGGCCTTCGAGGGGCTCGGCATCGACTATATCGGCCGCCGCAACGGGCTGATCGCCGCGGTGACGCAGGAGGATATCCGCCGCGCCGCCCGCCGCACCCTCGGCGACGGCAAGCTCCTGGTGGTGGCGGCCGGCCGTCCGGGCGAGATCTGATCCGGGATACGGTTGATCCAAGCGGATCCCGCGCCCGCGCGGCGCTTGAGCGACGCCCACATCCGCCATCCCCGAAGGGATCAAGCGGATCACCAGCCCGCGCGGCGCCTGAGCGAATCCCACATCCGCCATCCCGAAGGGATTAAGCGGATGTGGGATGAGCAGGCGGCGCGAGGGCGGCCGCCGGTTCGGCGGCGTCACGCCATCGGGTCCTCGCCCGCCGGGCGCAGCGCGTCGAGATCGGGCCGCAGCACCACGCTCTCCTGCTCGTTCGGGTCCGTGCGCGCGATGACGGCGACGACGGTCTCGGTGCGGCTGGCATTGTAGGGCAGGTGGGGCATCCCGGCCGGGATGTAGACGTAGTCGCCGGCCCGGTTCCACATGTGGTGCTCGAGCCGCGGCCCGTACCACATCCCGGCGACGCCGCTCAGCACGTGGAGCGCCGTCTCGTGGCCCTCGTGCAGGTGGGCCTTGGCCCGCGCGCCGGGCGGCATGTTCACGGACTGGAGATGGATGCCCCGCGCCCCGACCGACTCGGCCGAGATGCCGGGCCGGTAGGTCAGGGCCTGCTTGCCCACGAAGGCGTCGCCCGCGCCCACGACGCGGCAGGTGGAAGAGTCGGTGAGGTCGGACATGGGCTCCTCCCGAAAGCGGACCGTGCCGGCATTCTACTCCCGCGGCCGGCCCGAGGCGATTTGCGCCGGGCCGACTTGCGCCGGGCCGACTTGCGCGGGGGCGTCTTGCGCGGGGGCGACTTGCGCCCGCGGCCGCGGCCAAGTCTAACGGGCCGATGTCCTCCCACCCCACCCCGTCCTGGCCGCGGCGGCAGCGCTCGGAGGGCCGCGTCGCCCTCGGCGCCGGATTGGTGGCGGGCGGCACGACCCGGCTCACCGATCTCGCCGAGACCGGGCCGCTCCGCCTGCGGCTGCCGCGGGTCGAGGGCGCGGCGCTCGAAGGCGTCCTCCTCAACAGCGCGGGCGGCCTCGCCTGCGGCGACCGCTTCGCCGTCGCGGCTGAGATCGGCGAGGGCGCCGACATGGTCCTCACCACCACGGCGGCGGAGAAGATCTACCGTTCGGACGGTCCGGTCACGGAGATCGCGGCGGAGCTGCGCCTGGGCCCGCGCGCCCGCCTCGCCTGGCTGCCGCAGGAGACGATCCTGTACGACGGCGCCCGCCTGTCGCGGCGGCTCACGGCCGAGATCGCGCCGGACGCCGCGCTCACCCTGTTCGAGGCGCTGGTCTTCGGGCGCTCGGCGAGGGGCGAGACGGTGCGGGAGGGCGAGATCCGCGACGCGTGGCGCCTCGCGCGGGGCGGGCGCCTCGTCTACGCCGACACGCTGCGCCTCGACGGCGCGGTCGCGGCGCACCTCGCCCGCCCGGCCATCGCGGGCGGGGCCCGGGCCGTCGCCACCCTGGTGCACGCGGCGCCCGACGCCGAGTCCCGCCTCGACGGGCTGCGCGGGCTGATCGCGGCGGCGGGCTGCGCGGCGCTCGGGGTCGAGGCCGGCGCGAGCGCCTGGAACGGCCTCCTGGTCCTGCGCCTCCTCGCGCCCGAGAGCGCGCCCCTGCGCCGCGCCGCGACGCGGATCCTCGAGGGATTCCGGGGCCTCCCGCTGCCGCGGGTCTGGCAGACCTGAGGATGCGCGGCGCGGTTCTTGCGTCACCGGGGAGCCTCGTCGACGATACCGCGGCACCGAATCGAGAGGATGGCCCGTGCTGCTGACCCCCCGGGAGAAGGACAAGCTCCTCGTCGCCATGGCGGCGCAGGTGGCCCGCAACCGGCTCGCCCGCGGCGTGAAGCTCAACTTCCCCGAGGCGGTGGCCCTGATCACCGATGTCGTGGTCGAGGGCGCCCGCGACGGCCGCACGGTGGCCGAGCTGATGCAGGCCGGCGCCCAGGTGCTCGACGCCTCCCAGGTGATGGAGGGGGTGCCGGAGATGATCCACGACATCCAGGTCGAGGCGACCTTCCCGGACGGCACCAAGCTCGTCACCGTGCACCACCCGATCCGCGGCGCGCCCTCCCCGGAGGTGCCCGGCGCCGTCACGACCCCGCCCGGCGAGATCGTGTTCAACGCGGGCGCGCCGCGCACGGTGGTCGAGGTGGCGAATACCGGCGACCGGCCGATCCAGGTCGGCTCGCACTACCACTTCTTCGAGGTCAACCCGGCCCTGCGCTTCGACCGCGACAAGGCCCGCGGCCAGCGCCTCGACATCGCCCCCGGCACGGCGGTGCGCTTCGAGCCGGGCGCCACCCGCGAGGTGGCCCTGGTGCCGCTCGGCGGCGCGCGGGCGGTCTACGGCTTCCGCGGCGACGTGATGGGATCGCTGTGACCGGACCCGCCTCGGGCCGGTCCCTAGGGTTCCAGCTCGGGCAGCGCCAAGCCGCGCGGGGACCAGGACGGGCCGAAGAGACCGCGCAGGGAATCGGCCTGGGCGTCGCTCGCGGCGGCCCGCAGGAGCGTCTCGCGCAGCGCGCTGCCGGGCTCCCTGCCGCCGAGGGCCGAGCGGACCGCGCGGTGAAGCCGCGGATCGAACCGCGCCCGGGCGCGCGCCGCGGCCTCCTCGACGGGCAGGCCGGCATGCTCCGCCACGAAGGCCCGGATGGCGCGAGCCTGGGTGGCGAGGCCGGCGCACCACGCCGCCGCGTGGTCGCGCAGGCGCGCGGCGGCCTCGGCGGGCAGCAGGGCCGCGACCTCGTCCACCGCCCCGGTCGCCACCCAGGCGAGCACGGTCCGCTCCCGCTGGAGACCGGTGATCGCGCGCAGGCGCAGCCGGTAGGCCTCGGTCTTGACCTTGACGCGGTGGCCGTCGTCGAAGGCGACCACGTAGCCCTCGATCCCCTCTTCCCGGCGCGCCCGCGCGACGAAGGCGCGGGGATCGTCGACCATCCCGCGCGCGGCGACGACCCGCACCCCGAAGCGGATGCCGAACCCGGCGAGGTCGGGCTGGGTCAGGTAGGCGCCCGACACCATCTCGCGCGCGGCGAGCAGCGTCAGGAGCGGCCGCTCGCAGGCCAGGATGGCCGGCGCCTCCGGCGACGTGAACTCGAAGAGCGGGGTGATGCCGCCCTCGACCAGGAAGCGCGACAGGTCGAGGATGGCGGCGTTCGCCTCGGCCTGCGCCGCCCGGGCCGGCGCGGTGGCGCCCGCGCGGGTCATGAACACCATGCGCCCGTCCAGGAGCACCGGGTGCACCATCACGCCGTCGAGCTTGTCGAGCACCGCGTGCGGCGCCGACCAGTCGACCTCCTCCAGGCGCTGGCGCTCGCCGAGTTCGAAGAACTTGTGGAACGGGCGGGCGATGATCTGCCCGTCCCGGTCGAATTTCAGGCCGCGGCATTCGAGCGAGACCGGCGAACCGAACGTCTCCGGGACCGGGCGGACGTGATCGACGACCGTGCAATCCCGGCCCCGCGCGACGACGAAGCCGCGCTCGAACGAGACGTGCGGCAGCACGTCATCGAGCGTGCGGATGGTGGCGAATCTCACGCAATCCCCTCCGCGGACGGTGACGCGGCCCGGCCCGGTGCCGAATCGCCGCGCAGTCTACGGCAGTTTCTGCAATTCTCCCTACGTCAATTCGGCCCCACTTCACGCAGCGGACGCCTGAGCCCATGTCCAACACGCCCAAACCCGCGAGCTTGTCCCGCGCCGCCTACGCGGGCATGTTCGGCCCGACCAAGGGTGACCGCATCCGGCTCGCCGATACCTGCCTGATCATCGAGGTCGAGCACGACCACACCCGCTACGGCGAGGAGGTGAAGTTCGGCGGCGGCAAGGTCATCCGCGACGGGATGGGCCAGGCCCAGGCGAGCAACCAAGCGGGCGCCGTCGACACGGTGATCACCAACGCGGTCGTGCTCGACCATTGGGGCATCGTGAAGTGCGATGTCGGGCTCAAGGGCGGGCGGATCGCGGCCCTCGGCAAGGCCGGCAACCCGGACATCCAGGACGGCGTCACCATCGTGGTCGGGCCGGGCACCGAGGTGATCGCCGGCGAGGGCAAGATCCTGACCGCGGGCGGCTTCGACAGCCACATCCACTACATCTGCCCGCAGCAGATCGAGGAGGCGCTGAATTCCGGCGTCACCACCATGCTGGGCGGCGGCACCGGCCCGGCCCACGGCACCTTCGCGACGACCTGCACGCCCGGTCCCTGGCACATCGCCCGGATGATCGAGGCGGCCGATGCCTTCCCGATGAACCTCGCCTTCGCGGGCAAGGGCAACGCCTCGCGGCCGGAGAGCCTGGAGGAGATGATCCGGGCCGGCGCCTGCGCGCTCAAGCTGCACGAGGATTGGGGCACCACGCCCGCCGCGATCGATTGCTGCCTCACCGTCGCGGACGCCCACGACGTGCAGGTCATGATCCACACCGACACGCTCAACGAATCGGGCTTCGTCGAGGACACGATCGCGGCCTTCAAGGGCCGCACCATCCACGCCTTCCACACCGAGGGGGCGGGCGGCGGCCACGCGCCCGACATCATCAAGGTGGCGGGGCTGCCGAACGTGCTGCCCTCCTCCACCAACCCGACGCGGCCCTACACGCGCAACACGATCGACGAGCACCTCGACATGCTGATGGTCTGCCATCACCTGTCGCCGTCGATCCCCGAGGATCTCGCCTTCGCCGAGAGCCGCATCCGCAAGGAGACGATCGCGGCCGAGGACATCCTGCACGATCTCGGCGCGCTCTCGATCATGTCCTCCGACAGCCAGGCGATGGGCCGGGTCGGCGAGGTGGTGATCCGCACCTGGCAGACCGCCGACAAGATGAAGCGCCAGCGCGGCGCCCTGCCGGGCGAGGCGGGCGACAACGACAACCTGCGCGCCCGGCGCTACGTGGCCAAGTACACGATCAACCCGGCCATCGCGCACGGCGTCTCGCGGCACGTCGGCTCGATCGAGCCGGGCAAGCTCGCCGACCTCGTCCTGTGGTCGCCCGCCTTCTTCGGCGTGAAGCCCGACCTCGTGATCAAGGGCGGCGCCATCGCGACCGCGCCGATGGGCGACCCCAACGCCTCGATCCCGACGCCCCAGCCGGTGCATTACCGGCCGATGTTCGGCTCCTTCGGGCGGGTGCCGGCCGCGACCTCCCTCACCTTCGTGTCGCGGGCGGCGGTGGAGGACGGGCTCGCGGAGGCGCTGCGGGTGCGAAAGCCCCTGGTCGCGGTCGAGAACGTGCGCGGCGGCATCGGCAAGCGCAGCATGATCCTCAACGACGCCACCCCGGTGATCGAGGTCGATCCCGAGACCTACGACGTGCGGGCGGACGGGCAGCTGCTGGTCTGCGAGCCGGCCGACATCGTGCCGATGGCGCAGCGCTACTTCCTGTTCTGAGTTGGCCAGCGGCCGAGCGCCGGCCCGCCCCTGGTGACACGGTCGGCGTGGGGATCGTCGGATTCATCGCGGCCCGCGCCCCGCCCGGGACCGGGCGGCCGCGCGTTTCCTGTTCAGGGGCGCGTGCGCCGGCGCGCCCGCCGCCACCGCAGCCCGATCCCGCGCCATGGAATCGTGGCGGCCGCGACTCTGCGACGGCCGGGCACCTCCGCCGATCCCTCCCGGGATCCGCCACCCCCCTGGACTCCCGCCGCGCGATCCGGTCCGATGGCTCCGGGCGGCACGGGTCCGGGGCGCGCATGGCGCGCGGGACGCTTTCGGCGGGGAGTGCGGGCATGCGGGCGGGTCTGACGAGGCGGATGGCGGTGGCGGCCGCGGCGGCGCTGGCACTGACGGGCGGCCCGGCCGCCGCGCAGGGCGGGGCCGCCCAGGGCGGGAAGGTGCTCAAGGTCGTGATGCATTCGGGCCTGCGCATCACCGACCCGATCATCACCACCGCCTACATCGCCCGCAATCACGGCTACATGATCTACGACACGCTCTTCGCCACCGACGAGCGGTTCGAGATCAAGCCCCAGATGGTCAAGGACTACGCCGTCAGCGACGACAAGCTGACCTACACGTTCACCCTGCGCGACGGGCTCAAGTTCCATGACGGGGCGCCCGTCACGGCCGAGGATTGCATCGCGTCGATCCAGCGCTGGGGCAAGCGCGACGGCATGGGCCAGAAGCTGATGGAGTACACCGCCGCCCTGAAGGCCGTGGACGACAGGACCTTCACGCTCACCCTGAAGCAGCCCTACGGCCTCGTGCTCGCCTCCCTGGGCAAGCCGTCGTCGAACGTGCCCTTCATCATGCCCAGGCGCATCGCCGAGACCCCGGCCGACAGGAACGTGCCGGAGGAGATCGGCTCCGGCCCGTTCCGCTTCGTCAAGGCCGAGTTCCAGCCCGGCCTCAAGGCCGTCTACGAGAAGAACCCCGACTACGTGCCGCGCGCCGAGCCGCCGAGCTGGCTCGCGGGCGGCAAGGTCGTCAAGCTCGACCGCGTCGAGTGGATCAACATCCCAGACTACCAGACCGCCGTGAACGCCCTCATCAACGGCGAAATCGACTACATCGAGCAGCCCCCGCACGACTTCCTGCCGATCCTGAAGGACGCCAAGGGCGTCGTGATCAACAACTACAATCCGCTCGGCTTCTCCGGCATGGTGCGGATGAACTGGCTCAACCCGCCCTTCGACAATCCCAAGATCCGGCAGGCGGTGATGCTCGCGCTCACCCAGCAGGATTACCTCGACGCGCAGATCGGCAATCCGGACTACATGCAGCTCTGCATGGCGCTGTTCGTCTGCGGCACGCCGAACGCCACAGAGGCGGGCGCGCCCAAGACCGACCTCGCCCGCGCCAAGCAGCTCCTCAAGGAGGGCGGCTATGACGGGCGGCCGGTGGTGATCATGCAGCCGACCGACCTCGCCATCGTGGCGCCGCTCGGCCCCGTCACCGCCCAGGCCCTGCGCGCCATCGGCATGAAGGTCGACCTGCAATCGATGGACTGGCAGACCCTGGTCGGGCGCCGGGCCAAGCAGGATCCCGTCGACCAGGGCGGCTGGAACATCTTCCACACCACCTGGGTCAACGCCGACATGCTGAACCCGATCGCCAATGTCGGGGTGAACGGCAAGGGCAGGACCGGCGGCTGGTTCGGCTGGGCCGAGGACAAGGAGATCGAGGCGATGCGGGACGCCTATGCCCGCGAGACCGACCCGGCCAAGCAGAAGCAGATCGCCGCCGACGTGCAGAAGCGGGCCTTCGAGGTCGGCATGTACTACCCGACCGGGCAGTACACGGCGCCGCTGGCGGTGCGGGCCAGCCTCAAGGGGATCCTGCAGGGGCCGGCGCCGGTGTTCTGGAACATCGAGAAGCCGTGAGGGCGGCGCGATGAGCCGGTTCATCGCCGGGCGGCTCGCCGCCACGCTGCCGGTGATGGGCGTGGTGGCGGTGGTGGTGTTCGCGCTCCTGCGCCTCGCCCCCGGCGACCCGGCCGCGATCCTGGCCGGGGACGCCGCGAGCCCCGAGCAGATCGCCGCGATCCGCGCCCGGCTCGGGCTCGACGCGCCGGTGCTGCAGCAATTCGGCACCTGGCTCTGGCGCCTGCTGCACGGGGATCTCGGCACCTCGATCATCTCGAACCAGCCGGTGACCCGGCTCATCGGCGAGCGCATCGAGCCGACCCTGGCGCTCGCCACCAGCACGATCCTGTTCGCCGTGATCGTCGCGGTGCCGCTCGGGGTGGTGGCCGCGTGGCGGCACGGCACCTGGATCGACCGCGGCGTGATGGCCTTCTCGGTGCTCGGCTTCTCGGTGCCGGTGTTCGTGCTCGGCTACCTGTGGATCTTCGGCGCCGCCATGAAGCTCGGGCTGCTGCCGGTCCAGGGCTATGTCGGCCCCTCGCAGGGGATCGGGCCCTTCCTCGAGCGGCTGATCCTGCCGACCCTGACCCTCTCGGTGATCTACGTCGCCCTGATCGCCCGGACCACGCGGGCGAGCGTGCTGGAGGTGCTGGGGGAGGATTACATCCGCACCGCCCGGGCCAAGGGCGTGAGCGAGCGCCGCGTGCTCGGCCGCCACGCCCTGCGCAACGCCGCCGTGCCGGTGATCTCGGTGATCGGCCTCGGCATCGCGCTCCTGATCAGCGGCGTCGTCGTCACGGAGAGCGTGTTCAACCTGCCCGGGCTCGGGCGCCTGACCGTCGACGCGGTGCTCTCGCGCGACTACCCGGTCATCCAGGGCCTGATCCTGTTCTTCTCCGGGCTCTACGTGCTGATCAACCTCGCCATCGACGTCGCCTACCTGCTGGTCGACCCGAGGATCCGCTATTGAGCGCCGCGGCCGCCCCCGTCCCCGCGCGCTCCCCGGCCCTGCGCCATCCGGGCGTGCTGTTCGGCCTCGCGGTGCTCGCGCTGGTGCTGGCCGCCGCCCTCGCGGCGCCCTGGCTCGGCACCCTCGACCCGATCCAGCTGCGCCCGCGCATGCGCCTGCGCCCGCCCTCGGGCGCCGCCTGGTTCGGCACCGACGCCTTCGGGCGCGACGTCTACAGCCGGGTCGTCTACGGGGCCCGGGTGTCGCTCGCCATCGGCGCGGCGGTGGCGGCGATCGCGGTGGCGGCCGGGCTCGCGATCGGCCTCGTCGCGGGCTTCGTGCGCTGGCTCGACGCGATCGTCATGCGGGTGATGGACGGGGTGATGGCGATCCCCTCGATCCTGCTCGCCATCGCCCTGGTGACGCTCTCGGGCGCCGGGATCGGCACCGTGATCGGGGCGATCGC
The DNA here is from genome assembly GCF_029714205.1 of Methylobacterium sp. CB376. Classification (NCBI taxonomy): domain Bacteria; kingdom Pseudomonadati; phylum Pseudomonadota; class Alphaproteobacteria; order Hyphomicrobiales; family Methylobacteriaceae; genus Methylobacterium; species Methylobacterium sp. CB376. The sequence goes on along the minus strand of NZ_CP121648.1, from coordinate 2,492,175 downwards.
GATCCCGGAGATCCCCCGGGTGGCGCGGCTGGTGCGCGGCGTGGTGCTGTCCGTGCGCGAGGAGCCCTACGTCGAGGCCGCGATCGGCGCCGGCACCCGGCTCGTCCCGCTGCTCTGGCGCCACGTCCTGCCGAACACCATCGCGCCGCTCATCGTCCAGGGCACCTACGTCTGCGCCTCGGCGGTGCTCACCGAGGCGATCCTGAGCTTCCTCGGGGCCGGCATCCCGACCGAGGTGCCGAGCTGGGGCAACGTCATGGCGGAGGGCCGCCAGAGCTTCCAGCTCGCCCCCTGGGTGATCCTCTTCCCGGGCCTCTGCGTCGCCGCGACGGTGCTCGCCGTCAACATCCTGGGCGACGGGCTGCGCGACGCCCTCGACCCGCGCCTCGCCCGCCGCGTCGGGAGCCTGCGATGACGGCGCCGGTCCTGGAGATCCGCGACCTCACGATCCCGCTGCCCCGCCTGTCCGATCGGGCCCACGCCGTCGAGGCGCTGAGCCTCGCGGTCGCGCCGGGGGAGATCCTCTGCGTCGTCGGCGAATCGGGCTCCGGCAAGTCGGTGACGGCCCACGCCGTGATGGGGCTGCTGCCCCCGATCCTGAGACCGTCGCGCGGCGCCATCCTGCTCCAGGGCGAGGACGTGCTGCGGGCGACGCCTACGCGCCTGCGCGCCCTGCGCGGCGGCCGGATGGCGATGGTGTTCCAGGAGCCGATGACGGCGCTGAACCCGGTCCTGACCGTCGGGGCGCAGATCGACGAGATCCTGGAGGCGCATGCCGGGCGCCTGAGCGCGGCCGAGCGCCGCGCCCGGGTGCTCGCCCTGATGGGCGACGTGCACCTGCCCGACCCCGCCCGGATGGCGGGGGCCTACCCGCACCAGCTCTCGGGCGGGCAGCGCCAGCGGGCGATGATCGCCATGGCGCTCGCCAACGATCCGGCGCTGCTCATCGCGGACGAGCCGACGACCGCCCTCGACGTCACCACCCAGGCCCAGATCCTGCGGCTGCTGCGCGAATTGCAGGCCCGGCGGGGGACCGGGATCCTGTTCATCACCCACGATTTCGGGGTGGTCGCGGAGATCGCCGACCGGGTCGCGGTGATGCGGGGCGGCCGCCTCGTCGAGACCGGCCCCGCCCGCGCGGTCCTGCGCCGGCCGCAGGATCCCTACACGCGGATGCTGATCGCGGCGGTGCCCTCCGCGGTGCCGCCCCCGCCGCGCCGCCGCCCGCCCGCTACGGACCCGGTCCTGGCCGTGCGGCGGCTGGAGAAGACCTATGGCGGGGGGCTGCTCGGGCGCGCCGGGCGCCACGTGCGCGCGCTCGACGGCGTCGGCCTCGCCCTCCAGCCCGGCGAGACCCTCGGCATCGTGGGCGAGTCGGGCTCGGGCAAGTCGACGCTCGCCCGCTGCATCGCCCGCTTCGTCGATCCGAGCGGCGGCGAGATCCGGCTCGACGGGACCGACATCGCCCGGCTCTCGGGGCGGGCCCTCCACCCGTACCGGCGGCGGGTGCAGGTGATCTTCCAGGACCCCTACCGCTCCCTCAACCCGCGCCGGACCGTGGGGCAGTCGATCACCGAGGGACCGCGCAATTACGGCCTGCCGCGGGAGGAGGCCCTCGCCCGGGCGCGGCGGCTGGTCGGCCTCGTCGGCCTCGACGCGGGCGCGCTCGACCGTTTCCCGCACGAATTCTCCGGCGGCCAGCGCCAGCGCATCGCCATCGCGCGGGCGCTCGCCATGGAGCCGGACCTGCTCATCGCCGACGAGGCGGTCTCGGCCCTCGACGTCTCGGTCCAGGCGCAGGTGCTCGACCTGCTGGAGGCGGTGCGCGAGCGGCTCGGCCTCGCGATCCTGTTCATCACCCACGACCTGCGGGTGGCGGCGCGGCTCTGCGACCGGCTGATCGTGATGCGGGACGGGCAGGTGGTCGAGGAGGGCGAGACCGCCGCGCTGTTCGCGGCGCCGCGCCACGCCTACACCCGCGCCCTGTTCGCGGCGGCGCCGGGCGGGGCCGCGCTCGCGGCGGGGGAGGCGTCGCGGAACACACCCACGGGGCGCCGCTGAGGGGCGGCGGGCCTGACGCGGATGGCTCCTCTCGGGCCTCCAGCGGGAATGTGGGCAGATGACGGCTTCCGAGAGCAGCGCGACGCTTCACGATACGATCGAGCGGGTCGTTCGCGACGAACGCGGCCGCTTCGGCGTGCACACGTCGCAACGATCGAGGCCGAGGATGCGGATGGTGAGGAGGCCATTCTGGTCCTTGTGCAGTTGAGGGCCGGCCTCCACGAAGAACCGCGTCGCCTTCGCCGTGCTGCTCCCGCTGAGGGCGCGGACCTCCTGAATCGTCGGACCGCGGCGCCCATCTCACCGGAGAGCGACCCCGCGTTCCGCCCGCGGACGCGGCGACGCCGTGCGCGTCCATCCGCCGCCGGCGGGCGTTATCCCCAGAGCCCCTCCCCCGACTGAAGTTCGATCGCCACGGGTCGCCTAAGCCACATGACCTATATATGCTCGGGTGACCGAGGGGGGATGATCATGGAGGCGAGACGTTGAGCTCGGCCGCGCGGCTGCCCGAGACGGTCGAGTTGACCGCTTGCGACCGGGAACCGATCCACATCCTCGGGACCATCCAGCCCCACGGATTCCTCCTCGCGGTCCAGGGACCGGACCTGCGCATCGTGCAGATCAGCGACAACGTGCCGGATCGGTCGGGCCGGCCGGTCGCCGCGCTGCTCGGCCAGCCCCTGCGGGAGGCTTTCCCGGAACTGCGCGACGCGGTCGCGTCCGGCATGGCCGAGCACGCGGAGCGCGAGGGCGCGCGCTACCTGCGCACCCTCACCCTCGCCAACCGGGCCGGCCCGACCGCGTACGACCTCGCGCTGCATCGCTCCGAAGGACTCATCGTCCTCGAACTGGAGGAATCCTCCGAGGCCGCGGGCACGGATGCGAGCCTGGACGCGCTCCATCCCCGGCTCAACGCCTTCGTGGAGGGGCTGCACGGGGCGGGTTCGGTGCCCGAGCTCTGCGCACTCCTGGCCCGGGACATCCGCCACATCACGGGGTTCGACCGCGCCCTGGTCTACCGCTTCGACCGGGACTGGAACGGTACGGTCGTGGCCGAGGACGGCAACGGCGTCCTGCCCTCCTACCTCGACCTGCGCTTCCCCGCCTCCGACATCCCGGCCCAGGCCCGCGAACTCTACCGGCGCAACCGCCTGCGCATCATCCCGGACGCGGCCTACGCGCCCGTCCCGATCCGCCCGACGCTGACCCCGTCGAGCGGGCGCCCCCTCGACCTCAGCCAGTCGATCCTGCGCAGCGTCTCGCCCGTCCACGTCGAGTACATGCGCAACATGGGCACGATGGCCTCGATGTCGGTCTCGATCCTGGTCGACGGGGCGCTCTGGGGGCTGATCTCCTGCCACAACAAGATTCCGCGCCGGGTACCCCTGCAGGCCCGCAACGCCTGCGACTTCCTCACCCGGATCTTCGCCCTGCAGCTCGCCTCCAAGGAGCGCGGCGCCCTGGCGGAGCAGCGCCTGCGCCTCGGCGGCATCGCGGCCCGGCTCCTCGGCCACATGGCCGAGGAGGAGAGCTTCCTGGACGGGCTGCTGCGCCACCCGGAGGACGTGCTCGCCCTCGCGGACGCGGCGGGCGCGGCGATCGTCACCGGCGAGCAGTGCCGGCTGCTCGGCGAGACGCCCGGCGAGGACGCGGTGCGCGGCCTCTACGCCTGGCTCGCCCACGCCCATCCGGACGAGGACGTGGTCGTCACCGACGCGCTCGGCGAGGCCCTGCCCGAGGCCCGCATCCACGCGGCCCGGGCGAGCGGACTCCTGGCGATCTCGATCTCGAAGAGATACGCGAGCTACGTCCTCTGGTTCAGGCCCGAGGTGGTGCGCACCGTGCGGTGGGGCGGCAACCCCGCCAAGCCCGCCACCCGCAACGAGGCCGACGGCTCCGTCCGGCTGCATCCGCGCCGCTCCTTCGAGATCTGGAAGGAGACCGTGCAGGGCCGCTCGCTGCCGTGGTCGGAGGCCGAGATCGACGCGGCCAAGGACCTGCGCGCGGCGGTGCTCGGGATCGTGCTGCGCCGGGCCGAGGAGCTCGCCGCCATGACCGACGAGCTGACGCGCTCCAACAAGGAGCTCGAGGCCTTCTCGTACTCGGTGAGCCACGACCTGCGCGCGCCGTTCCGCCACATCGTCGGCTACTCGGAACTCCTGCGCTCGCGGGAGGGCGACCGGCTCACCGAGAAGGGGCGGCACTACGTCGACACGATCATCGAGGCCGCCTTCTCGGCCGGGACCCTGGTCGACAACCTGCTCACCTTCTCGCAGATGGGGCGCAACGCCCTCAACCGGGTCTCCGGCGACATGAACCTCCTGGTGGAGGAGGTGCGGCGCAAAGTGATGCGCGACGTGCCCCCGGAGCGCAGCATCCGCTGGCAGGTGGGCTCCCTCGGGCGGGTCTATGCCGACCCGCTGATGCTGCGCCTCGTGGTGGAGAACCTGCTCTCCAACGCCGTGAAGTACACGCGCGGCCGCGACGAGGCGGTGATCGAGGTCGGCCGCGGCCCGGACGCCGAGGGCGAGGCGATTTTCTTTGTGCGCGATAATGGCGTGGGCTTCGATATGGCCTATGTGAACAAGCTGTTCGGCGTGTTCCAGCGGCTGCATCGCGTCGAGGAGTTCGAGGGAACGGGGATCGGCCTCGCCAATGTCCGCCGCATCGTCGAGCGGCACGGCGGCCGGACCTGGGCGGAGGGCTCGCTCGGCGCGGGCGCCACGTTCCACTTCACCCTGCCCACCCGCCCGGAGGCCCGGCACCGTGGCTGATCTGAAGCCGATCCTCCTGGTGGAGGACAATCCCAACGACATCGAACTGACCCTGGCGGCCCTGGACAAGAGCCAGCTCGCCAACGAGATCGTGATCTGCCGCGACGGCGCGGAGGCGCTCGACTACCTCTTCCGGCGCGGCCGCTACGAGGACCGGGACCCGCGCGACCCGGCCGTGGTGCTGCTCGACCTGAAGCTGCCCAAGGTCGACGGGCTCGAAGTGCTCGCCGCCGTGAAGGGCGACGCGCGGATGCGCCTCGTCCCGATCGTCATGCTGACCTCCTCCCGGGAAGAGACCGACCTCGTGCGCTCCTACGAACTCGGGGTGAACGCCTTCGTGGTGAAGCCCGTGGGGTTCAAGGAGTTCTTCGAGGCGATCCAGGACCTCGGCGTGTTCTGGGCCGTGCTCAACGAGCCGCCGCCGCGCAAGGGAGGTTGGCCATCGAACGCCTGACGGACGGCTCCCTCGGCGACGGGCCGCTGCGCATCCTCCTGCTGGAGGACAGCGACCTCGACGCCGAATTGCTGTGCGTCGTCCTCGACGACGCGCGGATCGACCACGCGATCGAGCGGGTGATGACCCGGGAGGCCTTCGAGGCCGCCGCCGCCCGAAGCGGCAGCGACCTCATCCTCGCCGATTACGTGCTGCCGGCCTTCGACGGCCTGAGCGCCCTCACCATCGCCCGCCGGCTCTGCCCGGACATCCCCTTCGTGTTCGTCTCCGGCACGCTCGGGGAGGACGTGGCGGTGGAGGCCCTGAAGAACGGCGCCACCGACTACGTCACCAAGCAGCGCCTCGACCGGCTGCCGCGCGTGCTGATCCGCGCCCTGGCGGAGGCCCGGGCGCTCGCGGAGAGGCGGGCGGCCGAGCAGGCCCTGCGCGACCTCAACGAGACCCTGGAGGCGCGGGTGGCCGCCCGCACGGCCGAACTCGCCGCCGCCAACCTCGCGCTCCAGTCGCAGATCGTCGAGCGCGAGCGGGCCGAGGAGGCGCTGCGGCAGGCCCAGCGCCTGGAGGCGATCGGCCAGCTGACGAGCGGCGTCGCCCACGACTTCAACAACCTCCTCACCGTGATCGTCGGCAATATCGAGTTCCTGGAGCCGCTCGCCACCGACGAGCGCACGCGCCGGCGCCTCGCGATGATGCGGGGGGCGGCCGAGCGGGGGGCGCGGCTGACCTCGCAGCTCCTGGCCTTCTCGCGCCGCCAGCGCCTCGAGCCGACGCCGGTCCAGCTCAACCAGACGGTGGCGGCGATGCGCGACCTCCTGCAGAGCTCGATCGGCGGGGCGGTCCGCATCGAGACCTCGCTGCAGCCCGATCTCTGGCCGGCCCTGGTCGACGCGACCCAGATCGAACTCGTCATCCTCAACCTCTGCATCAATGCCCGGGACGCGATGCCGGTGGGGGGCGGGCTCACCATCGAGACGGCGAATGTCCGCCTCCTCGACGAGCCCCACCGCGCCGAGGAACCACCGCCCGGGGACTACGTGATGGTGGCGGTCTGCGACACGGGATCGGGCATCCCGCCCGCCGTGCTGGCGCGGGTCTTCGAGCCCTTCTTCACCACAAAGGAGGTCGGCAAGGGCTCGGGCCTCGGCCTCGCCCAGGTCTACGGCTTCGCCAAGCAATCGGGCGGGGGCGTGCGCATCGACACGCGGGTCGGCGAGGGCACCTCGGTGAAGGTCTACCTGCCGCGGGCCGCCCTGCCGGGGCTCGTGGCGGAACGCGCGCCGCTGCGCCCGGCCGGCGCCGAGATCGGGCGGGACGGGCGGGCGCCGGTGCTGCTCGTGGTGGACGACGACAGCGCGGTGCGGGAGGTGACGGCCGCCAAGCTCGGCGGCCTCGGCTACGCGGTGCGCGAGGCCGGCTCGGGGCTCTCGGCCCTCCAGGCGCTGGAGCGCGACGGGCCGGTCGACGGCGTGGTGCTCGACTTCGCCATGCCGGGCATGAACGGCGCCGAGGTGGCGGCCGAGATCGGCCGGCGCTGGCCGGGCCTGCCGGTGCTGTTCGTGACGGGCTTCGCCGACACCGAGGCGCTGCAGGCGATCGGCATGGCGGGCGAGGAGCGCATCGTCCAGAAGCCGTTCCGCGACGGCGAGCTCGAGCGCAAGGTGGCCGCCCTCGCCCGGCCGCGCCCGGCCCTGCGCCTCGTGGCGCTCGGCGCGCCGGCGCCCCGCGCCCCCGGGGTGGCGCGCGCCTGAGCCGGACCCGCGTCCGGCTCACCCCGCGGCGCGCAGCCGGTCCTGCGCCGCCTCCGCCTCGTGGAACCGGTAGGTGTTCCGGCCCCCGCCCTTCGCCCGGTAGAGCGCCACGTCGGCCCGGCGGATCAGATCGTCCTCGTCGAGCCCGTCCTCCGGCGCGACCGCGATGCCGATGCTCACCCCGACGACGACCTGCATCTCCTTCAGCCGCAGGGGCTCGCGCACGGCGTCGATCAGCCGCTCGGCGACCCGGCCGGAGCGCTCGCGCGGCTGGTGGCCCGGCAGCAGCACGGCGAACTCGTCGCCGCCCAGGCGCGCGACCGTGTCGCTCGCCCGCAGGGTCGCCCGGATGCGGTCCGCCACCTCGCGCAGGAGCGCGTCGCCGATCGGGTGGCCGAGGCTGTCGTTGACCGCCTTGAAGCCGTCGAGATCGAGGCAGAGCACCGCGCAGGGGACGCCGCGGCTGCGGGTCTCGGCGAGGTGGCGCGCGAGGCGCTCCTGGAACAGCAGGCGGTTGGGCAATCCGGTGAGCGGGTCGTGGCTCGCCAGATGGGCCGCGCGCGCCTCGGCCTCCTTGCGGTGCGTGATGTCGAGATGAGTCCCCACCATCGTGAGCGGCGCGCCGGCCGGGCTGCGGCGCATCACCCGGCCGCGGGCGAGGATCCACGCGTAGGTGCCGTTCCGGTGCCGCAGCCGCTGCTCGCAGACGAAGGCGGGCTCGCGCCCCTCGAGATGGGCGGCGAGCTGCCGCAGCACCCGCGGGCGGTCCTCCGGATGGCAGAGCTGCTCCCAGCTCTCCCGCGTCCCGGCGAGTTCCCCCGGCGCGTAGCCGAGCATCGCCAGCCAGCGGTCCGAGAACCAGATCTCCCCGCTCGCCAGGTTCCAGTCCCAGTGCCCGTCGGTGCCGCTGTCGAGGGCGAAGGCGAGGCGCTCCTCGCTCGCCCGCAGCGCCGCCGCGCTGGCGCGCAGGGCCGCTTCCGCGCGGCAGCGCTCGGTCACCTCCTCGTAGGTCGCGAGGAAGCCCCCGTCGGCGACCTGCGCGTGGGAGATCGCCACGATCCGATCCGGCGCCACCGCCTGGTGGTAGAGGGGAGACGGCCCGGATCGGCCGGCGCCGCCGTGGAAGGCCGCGAGGGCGTCCCGCTCGCCCTGCGTGGGGCAGAGCGCCCGCAGCACCTCCTCCAGCGTATCGCCGACGGCGAGGTCGTCGGGACCGAGCCGGTAGATCTCCCGCACGCGCCGGTTCGCGATGACGAGCCGGCCGGCGGGATCGAACAGGCACAGGCCCTGCGACATTGCCGCGAGGGCGGCGTCGAACTGCGCCGTCTGGCGCGTGAGATCCTCCTCGCGCCCGCGGAGCGCCCGGTTGGCGAGCCGCAGCCGCTCGGCCACCAGCGCCGCCGCCGCGAAGCCGAGGATCGTCGTCGCGGTGACGACGATGCCGAGGGCGAGCGGGCCGCCGCGCTGCTCCCGGCGCGGCGCGGCCGCCTCCGGACCCGCGCCCGCCGCGGGGCTCGCGGCCAGGGAGAGCGCCGCGAGCCCGGCCGCGGCCCGCGCGGCCGCACCGCGCCGCGGCCGGGCCGGCTCGCCGGGACGGCCGAGGCAGAGGCCTGCCGCCACGCGGGCGATGAGCGGCACCCGTCCGTGGTGCCGCCCGGTCGAGCAGAGGATGTCGCGCCCCATATCCGCCGTGTTCCGCCATCGAGCCGAGCCCGAGGCGTAGCGGCCAGCCATTAACATCCGATCATTCACTCAAATTCGAGTAAGTCTCGGTGCGGGAATACGATGGATTTTGATCCTAACTCAGCAATGGCAAGCAACACAGCGCAATATTTAACCAGACTATCGGCCATTCCGACGGCGAATTCGTTGGGAATGGAAGTGCTGCGCGACCGATCCGAGCAGTCGCGGGCGCGCGGAGCGGCCGAACCGCGATGACGACGGGCGGCCCCGCCCGGGCGCGGCGAGGCGCCCATCTCGGTCCGGCCGAGCGGCGTCGGCCCAGCGCCCCCGCCGTCGCCGGAGACTGACGATGGATCCTCGGACCCGGTCGCGCAGGGGACGTGCACGACTTCCGGCGATCGCGTCGGCGCGGCCGACGGCAATGTTCGGGTGATGTGCTGACCGCACCCTGACCGCTCATCCCGTCTCACCGGATCACCGTTCGGGCTGCTTCGAGGCTCGCGTTGCGCGCACCTCAGCAGGGGGAACGGTGCGAGGGCGATCGGCGTCCGGCCGCATGGCCCGGTCTTCGCGGTCGATCCAGGCCCTCGACCTCGTGCAAGCCGTCATCCCGGCAGGGTCGTCCTGCCGGGGGTCGAGGGATGGTCGACCGCTCACCCCTCGGTCGCCAGGAGCGCCGCGTCGCCCCCGGCCGCGGCGGTGTTGACCGTGACGGTCTGCTCGGTGGCGAAGCGCGCGAGGTAGTGCGGCCCGCCGGCCTTCGGACCCGTGCCGGAGAGGCCGCTGCCGCCGAAGGGCTGCACGCCCACCACCGCCCCGATGATGTTGCGGTTGACGTAGACGTTGCCGGTGGAGAGCCGGTCCACCACCCGGGCGACCGTCGCCTCGATGCGCGAATGGACGCCGAGGGTGAGCCCGTAGCCGGTGGCCTCGATCGCCTCCAGGACCCGGTCGAGATCCGCCGCCGCGTAGCGGGCGACGTGCAGGATCGGCCCGAACACCTCCTCGCGCAGGGCTTCGGGACCGGGGATCTCGTAGATCTGGGGCGCCACGTAGAAGCCGCCCGCCGGGGCCTCGCCGACGTGGTGCGGGCGGGCCGAGCGCCGCATGGCGGCCGCGTGCGCGTCGAGCCGCGCCTTGGCCTCCCCGTCGATCACCGGGCCGATCTGCACGGCCGGGTCGCGGGGATCGCCGAGGCGCAGCTCCCGGGCCGCGCCCGCGATCATGCGGATCATCCGGTCGGCGACGTCCTCCTGCACCAGGAGCAGGCGCAGGGCCGAGCAGCGCTGACCGGCGGAGCGGAAGGCCGAGGTGACGACGTCGTCCGCGACCTGCTCGGGCAGGGCCGTCGCGTCGACCAGCATCGCGTTGATGCCGCCGGTCTCGGCGATCAGCGGCACGATCGGGCCGTCCTTGGCGGCGAGCGCGCGGTTGATGGCGCGCGCCACCTCGGTCGAGCCCGTGAAGGCGACGCCCGCCACGGCCGGATGGGCGACGAGCCGCGCGCCCACCGCGCCGTCCCCGGGCACGAACTGCAGGGCGGCGGGCGGGATGCCGGCGCCGTGGAGGAGGCGCACGGCCTCGGCGGCGACGAGGGGGGTCTGCTCGGCGGGCTTGGCCACCACGGCGTTGCCGGCCATCAGGGCCGCGGCGACCTGCCCGGTGAAGATGGCGAGCGGGAAGTTCCAGGGCGAGATCGCCACGAACACGCCCCGGCCGCGCAGGGCGAGGCGGTTGCTCTCCCCGGCCGGCCCCGGCAGGGCGAGGGGCTCGCCGAACAGGCGCCGTCCCTCGCAGGCGTAGTAGCGGCAGAAATCCACCGCCTCGCGCAGCTCGGCCTGGGCGTCGTCGAGGGTCTTGCCGGCCTCGGCCTGGAGCAGGTGGAGGAGCCGTCCGCGCGCCGCCTCCAGCGCGTCGGCGGCGCGGTCGAGCGCGGCGGCGCGGCTCTCGGCCGGCACGCGGCTCCAGCTCCGGAACCCCGCGCGCGCCGCCGCGACGGCCCGGTCGGCGGTCTCCGGGGAGGCTTCCGCGACGCGGCCGAGAGGGCCCCCGTCGATCGGGCTGAGGACCGGGCGCGCGGCCCCGGCCTCGGCGCGGCCGTCGACGAGCGGCGCGGCCTCGCCCGGGCCGGCGGCCGCGCGGATCTCGCCGAGCAGCGCCGCGAGGGCGCGCCGATCCCCGAACTCGACGCCCGCGGAGTTCGCACGGTCGGGGGCGAACAGGTCGCGCGCCCGGCGCAGACCCGCGTGGCGGGCCTGCTCGGGCGCGCCGACGCTCTCGGCCGGCCGGCGCAGCAGCGTCGCCACCGGCACCGCGGGATCCGCCGCCTGCGAGACGAAGGAGGAATTGGCCCCGTTCTCCAGGAGGCGGCGCACCAGGTAGGCGAGGAGGTCGCGGTGGCCCCCGACGGGCGCGTAGGTGCGGCAGGCCGTCCCGGGCACGGCCGCGAGCAGGTGCGCGTAGAGCGCCTCGCCCATGCCGTGCAGGCGCTGGAACTCGTAGCTGCCCGGATCGGGCCCCGCCCGCTCGACGATGGAGGCGACCGTGAGCGCGTTGTGGGTGGCGAATTGCGGGAAGAGCCGCGGCCGGTGCGCCAGCAGCCGCTCGGCGGCCGCGAGGTAGTTCAGGTCCGTCATGCTCTTGCGGGTGAAGACGGGGAAGTCGGCAAGCCCCCGCTCCTGGGCGCGCTTCACCTCGGTGTCCCAGTAGGCGCCCTTGACGAGGCGGACCATCAGGCGCCGGTCCAGGCGCTCGGCCAGCAGCGCCACGTGGTCGATCACCGCCAGGCAGCGCTTCTGATAGGCCTGGACCGCGAGGCCGAACCCGTCCCAGCCGGCGAGGGAGGGATCGGCCAGCACCGCCGCGACGACGTCGAGGGAGAGTTCGAGCCGGTCCGCCTCCTCGGCATCGACCGTGAAGTTGAGGTCGTGGGCGCGGGCCGCCCGCGCCAGGGAGAGCAGCACCGGCACGAGTTCGTCCATCACCCGGCCGCGGCTCAGGGGCTCGTAGCGCGGGTTCAGGGCCGAGAGCTTGACCGAGATGCCGGGCCGGTCCGGCAGCGGCCGGTTGCCGGCGGCGCGGCCGATCGCCTCGATCGCCGCCCGGTAGGCCTCCGCGTAGCCGGCCGCGTCCTCGGCCGTGCGCGCCCCCTCCCCGAGCATGTCGAAGGAGTAGCGGTAGAGCCGGCCCTGACCGCTGCCGGCGCGCTTGAGCGCCGCCTCGATCGTCTCGCCGAGGACGAAGTGGTTGCCCATCACCCGCATGGCCTGGCGCGCGGCCTGGCGCACGGCGGGCAGGCCGAGGCGGCGGGCGAGGCCGTGCAGGATGCCCTCGGGGGTCTCGCCGGGCTGGATGATCCGGGCCGAGAGGCCGAGGGCCCAGGCGGAGGCGTGGACGAGCAGCGCCTCCGAGCGGGTGGCGTGGAGGTCGAAGCCCCCGAGCCGCAGCTTGTCCTCGATCAGCCGGTCGGCGGTGGCGGCGTCCGGCACCCGCAGCAGCGCCTCGGCCAGCACCATCAGGGCGAGGCCCTCCTTGGTGGACAGCGCGTATTCGCGCAGCAGCGCCTCGACGCCGCCGATCCGCCCGGCCTCGGCCCGGATCGCCCCGACGAGGTCGCGGGCGAGGGCATCGACCCGCGCCTCGCGGGAAGGCGGCAGGGCGGCGCCCGCGAAGAGGGCGCGCGCGAGGGCGACGTCGTCGGAGGCGTAGGGGGCCTGGAAGAGCGGAAGCGGGGCGGGCATCGGGGGGACCCTGGGAGAGCGGCGAGTCCCAGCCTAACCCCGGTGACGCCGCCGTTCGACGGCGATAAACCCGGCCGAGGCGCCGGATCGGCGGCAATAGGAGCATTCGGCCGTGACATCCGCGGGAGGACTCGACCGCACCGACAGGCGGATCCTCGGCGTGCTGCAGCGGGAGGGGCGGATCGCCACCGTGGACCTCGCGGAGCGGATCGGGCTGTCCCCGACCGCGACCGGGGAGCGGCTGCGGCGCCTGCAGAAGGAGGGGGTCATCACCGGCTTCGGCGCGCGGCTCGACCCGCACCGGCTCGGCCTCAGCCTCCTCGTCTTCGTGGAAGTCTCCCTCGACAAGACGACCCCGGACATCTTCGCGCGCTTCGCCGCGGCCGTGCGGCGGGCGCCGGAGGTGCTGGAGTGCCACATGGTCGGGGGCGGCTTCGACTACCTCGTCAAGACCCGGGTCGCCGACATGCCGGCCTATCGCCGCTTCCTCGGCGAGGTGCTGCTCGCCCTGCCGGGCGTGACCGAGACGCGCACCTACGCGGTGATGGAGGAGGTCAAGAGCGACGGCCTTCTGCCGCTGTAGGGCAGGTCTGTCCCCGCGAGCGTGACAAGGGCGCGCCGGGCTGGCAGGAAGGCGCGTCCGTTCCGGAGACTGCCGTGACGTCAGCCAATTCCCGCACCGCCGACCACCCGATCGATCCCCTCTTCCTCGAGCGCTGGTCGCCCCGCGCCTTCACGGGCGAGGCGCTGACGCGGGCCGACCTCCTCACCATGATCGAGGCGGCGCGCTGGGCCCCGTCGAGCTACAATTCGCAGCCCTGGCGCTTCGTCTACGCGCTGCGCGACACGCCCGAATGGGGCCCGCTCTTCGACCTGCTCGTGCCCTTCAACCAGGGCTGGGTGAAGGGCGCGGGGGCGCTGCTGTTCCTGGTCTCGAACCAGATGATGAACACCAAGGACGGGCTCCAGCCCTCCTGGAGCGCCTCCTTCGACACCGGCACCGCCTCGGCCCTGTTCCAGCTCCAGGCGATCAAGCTCGGCTGGCACGCCCACGGCATGACCGGCTTCGACAAGGAGCGGGCGCCGGTCGCGCTCAACCTGCCGGCGAACCACCGCGTCGAGGCCGCTTTCGCGGTCGGGCGCCGGTCCGATCCGGCGACGCTGCCGGAGGAGCTGCGCGCCCGCGAGACCCCGAACGGCCGCCACCCGATCGGCGACTTCGCCTTCGCGGGCGCCTTCCCGGCGCGCGAGGCGTGAGCGCGGCCGCCACCTACGAGGCGTTCCGCTCCGGGTTCCGCTGGCGGATCCCGGAGCGCTACAACATCGCGGTCGACGTCTGCGACCGCTGGGCGGCGGCGGATCCGCAGCGACCGGCCCTCCTCGACGTCTCGGCGGACGGCCGGGTCGAGACCTGGAGCTTCGCGGCCCTGCGCGAGGCCTCCGACCGCTTCGCCAACGCGCTCCGGGCGCTCGGAATCGCCCGCGGCGACCGGGTGGCGGTGCTGCTGCCGCAATCGCCCGCCGTGCTGATCGCGCATCTCGCGGTCTACAAGCTCGGGGCCGTGGCGCTGCCGCTCGCGGTGGTGTTCGGCCCGGACGCGCTCCTCCACCGCCTCGGCGATTCCGGGGCGAAGGCCGTCGTCACCCATGCGGGCGGGGTCGCCAAGCTCCTGCCCCTGCGCGACGCGCTGCCCGAGCTCGCCCTCGTCGTCTCGACGGACGGGCCGGGGGACGGCGCGCTCGGCTTCGCCGCGCTCCTGGAGGCCGCCGCGCCGGCCCTCGCACCGGTCGAGACCGGCCCCGACGACCCGGCGCTGATGATCTACACCTCGGGCACGACGGGGCCGCCCAAGGGCGCGCTCCACGGGCACCGGGTGCTGCTCGGCCACCTGCCGGGCTTCGCCATGATGCATGACTTCATGCCGCGCCCGGGCGACCGGATGTGGACCCCGGCCGACTGGGCCTGGGCCGGCGGCCTCCTCAACGCGCTGCTGCCGAGCCTGCATCACGGGGTGGCGGTGGTGGCGCGCAAGGCCGAGAAGTTCGAGCCCGAGGAGGCGCTGCGGCTGATCGCGGACCACGCGGTCGCCAACGCCTTCGTGCCGCCGACGGCCCTGCGGATGCTGCGCACGGTGGCGCGGCCGCGCGCCCGGTTCGACCTCTCGCGCCTGCGCACCCTCGCCTCGGCGGGGGAGATGCTCGGGCCGGAGACCTTCGCCTGGGCGCGGGACGCCCTCGGCCTGACGGTCAACGAGGCCTACGGCCAGACCGAGTGCAACCTCGTCCTGGCCTCCTGCGCGGCGCTCGGCCTCGCCCGGGCCGGCTCGACGGGCAAGCCCGTCCCGGGCCACCGGGTCGCGGTGATCCGCCCGGACGGGACGGCGGCGGATCCCGACGAGATCGGCCAGATCGCGGTGGCGCGGCCCGACCCGGTGATGTTCCTGGGCTACTGGCGCGACGAGGCGGCGACCGCGCGGAAATTCCTCGGTGACTGGATGACGACGGGCGACCAGGGGCGGGTGGACGCGGACGGCTACGTGCACTTCGTCGGGCGCGACGACGACGTCATCACCTCGTCGGGCTACCGGATCGGGCCGGGCGAGATCGAGGATTGCCTCCTGCGCCATCCGGCGGTGGCCCTCGCGGCGGCGGTGGGCAAGCCCGATCCGGTGCGGACCGAGATCGTCAAGGCCTTCGTGGTGCTGCGGCCCGGCTTCGCCGCCTCCGCCGCGCTGGCGACCGAGATCCAGGATTTCGTGCGCCGGCACCTCTCGGCCCACGAATATCCCCGCGAGATCGCGTTCCGCTCCAGCCTGCCGCTCACCACGACGGGGAAGATCATCCGGAGGGTGCTGCGGGACGAGGGCTGAGCCGGAGGTGGCCCGGCCCGGTCGGGAGGGCGGATCTCGGAGATCTCCCCCTCCTCACGCCGAGGCACGCGCGAAGCCGGCCTCGAAGCAGCCCGAACGCTCATCCAACCGGATCGGAGACCTCGCGGCCCTGCTCCGCGTCTCGCGTGTCGGGAGGATCCTCGATCGCCTCCGTCCGAGCACGGGAAGGAGGGAGAGCGCCGGACGCGCCCTCACCCCGCGCAGCGCGCCTCCGCCGTCAGCGCCCGCCGCACGGTCGCGCGCATGTCGGCCAGGGTGAAGGGCTTGGTGAGCACGTCCGACACGATGGCGTCGAGGCCGCGGGCGCGCTCGCGCTGGTCGGCGAAGCCGGTCATCAGCAGGATGGTGAGTTGCGGATAGTCGCGCTTGGCCGCCAGCGCCAGCGCGATGCCGTCCATCAGCGGCATGCGGATGTCGGTCAGCATCAGGTCGAAGGCGCCCTCCGCCTCCGACAGGCGGTCGAGCCCGTCGCTGCCGTCGACCGCCGTCACCACCGAATGCCCGTCCATCTCGAGGCCCCGCTTGAGAAAGCCCCGGATCGACTCCTCGTCGTCGACAAGCAGGATGGTCGCCATGTCCTTCAACTCTCGGCCGCGGGAGCGAATCGCTTCATCTTGTGTCAAGTCCGCGCAACAGCCAAGGTTTCACGCGGCCGGCGACGTTGCGGCGCGATCGAACAGGTCGGGCTCGCCGTCGCCGTAATCGACCAAGCCCACGAAGGGCAATTGCCGGAAGGCGTGCGCCACGTCCATCCCGTAGCCGACCACGAACACGTCCGGGCAGATGAAGCCGACGTAATCCGCGTCGATCGTCACGGCGCGCTTGCCGGGCTTCTCCAGCAGGACCGTGGTCAGCACCCGCCGGGCGCCGCGGGCCATCAGCAGGTCCTTGGCGTAGACGAGGGTGCGGCCCGATTCCAGGATGTCGTCGATCAGCAGGACGTCGCGGCCGCGCACCTCGCTCTCGACGTCGCGCAGGATCGCCACCTGACCGGAGGAGACCGTGGCGGCCCGGTAGCTCGACAGGTGGATGAACTCCACCTGCGGGCTGAGCCCGGCCCGGTGCAGGGCGCGGATCAGGTCGGCCGCGAACATGAAGCTGCCCTTGAGGACCGCGACGACCAGGAGATCCTTGAGCGGCTCGGCCGCGATGGCGCGCGCCATCTCCTCGTTGCGCTGCGCGATCGCCGCCTCCTCGAACAGGACGCGGACGCGGGGAAGGACCGGAGATGTCATCGGGTCTCATTCGTGGACGAAGGCTGCGTCCCTACGCTGACCGCAGAATTCTCCGTGTCAACCGCGGCGAATCGGACCAGGACGCGCCGCGCCCGGGCGGGGGGAGTCGCCAATTCGGCCCGAAACCGGGCCGATTCCTGCGGTTCGAGCCGCTCGCGCGGGGCCTCGGCGGTCCAGCGGTAGACGACCTGGCCGGCCTCGTCGCGCAGTTCCAGGGCGAGCGGCGGCACCGGGCGGGGAGTGGCGGCGGCGCTCACGAGGTCGCCCTCGACGACGAGCCGGCCCTCGGCCGCCCCCTCGGCCGGCAGCTGGAAGGCGACCACGTCGCGGAAATCGAGGCCGCGCAGGTTCACCGGCAGCCCGATGGCGGCGTAGAGGCGGGCGGTCTGCGGCAGGGCGCGCACCACGCCGGCGCGACCGATCACGGCGGCCCCGAGCAGGGCAAGGCCGAGGAGGAGGACGCAGCCCGCCAGGAACCGCAGCGGCGGCCGCGGCCCGGGGGCCGGGGGCGCGGCGGCGCGGGGGCGGCGGCGCGGCGGTGAACACCGCCTCGCCCGGGGGCGACAACTCCCCTGCCTCGGCACGCGGCGGGGCCACGAACCAGGAGGCGCGGCAGGCCGCGCAGCGCACCGTGCGCCCCTGCGGCCCGACGCGGTCGGGTGCGAGCCGGTACTCGGCCGCGCAGGCCGGGCAGACGATCAGCATGGCAACTCGCGACAAGACCTGCAGGGCCGGATATCCCCGGTTCTCTCGCGCCAGCGTTAAGGCATGGTAAAGCGGCCGGCGCCGGCGCGGCGCCTGCAGCGCGCGGTGCGTGCAGGGCCATGGGGCCGCGCGCAACGCCCGCGCAAGGTCCGGCGGGCAGGGACCGGGAGTGGCAATGGGGAGCGCATGGCAGCCGGACCATACAGGGTGACGGGCGAGAGCCTCCTCTCCGGGATGGAAGAACCCGTCGTCCGGTTCGAGAACGTGGGCATGCGCTACGGGCTCGGCCCCGAGGTGCTGAGCGACATCAGCTTCACGATCGCCCCGCACTCCTTCCAGTTCCTCACGGGCCCCTCGGGCGCCGGCAAGACGACGCTCCTGCGCCTGATCCTGCTCTCGGCGCGGCCGAGCCGCGGGCTCGTGTCGGTCTTCGGGGAGGAGGTGAGCGGCATCTCGAGCCGGGCGCTCACCGGCCTGCGGCGGCGGATGGGCGTCGTCTTCCAGGATTTCCGCCTGCTCGACCACCTCACCACCTACGAGAACGTGGCGCTGCCGCTGCGGGTGCAGGGCCGCGCGGAGGCGAGCTACCGGGCCGAGGTGGTGGAGCTGCTGCGCTGGGTCGGGCTCGGCGAGCGGATGCACGTGCTCCCTCCCCTGCTCTCGGGCGGCGAGAAGCAGCGCGCGGCGATCGCCCGCGCCCTCATCGCGCGTCCCGAATTGCTGCTCGCCGACGAGCCCACCGGCAACGTCGACCCGCAGCTCGGGCGGCGCCTGCTGCGGCTGTTCATCGAACTGAACCGCCTCGGCACGTCGGTGCTGATCGCGACCCACGACTACGCGCTGATGGACCTGGTCGATGCGAGGCGCCTCATCCTGGGCGACCGTCACCTGCGGATCGAGGAGTGAGCGCGCCATGACCGATGCGGCGTCGCCGGTGCGGAGCAGGAAGGCGGAGGAGCTGCCGGCGGGCCTGCGCCGGGACGCGCCCCTCGTCCCCACGGATTCGAGCGCGAGCCGCGCCCTCGCCGCGGTGATCGCCATCCTGACCTTCCTCGCCGCGCTCTGCGCGGGCGCCGCCGAGATCGTGGCGTCGAGCGCCGCCCAATGGCAGGGGGCGGTGGCCAACGAGGTGACGATCCAGGTCCGGCCCGGCCCCGGGCGCGACACGGAGGCGGACGTCGCCAAGGCCCTCGACCTCGCCCGCGCGGCGCGGGGCATCGCCGAGGCGCGGGCCCTGTCGAAGGGAGATTCGGAGCGCCTGCTCGAGCCCTGGCTCGGCAGCGGGCTCGACCTCGGCGACCTGCCGGTGCCGCGCCTCATCGCGGTGCGGCTCGCGGGCGATCCGCCGGCCGACCTGCCCGCCCTGCGCGAGCGCCTCCGGCAGACTCTGCCGGGGGTCGCGAGCCTCGACGATCACGCGCTCTGGATCTCGCGCCTGTCCACGATGGCGACCACTTTCGTGGGGGTGGGGGTGGCGATCGTCGCCCTCGTCCTCCTGGCGACCGGCCTCGCCGTCACCTTCGCGACCCGGGGCGCCATGGCGGGCAACCGCGAGGTGGTGGAGGTGCTCCACTTCGTCGGCGCCGACGACGATTTCATCGCGCGCGAGTTCCAGCGCCGCTTCTTCCGCCTCGGCCTGCGCGGCGGGGGGATCGGCGCCGGGGCGGCGATCGGCGCCCTCGCCCTCGGCGGGATCATCGCCCGGTTCTGGCGCACCAGCCCGGCGGGCGAGGAGATCGAGGCGCTGTTCGGCGGCTTCGAGATCGGCTGGCGCGGCTATGCCAGCGTCCTCCTGATCGGCGTCATCGCGTCGATCGTCACCGGCATCGTCTCCCGGGTGACGGTGCGGCGCTTCCTCGACTGACGAGATGTCCCCGCGATTCCCCGAACGAACCCCGCGATGACCCGTTGCCTCCGACCCGCCGCAATCGGCACTATCCTCGGGCCTACGGGATGATGAGGCGGATGAAGCGCGCAATGTGGACGCGAGGCGCCGATGCGGCCGCGCAGGACTGGACCGGAGCGGATCCGGCTGTCCGGCCGCGGCGCTGGCGGCGCGCCCTCCTCGGCCTCCTCGCCCTCGGCGGCGTCGGGGCGGCCGCCCTCGCGGGCGGGTTCCTGGTCTTCGTGGGCGGCCTCGCGCGCACCGAGCAGCAGCCCTATGCCCGGGCGGACGGGATCGTGGTCCTCACCGGGGGCGCGCAGCGCATCGGCGACGCCATCGACCTGCTGGCGGCCGGCTTCGGCCGGCGCCTGCTCATCACCGGCGTGAACGAGCGGACCAGCCGGGACGAGATCGCGCGGCTCAATCCGGGCCAGCAGCACCTGATCTCCTGCTGCGTCGACCTCGACTACCGGGCGCGCAACACGATCGGCAACGCCATCGAGACGCGGCGCTGGATGCGCGAGAACGGCTTCCGCACGATCGCGGTCGTGACCTCGAACTACCACATGCCGCGCACGCTGCTCGAACTCGACCACGCCCTGACGAGCGGCGACCGCGTGGTGCCGCACCCGGTCGTGCACGAGGGGTTCGACGCCGATGCGTGGTGGCACCACCCGGCCTCGGCGCGGCTCCTCGCCTCCGAATACGTCAAGTTCCTGGTGGCGTGGCTGCGCACCCGCATCGAGGCGGATCCCGAGGATTCCCGCGCCGCCGTGCTGATGAGCCGGGGGCGGCCGGTCAAGGTCGTGGCCGAGCCGCTCCTGCGCTGAGCCGCCGCGACTTGCCGCCTTGCCGCTACTTGCCGCGGCAGCGGCTGCGCAGCAGGTCGCTGAATTCGCGCTCGGATCCCTGCACCTGGGCGAGGCGCTCGGCCCGCTCCTGGCCGGCGAGGCAGCGCCCGTAGACGCTGGCGGCCCGCCGCATCGTGTCGACGTGCTGGCGCCAGCCGCGGCAGCGGTCGGCCTCGTTGTCCCCGAGCGCGTCGAGCCGGTCGAGGGCGACGCGCTGGGAGGATTGCGCGACGAGGAGGTCGCGCGCGCAGGTCCCCTCCGCCGCCGCGGCGGGGCCGGGCAAGAGGAGCAGGCCCAAGGGAAGCAAGGTTAAGCGAAGCAGGGCCAAGCGGAGCAGGGCCAAGCGGAGCAGGGCCAAGCGGCGCAGGGAGCGGGGCATCGGCCGCCCGCGTCAGGCGGCCCGCGGGGCCGGCGCCTGCGTCAGCAGCGCGTAGAGCGCGTCGCCGTCGCGGGCCGCCCGCATCCGGTCGATGATCCCGGGCTCGCGCAGCACCCGGGCCACCCGGGCCAGGGCCTTGAGGTGGTCGGCCCCCGCCCCCTCGGGGGCGAGGAGCAGGAAGGCGATGTCCACGGGCTGCCCGTCGAGCGCCTCGAAATCCACCGGCTTCTCCAAGCGGGCGACGAGGCCGAAGAGGTGGTCGAGCCCCGGCAGCTTGCCGTGCGGGATCGCCACGCCCTCGCCGATCCCGGTCGAGCCGAGCCGCTCGCGCTGCAGCAGCGTCTCGAAGATCTCCCGCTCGTCGAGCCCGGGCAGGTGCTTGCCGGCCTGGACCGCAAGCTCCTGCAGGACCTGCTTCTTGCCGGGCGCACGCAACGCCGGGAGGACGGCCTCCGGCTTGAGAAATTCCAGCAATGGCATCGAGACCGCTGCCTCATCGACGGGACGGAACGGTCCCGCTTGCTCCCCAGGACCGGAGGCAAGCCGTGGGCCGGTTCGCCCGGTCACGGAGTGCCGCGTTCGGGCGGATCGATCCAGCCGATCGCGCCGTCGGATCGACGGTATACGACGTTGACCCGATCGGTGCCAGCATGAACGAAGACCAGGACGGGCGCGCCTGTGAGATCCAGCTCCACCACCGCCTCGCTCACCGAGCGGCGGTGCAGGGCGCGGGTGCTCTCCGCGATCACCGGCGGGTGGTCGCCGGAATCCTCCTCGGGCGCCTCCAGGACCGAGTAGGCCGCCTCCATCACCGCCGTGGGCGGCTCGGCCCGCCGGCCCCCGCCATTGGCGTGGGTTTTGAGCCGGTGCTTGTAGCGGCGCAGGCGGCGCTCGATCCGGTCGGCGGTCTGCTCGAAGCTCGCGTGCGGGTCGTGGGCGCTCGCCGAGGCTTCGAGGGTGATGCCTGAGGCGAGGTGGAGGACGCAGTCGGTGCGGTAGGCGCCCCCGTCCCGGCCCACGGCGACGTGGCCCGAGTAGGAGCCGTCGAAGTACTTCGACAGGGTGGAGGCGAGCCGCTCCTCCACCCGCGACCGCAGGGTCTCCCCCAGGTCCATGCCGCGACCCGACACGCGCAAGCCCGCCATCGATTCCTCCGGTTCTGCCGCCGCCGACCCGGGCGGAAGCCCGGGAGGCGGTGGTTGAAGAGCTAAGAATCGCCCGATGCGAAGTCAACGCGCCACCGGCCGCAGCGTCACCGGCCGGCTCCCCGCGGCCGGGGAGACCCCGGCGGCGCCCGGCTCAGGCACGATTCAGGCTGACGTCGAGGGCGGGCCGGTGATTCAGGGTCTGGAACACCACGCAGTAGCGCTCGGTGAGTTTCAGGAGCTGGTCGATCTTCTCCTGGGGCGCGTCGCTCTCGACCTCGAAGGCGAGGCGGATCGCCCGGAAGCCGACCGGGGCCTCCTTGTCGACCCCGAGCGTGCCGCGGAAGTCGAGGTCGCCCTCGGCCCTGACCACCCCCTTGCGGAGGGGGATCTCCAGGGCGGTGGCGACGGCCTTGAGCGTCACGCCCGCGCAGGCGACGAGCGCCTCCAGCAGCATGTCGCCCGAGCAGAGTTCGGCGCCCGAGCCGCCGCTGGCCGGGTGCAGCCCCGCCACCGCGAGGGCCCGGCCGGTCTCGACCTTGCAGGCGATGGCGGTGTCGTCGAGGGAGCCCTGCGCCTTCAGGGTGATGATGGCGGCGTCCGGATCCGCGCGGTAGCGGTCCTTGATCGGGGCCTGCAGGGCGCGAAGCGCGGTGGCGTCCATGGCGTCTCCTCGGGATCGGTCGATGAAGTTGTAGGCGACCGGCCTTACCACCTCGGCGGCGCGCGAGGCCAGCCTCACCACCAATGGGCGGCGGCCTCCGCCCGGTCGCCGCGCGCCTCCCCGGGCGGGCGCAGGGAGCGGTCGAGGCTCGCCAGGATGCTGCGCACCGCCGCCTCGCTGCCGGGCGAGGTCGGCTGGCGGGGACGGCTCAGCGGCAGCGGGATCGCGTCGTCGATGCGCCCGGGCTTGGGCCGCAGCACCACGGCCCGGTCGGCGAGCGCCACCGCCTCGGAGACGTCGTGGGTGACGATCAGCACGGTCGGGCGGCTCTCCTCCCAGAGGGCGAGGAGGTGCTTGTGCAGGTCGAGCCGCGTGAAGGCGTCGAGCGCCGAGAAGGGCTCGTCGAGGAGGAGCACCTTCGGGGCGGCCACGAAGGCGCGGGCGATCGCGACCCGCTGCTGCTGCCCGCCGGAGAGTTCCCGCGGCCAGCGCCCGGCATGCTCGGCGAGGCCGACCCGGTCGAGGGCGTGGCCGACGCGCTCCCGCCGCTCGGCCCGGGGCAGGGCCGCGAGGCCGAAGGCGACGTTGTCGGCGACGGTGAGCCAGGGCAGGAGCCGCGGCTCCTGGAACACGATGCCGACGCCCGGATGCGGGCCGCCGATCGCCTCGCCGTCGAGGCTGATCGCCCCGCCGGTCGCCGTGTCGAGCCCGGCGATCAGGCGCAGCAGCGTGGTCTTGCCGCAGCCCGACCCGCCCACCAGGGCGACGATCTCGGCGGCGCGCACCGACAGGGAGATGTCGTGGAGGGCGCGGGTGCCGTCCGCGTAGGTCTTCGAGAGCCGGTCGAGGACGAGCATGTCAGAGCGCCTCCCGCACCGTGTCCTGCCAGCGCACCAGCGGGCGCGTCAGCGCCACCAGGGCGGCGTCGCAGAGCTTGCCGACCGCCGCGAAGGCGATGATGGCGGCCACGATCTGCTCCGGCTTGCCGAGCTGCTGCCCGTCGAGGAGGAGGTAGCCGAGCCCCTCCGAGGCGCCGAGCAGCTCGGCGGCCGCCACGAACATGAAGCCGAGGCCGAGCCCGGTGCGCAGGGCCAGCAGGGTCGCCGGGAGCACGGCCGGCAGCAGGATGCGCCGGGCGAGGTCGGTCCGCGACAGGCGGAAGACGCGGCCCACCTCGACGAGCTTGCGGTCCACCGAGGCGATCGCCCCCGCCACCCCGAGATAGACCGGGAAGAACACCCCGACCGCGATCAGGGTGATCTTCGAGGCCTCGAAGATCCCGAACCACAGGATGAAGAGCGGCACCCAGGCGATCGACGGGATGGCGCGCAGGGCCTGCAGGCTCGGATCGAGCATGCGGCGGATGACCGGCAGGGTTCCGGTGACCGCGCCGAGCAGGATCCCGGCGGCGGCCCCGCAGGCGAAGCCCGCCGCGACCCGGGTCAGGCTCGCGGCGACGTGGATCCAGAGCTCGCCCGTGGCCGCGAGCGCCCACAGGGTGGCCAGGATGCGGCTCGGCGGCGGGACCAGGCGGCCCTGCGCGAGGCCGAGCCGCACGGCGGCCTCCCAGCCGAGGGCGAGGCCGAGGGGCAGGACGAGGCCGAGCAGGGCAGTGCCCCCCCGGCCCCGGGCGGGCTTCGCTGCGGGCTCGGGCCGCGTCGCGGCGAGGGCGGGGGGCGCGGTCGCGTCCATTCTGGATGTCTGAACCGGGGCTGGGGCGAGACGGCGGGCCTCCCCCGCCCGGGCGGGGGCCTTCCGCGCGATCGCGGGGCGGCGCCTTCAGCGCGCGGCGGTGTTGAAGCGCCGGTCGATCAGGGCGTCGACGGCCGCCTCGACGTCGGTGCCGGCCGGGATCACGCCGGCCTCGCGCAGGGCCTTGCCGGCCGCCAGGATCGACTCGGCCTGGGCCGGCCCGATATTCGGCTGGGACACGTCGGTGCGCTCCAGCTGGCGGGCGACCACCGGCTCGGGCAGCTTCGTCGCCGCCACGAGCGCGCGCCGCAGTTCCTCGGGCCGGCTCACCGCGAGGGCGCGCGCCTCCTCGTAGGCCGCCAGCACCTTGCGGGTCAGGTCCGGGTTCGCCTTGGCGAAATCCTCCCGCACGTTCAGCACGCCCCAGGTATTGGCGGCCGGATCGCGGTGGAACAGCACGTCGCCGGTCTCGATCTCGGCCGCCGCCATGATCGGGTCGAGGCCCGCCCAGGCATCGACGTCGCCGCGGTCGAGGGCCGTGCGCCCGTCCGGGTGCTGGAGCAGCACGAGCTTCACGTCCCGCTCGGTCAGCCCGGCCCCCTGCAGGGCGCGGATCAGGAAGATGTGCGGGTCGGTGCCGCGGGTGACCGCGACGCGCCTGCCCTTCAGGTCCTTCACCGCCGCGATGCCGGTATTCGGGCGCGTGACGAGGGCGGTCCATTCCGGTCGGGAATAGACGTAGACGGACTTGATCGGGTTGCCGTTGATCCGCCCGAGCAGGGCCGCCGCCCCCGCCGTCGAGCCGAAATCGAGCGAGCCTGCGTTGAGGAATTCCAGGGCCTTGTTGGAGCCGAGCGACTGCACCCAGCGCACGCTGACGCCGTCGGCCGCCAGCGCCTTCTCGACGAGCCCCTTCTCCTTCAGGAGCAGGCTCACCGGGTTGTAGGTCGCCCAGTCGAGCCGGACCTCCTTGGCGGCCTGGGCCGCGGCCGGGTTCTGTAAAGAGAACAGGCCGGCGAGGCCGAACGCGGCGCCGATCAGCGCGCGGCGATGGATGCGCATGGTCTCACTCCCTGATGCCGACCCGCGCCGGCCGTGCGCCCGGCGGTCCCGGTCGCCCATTCCGGGCATTCGGCCCGAGCCCGCAGCCTCTAGGCGACGTCGTTCTTTTTGTCAAACGATCGGTCCGGCAAGCCGGATGCGGCCGGGTTCCCGCGGCGGGTTCCTGTGGATTGCCCGCGCGCCAACGGATAGACAACCCCCTGGTGGGATCATGCGGGTCCCTCGCCCGCTGGCTCAACCCATCCGAACCGGGGCCCTATGCCCGACACCGCCGCCGCCCTCGCCCAACTGCTGTCCGGCATCGACCAGACGACCAGCGACCCGACCAAGCTTCGCGAGCGGCTCGTGCCCGGGCTGCGGCGGATCATCGAGGAGGGGCGCGCCGAGGCCGAGCAGAACCTGCTGCGCCACCGCGACGGGCTCGCCTGCGCCCGCGAGATCTGCGCCCTGATGGACGCGGTCGTGCAGGCGATCTACCAGGCGGTGGTCAAGCGGCTCTACCGGGCCGACAACCCGACCGCGGGCGAGCACGTCGCCGTGGTGGCGACGGGCGGCTACGGCCGCGGCACGCTGGCGCCGGGCTCCGACATCGACCTCCTGTTCCTGCTCCCCTACAAGCAGACCGCCTGGGGCGAGAGCGTCGTCGAGGCGATGCTCTACGTCCTGTGGGACCTCAAGCTGAAGGTCGGCCACGCGACCCGCTCGGTCGCCGAGTGCCTGCGCGAGGGGCGGGCCGACATGACGATCCGCACCGCCCTGCTGGAGGCGCGGTTCCTGTTCGGGGACCGCGCCCTGTTCGACGAACTCGTCGAGCGCTTCGACCGCGAGGTCGTGCAGGGCACGGCGGCGGAATTCGTCGAGGCCAAGCTCAAGGAGCGCGACACGCGGGTCTCGAAGGGCGGGGCCTCCCGCTACCTCGTCGAGCCGAACGTCAAGGACGGCAAGGGGGGCCTGCGCGACCTCAACACCCTGTTCTGGATCGCCAAGTACACGTTCCGGGTGACGCGGACCCGCGACCTCGTGGAGGCCGGGCTGTTCACCCTCGACGAAGTCAGGCTGTTCGACCGCTGCGAGGAATTCCTGTGGCGGGTGCGCTGCCACATGCATTTCGCGACCGGGCGGGCGGAGGAGCGGCTCTCCTTCGGGCTGCAGCCGCGCATCGCCGAGCGGCTCGGCTACGCGCCCCGCGGCGGGCTGACCGCCGTCGAGCGCTTCATGAAATCCTACTTCCTGATCGCCAAAGACGTGGGCGACCTCACCGCCATCGTCTGCGCCGAGATGGAGGCGCGCCACGCCAAGCGCCCGCCGGCGCTGAACCGCTGGTTCGGGCGCTTCAAGGAGCGCTTCCGCGCCCCCGACCTCGACGCGGACGCTTTCCGCATCGACAACGGCCGGCTGAACCTGCGCGACGACGCCGCCTTCGAGCGCGACCCGGTCAACCTGATCCGCCTGTTCTGGCTCTCCGACCACCACGACGTGCCCATCCACCCGGATGCGAGCCGGCTCGCGACCCGCTCGCTCAGCCTGATCGGCCCGATGGTGCGGGTCGACCGCGAGGCGAACCGCCTCTTCCTCGAGCTCCTGACCTCGGAGAACGCCCCCGAGACCGTGCTGCGGCACATGAACGAGACCGGGGTGCTCGGGCGGTTCGTGCCGGATTTCGGCCGCATCGTCGCGATGATGCAGTTCAACATGTACCACCACTTCACGGTGGATGAGCACCTGATCCGCTCGCTCGGCGTGCTGGCCAAGATCATGAGCGGCGAGGCGAAGGACGAGCATCCGGTGGCGCACCGG
The DNA here is from genome assembly GCF_029714205.1 of Methylobacterium sp. CB376. Classification (NCBI taxonomy): domain Bacteria; kingdom Pseudomonadati; phylum Pseudomonadota; class Alphaproteobacteria; order Hyphomicrobiales; family Methylobacteriaceae; genus Methylobacterium; species Methylobacterium sp. CB376. The sequence goes on along the minus strand of NZ_CP121648.1, from coordinate 2,465,409 downwards.
ATCGTCGGCACGATCCAGAACCGCCGCGCGCTCTTCGTCGCCACCTTCCTGCACGACATTGCCAAGGGCCGGAAGGAGGACCACTCGATCGCGGGCGCCGCGGTGGCGCGCAAGCTCGGGCCGCGCTTCGGCCTCGAACCGGCCGAGACCGACACCGTGGCCTGGCTGATCGAGCACCACCTGCTGATGTCGATCACGGCCCAGAGCCGCGACCTCTCCGACCCGAAGACGATCGAGACCTTCGCGGCCGCGGTGCAGAGCCTGGAGCGGCTGAAGCTGCTGTTCGTGCTGACCATCGCCGACATCAAGGCGGTCGGCCCGGGCGTCTGGACCGCCTGGAAGGCGACGCTGCTGCGCACCCTGTTCTACGAGACCGAGGTCGTGCTCTCCGGCGGGCACTCGGAGATCGCCCGCACGGACCGGGTGCGCCTCCTGCAGATGCGCCTGCGCGAGCAGCTCCCCGACTGGAGCGCCGAGGAATTCGACGCCTACGCGGCGCGGCTCTACGCCCCCTACTGGCTCAAGGTCGACGCCGCGCGCCAGCTCAAGAACGCGCATTTCCTGCGCGCCACGGTGGCGGCGGGCCGCACGGTGGCGACCCACGTCGAGACCGACGCCTCCCGCGGCGTGACCGAGCTCACGGTCTACTCCCCGGACCACCCGCGGCTCCTCGCCATCCTGACCGGCGCCTGCGCGGCGGCGGGCGGCAACATCGTCGACGCGCAGATCTTCACCACGGCCGACGGCTTCGTCCTCGACACGATCGTGCTGTCGCGGGCCTTCGATCAGGACGAGGACGAGATGCGCCGCGCCGGCCGCATCGCCACCGCGATCGAGCGGGCGCTCAAGGGCGAGATCCGCATCGCCGACCTCGTCGCCGACCGCCACCCGCGCAAGGACCGGCCGCGCACCTTCCAGGTCGCGCCCGACCTCTCGATCGACAACGCGCTCTCCTCCCGCGAGACGGTGCTGGAGATCTCCGGCCTCGACCGGCCGGGCCTGCTCTACGACCTCACCACGGCGCTGAGCCGGCTCAACCTCAACATCACCTCGGCCCACGTGGCGACCTTCGGCGAGCGGGCGGTGGACGTCTTCTACGTCACCGACCTCACCGGCACCAAGATCACCCAGCCCGACCGGCAGGCGACGATCCGCCGGGCCGTGATGGGCGTGTTCGAGGGCGACGCCGCGGCCGCCCGCCCGCCCGGCCGGCGCGCCGCCGCGCCCCGCCCGAAGGCCGCCGTGCCCGGCGAACCCGCTGGCGAAGCTTGATTTCGGAGCGGTGAGACCTGATATCACCGCCTTCCCGATCCTCGTTGTGGATTGACGATGACGCCGAACGACACGGAGACTGCCGCGCGCCCGCTGCCCGAGGGAGTGTCGGACCCGGCCCAGGACGCGGCCGGCGCGCCCGAGACTGCCGCCCAAGGTGCGGCCGCGCGGGCCGACGCGCTGGCGGCGCTGGAAGCCGAGAAGCTCGACCTCAAGGACAAGCTCCTCCGCACGCTCGCCGACATGGAGAACCTGCGCCGCCGCACCGAGCGCGAGGTGGCGGATGCCCGCACCTACGCGGTGACGAACTTCGCCCGCGACATGCTCAACGTCGCCGACAACGTGCGGCGCGCCCTCGACAGCGTGCCGGCGGAGGCCCGCGCGGCGGCGGAGGGCCCCTTCAAGGCGCTGCTCGACGGGATCGACCTCACGGGCCGCGACCTCGCCAAGACCCTGGAGCGCCACGGCGTGCGCCCGGTCGACCCGCAGGGCCAGCGCTTCGACCCGAACCTGCACCAGGCGATGTTCGAGGTGCCCAATCCCGACGTGGCGAGCGGCACCGTCGTGCAGGTGGTGCAGACCGGCTACGTGATCGGCGAGCGCGTGCTGCGCCCCGCCCTGGTCGGCGTCGCCAAGGGCGGCCCGAAGGCGGGCGAGGCCGGCAAGCCCGCCGAGGCCTGATCCCGGCCGGCGCGACCCGGGCCTGCGCACAGCGCCGCGTTGCGGCGGCGCGGCGGGTCCGATAACACGCGGTCGATCATCGGCGTGGCCGCTCGGGGCGGAGGGGCCGGCACGGTGGAAGCGAGAGAGCGCCCCGTTGACGTCGTCCTCCGTCCTGCCGGTGCGAGCCCAGGCCGTCCCGTTCCTGTCCCGCCTGTCGCGCATCCTCGGCCGCGGCCGCGCCGAGGCCGCGTCCGGCGACGCGGCCGAGACCTTCGGCGGCCCCGGCATCCTGGCGGTGCACGGGCTGCGCAAGAGCTACGGGGCCCGCACGGTCGTGCACGAGGCCGGGCTCACCGTTCAGACCGGCGAGGCCGTGGGGCTGCTCGGCCCCAACGGCGCCGGCAAGACCACGATCTTCTACATGATCACCGGCCTCGTCACGGCCGACCGGGGCCTCATCACCCTGGACGGGCGCGAGATCACGCGCCTGCCGATGTACCAGCGGGCGCGGCTCGGCATCGGCTACCTGCCGCAGGAGGCCTCGATCTTCCGCGGGCTCAACGTCGAGGACAATATCCGGGCGGTGCTCGAGGTGGTGGAGCCGGACCGCAGGGAGCGGGAGCGCCGCCTCGACGCGCTCCTCGACGAGTTCAACATCGCGCGGCTGCGCAAGTCGCCCGCGATCGCGCTCTCGGGCGGCGAGCGCCGCCGGCTGGAGATCGCCCGGGCCCTCGCCTCCTCCCCCTCCTTCGTGCTCCTCGACGAACCCTTCGCGGGCATCGACCCGATCGCGGTCGGGGACATCCAGGACCTGGTGATGCACCTGAAGGGCCGCGGCATCGGCGTGCTGATCACCGATCACAACGTGCGCGAGACGCTCGGCCTGATCGACCGCGCCTACATCGTGCATTCGGGCCGGATCCTCACCGAAGGCACGCCCGCGGAGATCGTCGCCAACGACGACGTGCGCCGGCTGTATCTGGGCGAGGATTTCCGCCTCTGATCCCACGGGCCCGACGCGGTCCCCTCCCGGGCGGGCCCGCTGGCATCGTTCGGCGGCCGGCGCGCCTCGCCATCCGGGCGGCGGGGCGCGGGACGCGCGGGCGCCCGGCGCTTCCCGGCGTCGGCATCTTTCCCCTGGCGCCGCCCCGGCCGCGGGGGCATCCTTCCCCGAACCGCCCCGCCGGTGGATGATGCCGCCGGCCCGCTTTGACGGGAGCCCCACTTCGGTTTAAACCTCGGTACACGAATCAAAGCAAGAATCGTGCCTAATCCGGCAAGAGCCGGAACGGCACACCGGGGCAGGCAGATGGGATTGTTGCAACGGCTCGAGATGCGTCAGGGCCAAGCCCTGGTGATGACGCCGCAGCTCCTGCAGGCGATCAAGCTCTTGCAGCTCTCGCATCTCGACCTCGCGGCCTACGTGGATGCGGAGCTGGAGCGCAACCCGCTGCTGGAGAGGGCCGAGGCCGAGGAGCCGCGCGGCGAGGCCGCGGAGGCGCCGGTTCCGGAGGCCTATGACGGCGAGGGCGGCGGCGAGGGCGGATTCGAGGCCGGCGAGGCGGCGGAGCCGTGGCTCTCGCAGGACCTCAATCCCAGCCGCGCCGACATCGAGAGCGATCTCGGCACCCATCTCGACAACGTCTTCCCGGATGACGGCCCGACGGTCCGCGAGCAGCCGGTGGGCGACACCCTCTCGCTCACCCCCGCGCCCTGGGGCAGCACGGGCGGCAGCTTCGACGGCGAGGCGCCGGATTTCGAGGCGACCCTCACCACCGAATCCTCGCTCCGCGACCACCTGTCGGCCCAGCTCGACCTCGCCACCCGCGATCCGGTCGAGCGCCTGGTCGGCGGGTTCCTCATCGACGCCGTCGACGAGGCCGGCTACCTGCGCGAGGACCTCGCCGCGGTGGCGGCGCGCCTCGGCGTCGGCCTGCCCCTGGTCGAGCGGGTGCTCGCCCTCGTTCAGACCTTCGACCCGGCCGGGATCGGCGCCCGCGACCTCGCCGAGTGCCTGAGCATCCAGCTGCGCGAGCGCGACCGCCTCGATCCGGCCATGCAGGCCCTGGTCTCGCGCCTCGACCTCGTCGCCAAGCGCGACCTCGCGGCCCTGCGCCGGCTCTGCGGCGTCGACGACGAGGACCTCGCCGACATGCTGGCCGAGCTGCGCCAGCTCGACCCCAAGCCCGGCCGCGCCTTCGGCAGCGGCCCGGTCGAGGTGCTGGTGCCGGACGTGTTCGTGCGCCCGGCGCCGGACGGCTCCTGGCTGGTGGAGCTCAACAGCGAGGCGCTGCCGCGCGTCCTCGTCAACCAGATCTACTATGCCACCGTCTCGCGCGGGGCGAAGAGCGACACCGACAAGGCCTTCCTATCGGATTGCCTCCAGACGGCCAACTGGCTGACCCGCAGCCTGGAGCAGCGCGCCCGCACCATCCTGAAGGTGGCGAGCGAGATCGTGCGCCAGCAGGACGGCTTCTTCCTCAACGGCGTCGCGCATCTGCGCCCGCTCAACCTCAAGACCGTGGCGGACGCGATCGGCATGCACGAATCGACCGTGTCGCGGGTCACCTCGAACAAGTCGATCGGCACCAGCCGCGGCACCTTCGAGATGAAGTACTTCTTCACGGCGGCGATCCCCGGCGCGGCGGGCGCCGCCGCCCACTCCTCCGAGGCCGTGCGCCACCGCATCAAGCAGCTGATCGACGCCGAGGCCGACGACGTGCTGTCGGACGACGCGCTCGTCCAGCGCCTGCGCGGCGAGGGCGTCGACATCGCCCGCCGCACCGTGGCGAAGTACCGGGAATCCCTGCGCATCCCCTCCTCGATCGAGCGCCGCCGCGAGCGCGCCGCCCTGGCCGTGCGCTAAAACTGCCCGGGAGTATGGAACCAATCCGGGCGGGCGGGATTGTAGATGGGCCCCGGCTCCGGCCGGATTCCGACCCTCCGCCGTAGCCGCGACATTCCCCGGTGCGCCCCGTTCAGTCGAGCGTCGTCTGGCCCCTCCGGCTGATCGCGGCCCTGAGCCTGATCGCGCCGGCCCTGGTCTTCGCCTACGCGGCGTGGTCGGAGAGCGTCGCGATCGCGGCGCGGACCGACGAGCGCATCGAGCGCGCCCTCGACATCCTGCAGGAACAGGCGCTGAAGGCGCTGCAGACCGTCGAGCGCACGCTGGCGGAGACGAACGAGGTGCTGCGCGGCCTCGACGACGCGGCGATCCGCGCCGACGAGGCGCGGCTCTCCATGCGCCTGCGGCAGAGCCAGGAGGCCCTTCCGCAGATCCAGGCGATCTGGGCCTTCGACGCGGCCGGCCATCCCCTCGTGTCGAGCACGGTCCAGCCGGTCCCGCGCGACATCGACAATTCGGACCGGGACTATTTCCGGGCGCAGCGCGACGGGCCGGCGGGCACCTTCGTCGGCGAGATCGTGCGGGCCAAGCTCGGGGGGTACCGCTTCTTCGTGATGAGCGCCCGGCGCCCGCCGCGACCGGACGGCGGCTTTTCCGGCATCGTGGCGATCAGCGTGCTGCCCGATCATTTCCGTCAATTCTACACCCGGCTCGCGCGCGGGGTGGCCGATTCCTTCGGCCTCGTGCGCGCGGACGGGGCCTTCCTGGCCCGCTACCCGTACGGGCCCGACTGGCCGGACCGCCTCACCCCCCAGAGCGCCTTCCTGCGGGCGGTGGCCGGGGCACCCGGCGAGGGCCGGCTCACGGCGGTCTCGCAGATCGACGGGGCCGAGCGGCGGATCGGCTACAGGCTGATCCCGGGCTATCCGCTCTACGTCCAGGCGGGGATCGAGACGGCGGCGAACGCGGCCGAACTGCGCGACAGGCTGCTCGGCCACCTCGCCTTCGGGCTCCCGGCCACCCTGGCGCTCTTCGCCCTCGCGGTCTACGCCCTGCGCCGGACCGAGCGCTTCGAGGCGGAAGTCTCGCGCCGGGAGATCGCCGAGGCGGCCCTCAAGCAGGCGCAGCGCCTGGAGGCGGTGGGCCAGCTCACCGGCGGGGTGGCCCACGACTTCAACAACCTGCTGATGGTGGTGAACGGCAACGTGGAGCGCCTCAAGCGCTACCCGGTCGCGGACGAGCGCCAGCGCCGCGCCCTCGACGCGATCGAGGCGGCCGCCAAGCGCGGGGCCAGCCTGACGCGCCAGCTCCTCTCCTTCTCGCGCCGGCAGACCCACGAGCCGGTGGCGGTCGACCTCGCCCAGCGCCTGCCCCTGTGCGAGGACATGCTGCGGTCGAGCCTGCGGGGCGACATCGCCGTGGAGCTGCGGCTCGCCCCCGGGCTCTGGCCGACGAAACTCGATCTCAACGAGCTGGAACTCGCGGTCCTCAACCTCGCGGTGAATGCCCGCGACGCCATGCCGGGGGGCGGGCGCCTCACCATCGCGGCGCGGAACGTGGGCGCGGCGGAATCGGCCGCGCTCGGGCTTCCGGGCGAGTTCGTCGCGCTCAGCCTGTCGGATACCGGCGCCGGCATCCCGCCCGACCTGTTGTCCCGGGTGTTCGAGCCGTTCTTCACCACGAAGGAGGTCGGCAAGGGGACGGGGCTCGGCCTCTCCCAGGTCTACGGCTTCGCCCGCCAGTCGGGCGGCACCGCCACGATCGCGAGCGAGCCGGGGCGCGGCACCACCGTCACGCTCTACCTGCCCCGCACGGCGGAGCGGCCCGAGCCCGCCGAGCCGGCGCGGGGCGCCGCGGCGCCTCCGGGGCCGGGCCAGGGGAGCGGGCGGGCCCTCCTCGTCGAGGACAACCCGGAGGTCGCCGAGGTCTCGCGGGCGCACCTGGAGGAACTCGGCTACGCGGTCACGCACGCGCGGGACGTCGCCTCCGCCCTCGCCCTGCTGCGCGGGATGGAGAAGGTCGACCTCGTCTTCTCGGACATCGTGATGCCGGGCGATCAGAACGGGCTCGACCTCGCGCGCCTCGTGCGCCGCGAGCGCGGGCCGCGGGTCGCGGTGCTGCTCGCCACCGGCTACAGCGAGGTGGCGCGGTCGGCGGCGAGCGAGGGATTCCCGATCCTGCGCAAGCCCTTCGACGCGCCGGCGCTGCGCGAGGCGGTCGAGCGCGCCCGCCAGAAGGCGAGCCTGCGGGTGGTGGCGTAGGAGGTGGGGCGCCGCCCCCGGTCCCGCCGCGCCGTCAGAGCGCGGCGGCCGCCGGCGGCAGGGTGCGGGCGCGGCGCGCCGCCTCGGCCGTGTCGAGCAGGTGGGCGAGTTCCGTCGCGGCCGCGGCGACGCGCTCCGCCACCCGGGCATCCGTGACCGCCCCGTCCTGGATCTCCGCCTCGCCGGCATAGACGGCGGTCGGGGCCACGTGGGCGGTGAAGAAGCCGAACAGGGGCCGCAGCTGGTGCTCCACCATCAGGGCGTGGCGCGGACCGCCGCCCGTCGCGGCGATCGCCACCGGCTTGCCCACCAGCGCGTCGGGGGCCAGGAAGTCGATGACGTGCTTGAACAGCCCCGAATAGGATCCCTTGTAGACCGGCGAGCCGACGATCAGCCCGTCCGCCCCCTCGATCGCCTCGATCAGGCGGGCGGCCGGGAGCGGCAGCGCGTCGCGGCTGGTGACCCCGAGGCCCGGACCGGCATCGACCAGATCCAGCACCTTGAGCTCGATGCGCCGCTGGCGCGCCAGTTCGGCCGCGATGGCCTCGACCAGAACGCGCGTGCGCGAGGGCCGGTGGGCATTGCCGGAGAAGGCGACGATGCGGGGATGTCTCACGGCATGGCTCCGTTCGCGGGCGAGACCCGGCTGCGCATTGTGTCGAGGCAACCCGACCCGGCCCCCTCGGGTTCGGCGGAGCGGCCGTCGCGCCCCGCCGCGACCACCCCGCTCCCCTTCGCCGCGCCCCGCACCGCCGTCAAGCATCGCCCCGGTCCGATGTCGAGATGTTGATGGCCCGGGGTTAAGTCAATCGCAACGCGGGCGCCGGCTCGCCCGATATGGCGAACGGGGCGTTGCGAGGGCGCCCGCGATGCGAAGGGTCACGCTCCGATCAGGTCGGGCAGTTGGAGGAAATCGTCGAAGACGAGGGCGGCGCCCGCGGCCAGGAGAGCGGTGGCCGCGGGGTCGTGGCGCCAATGGCCGCCGCCCGAGAAGCCGAACACGCGCATCCCCGCCGCGCGGGCCGCCGTCACGCCCGGGACGCTGTCCTCGATCACCAGGCAGGCGGCCGGATCGGCCCGCATCCGCTCGGCCGCGAACAGGAACAGGTCCGGATGCGGCTTGCCGCGGGCGACCATGCTGGCGCTGAAGACGTGGCCGTCGAAGAGCGGCAGCAGGCCCGTCAGGGTGAGGGCGTGGGCGAGCCGCGTCGGGTCGCTGCTCGACGCCACGCAGCGGCGACCGGGCAGGCGGGCCAGCACCTCGGCCACCCCGGCGATCGCGGTCAGTTCCGCCTCGAAGGCCCGCAGCGTGTCGGCCCGGACCTCCCGCACGAAGCCCTCGGGCGCCGCCACCCCGTAATCCGCCGCGATATGCGCCATGATCGAGGTCATGCTGGTGCCGGTGAAGCGCCGCCCCACGGTCTCGCGGTCGATCGGCACGCCGATGCGGTTGAGGTTGGCGGTGAGCCGCGCGAGGCTGATCGGCTCGCTGTCGATCAGGACCCCGTCGCAATCGAAGATCACGAGGTCCGGCCGTCCCGTCCCGTCCATGCCCGGTTCCATCCTTCGCGAGGCCCCGCCCTCGCACGGGGCCGGGTGCGGATCAAGGCGGCCCGGGCGGCGAGATCGCGCCCCTAGCGGGCGGAGGCGCGCGCCGGACCGGCGCCCGGCGCTTGCGCGGCGGCGGCCGGCTCTCTACTGCCGTCCGACGCCAGACGAGAGCCGCGCATGATCCGCTTCCTGGCCCGCTTCGTCGGGCTCCTGTTCCTCGCCGCGGGCTTCGTCGGCTGCGTCTACGACGGGGCGCGGTCGATCGCCAACAACACGCTCCTCGTCACCTCCGTGAGCGACGTGGCGCTCGCCCTGCTGAAGGACCGGGCGGCGAGCCTGCAGGCGGCCGCCGAGGGCAGCCAGCCGGCCCTCTGGAAGCTGCTCGGCCTGCCGCTGACCCTCTCCCCGGCCGCGCCGATCGCCCTCGGCATCGGGCTCGCCCTGCTCTGGCTCGGCCAGCCGCCGCGCGCCGGGATCGGGACGGTGGTGCGACCCTGACCGCACCCGCCCCGCCCTGGAGGGCGGGGCCGCGCGTCACCATATCGGGCGCGTCCGCGAACGAGTCGCGTTCGACACGGAGCGAGCCGATGCTGTTCTTCCGCAAGCGCGCCGAGATGCCGGCGCCCGACCAGATCCTGCCGGGCCGCCCGACGCCGCTTCCGACCGCCGAGCGCCATTTCGTCAACGGGCGGGCCCTGAAGGGGCCCTACCCGGAGGGGATCGAGACGGCGCTCTTCGGCCTCGGCTGCTTCTGGGGCGCGGAGCGCAAGTTCTGGCAGCTCGGCGACGGGATCTGGGTGACCGCCGTGGGCTACGCCGCCGGCACGACCCCGAACCCGACCTACGAGGAGGTCTGCACCGGGCTCACCGGCCACAACGAGGTCGTGCTCGTCGCCTACGACCCGGCCGTGCTGCCGTTCGGGCAGCTCCTCAGGACCTTCTGGGAGAGCCACGACCCGACCCAGGGCATGCGCCAGGGCAACGATGTCGGCACCCAGTACCGCTCGGGCCTCTACGTCTCCGACCCGGAGCGCCGGGCCGAGGCGGAGGCCTCCCGCGACGCCTACGCGCAGGCGCTGAGGGCGAAGGGATTCGGGTCGATCACTACCGAGATCCGCGACCCCGGCCCCTTCTACTTCGCCGAGGCCTACCACCAGCAATACCTCGCCAAGAACCCGGCGGGCTATTGCGGGCTCGGCGGCACCGGCGTCGCCTGCCCGGTCGGCACCGGCGTGCGCAGCGCCGCCGAGTAGGGCGGTCCGCCGCCCGGCCGCCGGATCACTTCGCCTTCAGCACCCCGCGGCAGGCCTCCGGCAGGGCCGCCATGGTCATCGGGGGCTTCGGCTTGCCCTTTGGGCCGGGCTTGGGGTTCAGCACCGCGTCGCTGAACCAGTAATCGAGTTCCGCCCCGCAGCCGTCGCCGGAGGGCGGCGGCTCCTGGTCCTTGCAGGCATGGTCGCCCGAGGGGCATTCGAGCCGGATATGGAAGTGGTAGTTGTGGCCGTACATCGGCCGCACCTTGGTGAGCCAGCGCCGCTCCGATCCCGCCTCGCGGCAGAGCGCGAGCTTGATCGCCGGGTTCACGAAGATCCGGGCGACCTCGGGCTGCTCGGCCACCATCCTGATCAGCCGCCCGTGCTCCGGCCGCCAGACCGCCGGGTCGATGTCGCGCCGGTCGGCCCGCACCACGTTCGTCGCCGAGATCTCCTCCCGCTCGGCCCGGCTCAGGGTGCGGTCCGGCATCGGGGTGAGCCAGACATCGGCATCGAGGCCGAGTTGGTGGGAGGCGTGGCCGGTCAGCATCGGCCCGCCCCTGGGCTGCGACATGTCCCCGACGAGGAGGCCCGGCCAGCCCGCCCGGCCGGGCGCCTTGCTGGCGATCCGCTCCAGGAAGGCGACCAGGACGGGGTGCCCCCAGTTCCGGTTGCGCGACAGGCGCATCACCTGCCAGGTCGGGCCGTTGGTGGGCAGCGCCTCGGCACCCGCGACGCAGCCGCGGGCGTAGGAGCCGATCGCCTGCGCCGGCAGGCTCGCGGGCGTGGTGGCGCGCCCGAACAGGGCCTTGGCGGGGGTCTGAGGATCGTCCGGGTTGGCGAGCGGCGGCAGCGGCTTCGGGTCGAGCGTGCCGCGGTCCTGGGCGCCGGCGGGCGGCGCCAGAGCCAGGAGGGGCGCGACGAGGAGCGGGAGGGCGAGGACGAGCGAGCGAATCGGCATGGCCGAACGCTAGACCGGGCCGGACGGCAACGAAACCTCCCGGGAAACCCCCGAGGGCGATGGGGCGGGCCGGAACGCGCGCCGCGCGCGCGGCGTTGCTCGGGCACCCGGACCGGACCTTGGAGGATCCCGATGACCACCGAAGCGCCGACCGTCGGCGACCGCTCCGACATGGGCAGCACCAGCACCAACGAGACCAGCGCGCTGATCGCCAGCGACCGGGTCGAGGGCACGGCGGTGCGCCGCCCGAACGGCGACAGCCTCGGCCGCATCGAGCGCCTGATGATCGAGAAGAGGAGCGGCCGCGTCGCCTACGCGGTGATGAGCTTCGGCGGCTTCCTGGGCCTCGGCGAGGGCTACTACACCGTGCCCTGGGGGGCCCTGCGCTTCAACCCGGAGCTCGACGCCTACGAGATCGAGGTCTCCGAGGACCAGCTGCGCAACGCGCCCCAGCGCACCGCCGAGGGGCAGGACCCGTCCTTCGACCGGACCTGGGAGGAGCACGTCCACCGCTACTACAACGCGCATCCCTACTGGACGTCCTGATTCTCGGCCCAGCGGCAGAGGCTGCTGTCCTTGACCTTGAGGCAGCGATAGGGGGCGCCGCCGATCGTGACCCGGTCGGCCACCCCCTCGACGCGGTCGGCGGGCGTCATGGCGCAGCCGAGATGATCCGCCCTCGGGTCGGCGAACCGGGCCGCGGCGGCGGCGTGATCGCCGTTCGCCTCGCGCAGGAGCATGCGCAGGTTGGCGAGCGCCGCGCAGGTGAGGATCGGCGGTGCGGGTTTGTGCACCGCCGGCCGGCCGCGCTCCGCCGCGAGGGACGCCGCCGCGAGGGCGGGCGCGAGGAGGAGGCCGCCCAGGACGGCGCCGCGCGGCCGGCGGGCGGGCCGGGCTCGCGGTGCGGGCCGCGCCGGGCAAAGCCTCACAATCCCCCCATGGCGCGGATCACCGCCCATTCCTCCTCCGTCACCGGCTGCACCGACAGGCGGGAATTGTTGACGAGGACCATGTCCTTCAAGCGCGGCTCGGCCTTGATCGCATCGAGGGTGACCGGCCGGGGCAGGCGCGCCACCGCCCTGACGTCCACCATTCCGAACTTGCCGCTCTCGTCGGTGTGGTCCGGGTAGTAGGGACGGATCACCTCGACGAGGCCGACCACCGCCTTGCCCTCGTTGGAATGGTAGAAGAAGCCCTGCTCGCCGGTCCGCATGGCCTGCAGGTGCTTCTTGGCGAGGTGGTTGCGCACGCCGTTCCAGAACGTGCCCGCCTCCCCGGCCGCCTCCTGCTGGTCCCACGACCACGTGGACGGCTCGGACTTGAAGAGCCAATGCGGCATCGCGGCGGATCTCCTTGCGTTCGGGGTGCGGGCGCGCCCGACGCGACGTCCCTCGCCGGAACGCGGCGCGCAGGCAAGCCCGCCTTCCGGCGCGGATGCGGGCGCGACCGGCGCCCGCGGCCCTATCGCTCGTCCGCCAGCGGGTGGAGGTCGCGCACCATGCTCTTCAGGCGCTCGTCGAGGATGTGGGTGTAGATCTGCGTCGTGGAGATGTCGGCATGGCCGAGCAGCTCCTGCACGACGCGCAGGTCGGCGCCGTTCTGGAGCAGGTGGCTCGCGAAGGCGTGGCGCAGGACGTGGGGGCTGATCCGGTCGGCCCGGATCCCGGCCGCCCCCGCCACCGCCTTGAGGTCGCGGGCGAAGGCCTGCCGGGTGAGGTGGCCGCTCTCGCTGTCGGCGGGGAACAGCCAGGGCCCCGGAACGGCGAGGTGCGCGAGATGGGCGGCCATCGCGGCGCGGGCGATGTCGGTGAGCGGCACCAGCCGCTCGCGCCCGCCCTTGCCGCGCACCACCAGGAAGCGCTCCTTGGTCAGGGCCGCCGCCCGCGGCAGCGAGACCAGCTCGGACACGCGCAGGCCCGTGGCGTAGAGGAGTTCGAGCAGGCAGAGCAGGCGCTGCGCCCGGGCCGCCTCGCCGGGATTCGGCGCCCGCGCGACCGCCTCCTTGGCGACGGCGAGCAGAGTGTCGACCTCCGCCACCGACAGCACCTTCGGCAGCGCCCTGCCCCGTTTCGGCCCCGAGACCGGGGCGGTCGGGTCGCTCGGCGCGTGGCCCTCCGCGTAGAGGAAGCGGTGGAAGCCGCGGATGCAGGAGAGGCGCCGCGCCGCCGAGGAGGGTTTCAGGCCGCGCGCGGCGAGGTCCGCCACGTAGGCGCGCACGCCCGCCGGCGCCACCGAGGCGGGATCGAGCCCCTCCGCCGCCAAGTGGGCGAGGTAGTCGTCGAGGTCGCGCCGGTAGGCGGCCAGGGTGTTCGCCGAGGCGCCGCGCTCGGCCGCCAGCATGTCGAGATAGGGCTGCATCAGCCCCGCGCGCCGCTCCGCCGCCCGGCTCATCGGTTCGCGGGCTGGAGCTTCGAACTCGGGATCGTCACGGTGATCTCCCGGGGCGTCGGCTCGACGAAGGTGGCGAGCGCGAACAAGGCCGCGAACACGAGCCCGGCCAGGATCGCCGCGATGGCCAGGAAGCGGAAGAGGGTCGGCACGTCGGGCGGGCCTCGCTGGGGTTCGGATGTCGGCGCGGCGTGACGCGTCTTTGCGGTTGCAGTGCGGCACGGTTCGACCATGCACCGGGGCCGGTGGCAAGGGGACCCTCCTGTGGGCCGCGGTGGAAACGCGGCGCCTGTTGCGCCCCTGCCCGAACCGGCAATGTCCCGCGTTTCCCGCCGCCCGCAAAACACGCTAAGAACGCCGCATGATTGAGCCATCCTCCCCGGACGAGACGATCGAGGCCCGCGTGCGCCGCGGGCTCGGGCAGCGCTCGATCGTCCTCGTCGGATTGATGGGAGCCGGCAAGAGCACGGTCGGCCGGCGGCTGGCCGGGCGGCTCGGCATGATCTTCATGGACGCCGACCACGAGATCGAGGCGGCGGCGGGCCTCACCATCGCGGACATCTTCGCGATCTACGGCGAGACGAGCTTCCGCGACGGCGAGGAGCGGGTGATCGCGCGCCTGCTGCGCGACGGGCCGATGGTGCTGGCGACCGGTGGCGGCGCCTTCATGCGCCCCGAGACGCGCCGCCGCATCGCGGAGGCCGGCGTCTCGGTCTGGCTGAAGGCGGAACTCGACGTGCTGATGCGGCGGGTGCGCAAGCGGCCGGGCCGGCCTCTCCTGCAGAACGAGGATCCCGAAGGAACCATGCGCCGCCTCATGGACCTCCGCCACCCCGTCTACGGCAGCGCCGACGTGGTGGTGCTGTCCCGGGACGTCTCGCACGACCGGGTGGTGCAGGACGTGCTCGAAGCCCTCGACACCCATTTCCAGGGCGATCCCTCGCTCCGGAGCGTCGCCGCCCAATGAGCGCCCCCCGCACGGTCCGCGTGCCCCTCGACGGCGGGCGCGCCTACGACATCCTGGTCGGCCGCGGCCTCCTGGCCGCGGTCGGGCGCCACTGCGCCGACCTGGGCGCCCGGGCCGTGGCGGTGGTGAGCGACGCCACCGTGGCCGGCCTCTACGGGGAGGCGGTGCTGGCCTCCCTGCGGGAGGCGGGCCTGCGCGCCGTGCTGATCACGGTGCCGCCGGGCGAGGGCTCGAAGAGCTTTCCCTGCTTCACGCAGGTGTGCGACGCGCTCCTCACCCACCGGATCGAGCGGGGCGACCTCGTCCTGGCGCTCGGCGGCGGGGTGGTGGGCGACCTCGCGGGCTTCGCGGCGGCGGTCCTGCGGCGGGGCGTGCGCTTCGTGCAGGCACCGACGACGCTGCTCGCCCAGGTCGATTCCTCGGTCGGCGGCAAGACCGGGATCAACTCGCCCCACGGCAAGAACCTGATCGGCGCCTTCCACCAGCCGAGCCTGGTCCTCGCCGACACCGCCGCCCTCGACACGCTCTCGCCCCGCGAGATGCGGGCGGGCTACGCCGAGGTTGCCAAGTACGGGCTGATCGACGACCCGGGCTTTTTCGGCTGGTGCGAGGCGCATTTCGCCGAGATCTTCGCCGGCGGGCCGGCCCGGGACGAGGCGGTGGCCTCCTGCTGCCGGGCCAAGGCCGGCGTCGTGGTGCGCGACGAGCGCGAGGACGGGGAGCGGGCGCTCCTGAATCTCGGCCACACCTTCGGGCACGCCCTCGAGCGCCTGACCCGCTACGACTCGGCCCGGCTCGTCCACGGCGAGGCGGTGGCGATCGGCCTCGCGCTGGCCTTCCGGTTCTCGGCCCGGCTCGGCCTCTGCCCGGGCCAGGATGCGGGGCGGGTGGCCAACCACCTCGCCCTCGCGGGCCTGCCGACCACCCTGCGGCAGGTGCCGGGCGGCTGCGGCACGGCCGAGGAGCTGCTCGACGCCATGCGTCAGGACAAGAAGGTGCGCGACGGCGCCCTGACCTTCATCCTGGCCCGGGGGATCGGCCAGAGCTTCATCGCGCCCGGCATCGACCCGGAGCGTGTGCGGGACTTCCTGGCGGAGGAGATGAGGGGCTGATCCGGGATCCGGTTGATCAACCGGATCCCGGATCACATGTGCAGGGCGCGCTTCTCCACGGCGAGGGCCGCCTCCTTCACCGCCTCGGTGAGGGTCGGGTGCGCGTGGCAGGTGCGGGCGATGTCCTCCGAGGAGGCGCCGAACTCCATCGCCACGGCCACCTCCATGATCAGGTTGCCCGCCTCCGGCCCGACGATGTGCACGCCGAGGACCCGGTCGGTCTTGGCGTCGGCCAGCACCTTCACGAACCCGTCCGTGGTGTGGTTGACCTTGGCGCGGCCGTTGGCCGTGAAGGGGAACTTGCCGGTCTTGTAGGCGATCCCGTCCGTCTTGAGCTCCTCCTCGGACTTGCCGACCGAGGCGACCTCCGGCGTGGTGTAGACCACGTTCGGGATCACGCCGTAATTCACGTGGCCCGCCTTGCCGGCGAGGATCTCCGCCACCGCGACGCCCTCGTCCTCCGCCTTGTGGGCCAGCATCGGCCCGGCGATCACGTCGCCGATCGCGTAGATGCCGGTGACGTTCGTGGCGTAGTGGTTGTCGGTGAGGATGCGGCCCTTGTTGTCGACCTGCACGCCGACCGTGTCGAGGCCGAGGCCGGCCGTGTAGGGCACGCGGCCGATCGCCACCAGGACCACGTCGGCCTCCAGGGCCTCGGCCGCGCCGCCGGCCGCCGGCTCCACCGTGACCTTGGCGCCCGCGTTGGTGCGCTCGACCCCGGTCACCTTCGAGGAGAGGCGGAACGTCACGCCCTGCTTCTCCAGGATGCGCTGGAACTGCTTGCCGACCTCCCCGTCCATGCCGGGCAGGATGCGGTCGAGATACTCGACCACCGTCACCTGCGAGCCGAGGCGGCGCCAGACCGAGCCGAGTTCGAGGCCGATCACGCCCGCCCCGATGATCAGGAGCCTCTCCGGCACCGCCTTGAGGTCGAGGGCGCCCGTCGAGGAGACCACCACCTCCTCGTCGATGGTCACGCCCGGCAGGTTCGCCACGTCCGAGCCGGTGGCGATGACGATGTTCCGGGTCTCCAGCAGGTGGTTGCCGCCGTCCTCGGAGCGCACCTCGACCCGGCCCGCCCCGGCGAGGCGCCCGACGCCCTGGAAGCTCTCGACCCCGTTCTTCTTGAGCAGGTAGGCGACGCCCTTGGTGTTGCCGTCCACGCCCTCCTGCTTGAAGGCCATCATCCGGGCGAGGTCGAGCTGCGGCTGGCCGACCGTGATGCCGAGCACCGGCAGGTGCTTCGTCGTCTCCTCGAAGGCCTCGGAGGCGTGGAGCAGCGCCTTGGACGGGATGCAGCCGACGTTCAGGCAGGTGCCGCCGTGGGCCGCCCGCTTCTCCACCACGGCGGTCTTGAGGCCGAGCTGCGCCGCGCGGAGGGCGCAGACGTAGCCGCCGGGGCCGGTGCCGATGACGACGAGATCGTAGGACATGGTCGAGAACCCGCAAGTGGGCCGGCGGCGCCGTGGGGGCGCCGGGCCGGCATCGGAGGAAGGAGGGGAGGATTCAGCGGCCGCCCGAGACCGTGACGATGGTGCCGGTCGTGTAGGAGGCCTCGTCGGAGAGCAGCCAGAGGATCGGCGCGGCGATCTCCTCCGCCGTGCCGACGCGCCGCATCGGCACCGAGGGGGCGAGGCGATGGGCCCGGTCCGGCTGCCCGCCGCTGGCGTGGATCTCGGTGTCGATCAGCCCCGGCGCCACCGCGTTGACGCGGATCCCCTCCTCGGCGACCTCGACCGCGAGGCCGGTCGTGAAGGTGTCGATGGCGCCCTTCGAGGCCGCGTAATCGACGTACTGGTGGGGGGCGCCGAGGCGCGCCGCCACCGAGGACAGGTTGACGATGGCGCCGCCCCGCCCGCCGCGCTTGGTCGACATCCGCCGCACGGCCTGGGCGGCGCAGAGGAAGGAGCCGACGACGTTCGTCGCCATCATCCGGGTCAGGCGGGCGGCCGTCATGTCCTCGACGCGGGCCGGGTGGTCGACGACGCCCGCGTTGTTGACGAGCCCGCCGAGGGGCCCGAGCCGGTCCGCCGCCTCGAACAGGGCGGCCACCTCCGCCTCGACCGCGACGTCGCTGCGCACCGCGAGCGCCCGGCCGCCGGACGCCTCGATCTCGCGCACGACCGCGTCCGCCGCCTCCGCGTTCGCCACGTAGGAGAGGCAGACGGCCCAGCCGCGCCGCGCGGCGAGCAGGGACACCGCCCGCCCGATCCCGCGGCTGCCTCCGGTGACGACCAACACCTTGTCCATCATGCCCGGTCCTTCCGCCTCCCCGCCTCCGGCCGCGGCCGGGCGCGGGATCCCCTCCCGGCCGGGGAGGGGTTCGCCGTCGCGCCGCTGGTTCCGATCAGAGGTCGAGCACGAGCCGCGCCGGATCCTCCAGTGCCTCCTTGACCCGCACCAGGAAGGTCACGGCCTCCTTCCCGTCGACGATCCGGTGATCGTAGGACAGGGCGAGGTACATCATCGGCCGCGCCTCGATCTTGCCGCCGCGCACCACCGGCCGCTCCTCGATGCGGTGCATGCCGAGGATGCCCGATTGCGGCGCGTTCAGGATCGGCGTCGACATCAGCGAGCCGTAGATGCCGCCATTGGTGATCGTGAAGGTGCCGCCCTGCATCTCGTCGATCGAGAGCTTGCCGTCGCGCGCCTTGCGGCCGAAATTCGCGATCGTCTTCTCGATGCCGGCGATCGACAGGTTGTCGGCGTCGCGCACCACCGGCACGACCAGGCCCTTGTCGGTCCCGACCGCGATGCCGATGTGGTAGTAGTTCTTGTAGACGATATCCTGACCGTCGATCTCGGCGTTCACGGCCGGCACGTCCTTCAGGGCCTGGATCACCGCCTTGGTGAAGAAGCCCATGAAGCCGAGCTTGGTGCCGTGCTTCTTCTCGAAGACGTCCTTGTACTGCTGGCGCAGGGCCATGACGGCGCTCATGTCGACGTCGTTGAACGTCGTCAGCATGGCGGCGATGTTCTGCGCGTCCTTGAGCCGGCGGGCGATGGTCTGGCGCAGCTTGGTCATCCGCACGCGCTCCTCGCGCGCGGCGTCGTCGGGCGCCGAGGGGGCGCGGGCGACCTGCGGCAGGGGCGCCGGGGCCGGGGCCGCGGCGCCGGAGGCCGCCGCCAGCATGTCGCCCTTGGTCACGCGGCCGTCCTTGCCGCTGCCCTGCAGGGAGGCGGGGTCGACGCCGGTCTCCTGGGCGAGGCGGGCCACCGCCGGGCCGTGGTCCTGGGCGGCGCGGGCGCCGGGGGGCGGCGTCGCCGTGGCTGCCGTAGGAGGCCGAGGAGGTCTGGGCCGGGGCCGCGGCGGGCGCCGGGGCCGCCTTCGGGGCGGGGGCGGCCTCGGCCGCGCCGTTGCCGGCGCCCTCGACGATCGAGCCGAGGAGCGCGCCGGGCTCGACGGTCTCGCCGTCCTTGGCGACGATGTCGCCGAGCTTGCCGGCGGCCGGGGCGTTGACCTCGAGCGTCACCTTGTCGGTCTCGAGCTCGACCAGCGGCTCGTCGGCCTTCACGGTGTCGCCCGGCTTCTTGAACCAGCGGCCGATCGTGGCCTCGTTCACGGACTCGCCCAGGGTCGGGACGCGGATTTCGGTGGCCATGGCATCGCGCCCCGGACGGGGCGCCTCCTCTTTCAGACAGCGGGTGCGGGGTGGGGCGCCGCAGCGCGCCCGAGGCTGAGCTGCGGCATCGGGTGGATCACGGTGCGGAAGCCGAGCCCGGCCGCCACGACCGGGTCGGCCTCGGTGACGGCGCGCGCCTCCTGCGCATCCGCGACGCAGAGGAGGCCGAGGCCCCAGGCGCCCGCGGGGTCGAGGACGGGACCGAAGGCGACCGCCCTCCCCTCTTCCGCGAGGGCGCGCCAATGGGCGGCGTGGGCCCGCATGGCGGCGCCCTCCTCCGGCGTCATGTCGGCCGGGAACGTCGCGCGGGGCGCGATCAGCCGGCAGAAGAAATACGCCATCGCGCGAGCCCTCGGAGGGTCAGACCGCCAGGGCCTCGTTGAGGAAGGCCTGGAGCTGAGCCATGTGCTTCGACATCAGGCCGACCGCCGTCGAGGCCGAGGCCGGGCGCCCGACGTAGCGCGGCCGCTTCGAGGCCACGCCCGCCTGGTTGAGGACCCACTCGAGATAGGGCTCGACGAAGGTCCAGGCGCCCATGTTCTTGGGCTCCTCCTGACACCAGATCACCTCGGCGTTGCGGAAGCGCGACACCTCCCCGGCCAGCGACTTCAGCGGGAACGGGTAGAGCTGCTCGACGCGCATCAGGTAGACGTCGTTGATGCCCCGCTTCTCGCGCTCCTCGAACAGGTCGTAGTAGACCTTGCCCGAGCAGAGCACGACGCGACGGATCTTGTCGTCCTTGACGAGCCTGATGCCGTCCGGCGTCTTCTCGGCATCGTCCCAGAGCACCCGGTGGAAGCTCGACCCCTCGGTGAGTTCGTCGAGCCGCGACACCGCGCGCTTGTGGCGCAGGAGCGACTTCGGGGTCATCAGCACGAGCGGCTTGCGGAAGTCGCGCTTCAGCTGCCGGCGCAGGATGTGGAAGTAGTTCGAGGGCGTCGTGCAGTTGGCGACCTGCATGTTGTCCTCGGCGCAGAGCTGCAGGTAGCGCTCCAGCCGGGCCGAGGAATGCTCCGGCCCCTGGCCCTCGTAGCCGTGCGGCAGCAGCATCACGAGACCCGACATGCGCAGCCACTTGCGCTCGCCGCTGGAGATGAACTGGTCGATCACGACCTGCGCGCCGTTGGCGAAGTCGCCGAACTGCGCCTCCCACAGTACCAGGGCGTTGGGCTCGGCGAGCGAGTAGCCGTACTCGAAGCCGAGCACCGCCTCCTCCGAGAGCATCGAGTTGATGACCTCGTAGCGGGCCTGCCCCTCGCGGATGTGGTTGAGGGGCGTGTAGCGCTCCTCGGTCTCCTGGTCGATCAGCACCGAGTGGCGCTGCGAGAAGGTGCCGCGCTCCACGTCCTGGCCGGAGAGCCGGACCCGGTGATGCTCGGTCAGCAGCGAGCCGTAGGCGAGGGCCTCGGCGGTCGCCCAGTCGAGCCCCTCTCCGGTCTCGATCGCCTTGGCGCGGTTGTCGAGGAAGCGCTGGATCGTGCGGTGGAGGCGGAAATTCGCCGGGACCTTGGTGATCTGGCGGGCGATCTCGCGCAGGGTCTCGGCCGGCACGCCGGTGCGGCCGCGGCGCGGGTCGTCCTCGTCCTCGCGCACCGACTTCAGGCCCGACCAGCGGCCGTCGAGCCAATCCGCCTTGTTGGCCTTGTAGGCGTTGGCGACGTCGAACTCGCTGTCGAGCGTCGACCGGAACTCGGACTTGCGGGCTTCGAGGTCCGCCTCCTTGACGGCCCCGGCCTCGACCAGCCGCTTGCCGTAGATCTCCAGCGTCGAGGGGTGCTTGCGGATGATCTTGTACATCTTCGGCTGCGTGAACGCCGGCTCGTCGCCCTCGTTGTGGCCGAAGCGGCGGTAGCACAGCATGTCGATGACCACCGGCTTGTGGAACTTCTGCCGGTACTCGGTCGCGACCTTGGCGGCGAAGACCACGGCCTCGGGGTCGTCGCCGTTGCAGTGGAAGATCGGCGCCTCGACCATCTTGGCGACGTCGGACGGATAGGGCGAGGAGCGCGAGAAGCGCGGATCGGTGGTGAAGCCGATCTGGTTGTTGATGATGAAGTGGATCGAGCCGCCGGTGCGGTGGCCCTTCAGCCCCGAGAGGCCGAGGCACTCCGCCACCACGCCCTGGCCCGCGAAGGCGGCGTCGCCGTGGATGAGGAGCGGCAGCACCGAGGTGCGCTGGTCGGGCGCGTCGTTGTGCTGGTCCTGCTTGGCGCGGACCTTGCCGAGCACGACCGGATCGACGATCTCCAGGTGCGACGGGTTGGCGGTGAGCGACAGGTGGACGCCGTTGCCGTCGAAGCTGCGGTCGCTCGACGCGCCGAGGTGGTACTTCACGTCGCCCGACCCCTCGACCTCCTCCGGCGAGGCCGAGCCGCCCTTGAACTCGTGGAAGATCGCCCGGAACGGCTTGCTCATCACGTTGGCGAGCACGTTCAGCCGGCCGCGATGGGCCATGCCGACCACGATCTCCTTCACGCCGAGCGCGCCGCCGCGCTTGATGATCTGCTCCAGCGCCGGGACCATCGCCTCGGAGCCGTCGAGGCCGAAGCGCTTGGTGCCCGTGTACTTGAGGTCGAGGAACTTCTCGAAGCCCTCCGCCTCGATGAGCTTGTTGAGGATGGCCCGCCTGCCCTGCTCGGTGAAGGAGATCTCCTTGTCCTTGCCCTCGATGCGCTCCTGGATCCAGGCCTTCTCCTCGGGGTCGGAGATGTGCATGAACTCGACGCCGAGCGTCTGGCAGTAGGTGCGCCGCAGGATCGCGACGATCTCGCGGATCGTCGAGAATTCGAGGCCCAGCACGTTGTCGAGGAAGATCGGCCGGTCGTAATCGGCGTCCGTGAACCCGTAATGCTGCGGGTGCAGCTCCTCGTGGTCGCCGCGCAGCTGCAGGCCGAGCGGGTCGAGCTTGGCGTGCAGGTGGCCGCGCATGCGGTAGGCGCGGATCAGCATGATCGCGCGCACGGAATCCTTGGTCGCCTGCTGCACGTCGGCCGGTGCAATCGGCGCGCCCTTGGCCTCGGCGCGGGACTTGATCTTGTCGCCGACCGCCTTCTCCAGGGTCGACCAGTTGCCGTCGAGGGCCGAGACCAGCTCGCCGTTGGCGGCGACCGGCCAGTTCGGCTTCGTCCAGGACGCCCCCTCGGCGTTCTTGACGACGATGGCCTTCTCCTCCTTCAGGCCGGCGAAGAAGCTCCGCCACTCCGGATCGACGGAGTTCGGATCCTTCGTGTAGGCCGCGTAGAGGTCCTCGATGTAGGCGGCGTTCGCCCCGTAGAGGAACGAGGTGCCGAGAAGGGTTTCGTTCGCGTCCTGGCGTGCCATGGCGTTGGTCTACCCGCGGTTTGGGCTCGGTCGGGCTCCGGGGGGAGCGGGCGAGCAGCCGGTTGGGGTCCCTCGGGGCCTCTCGGGGCGTGCGGCCCCTCGGGAGCGCTGCCGCCCGGGAGGAGCCCCGATATGGGATCCGGAAAGACGCCCCGCGCGGGGCTCAGCCATGCGCGGGACGCATCAATCTCGGGCTGAACTCAGCCCTTGAGCACGTCGACCAGGGTCTTGCCGAGGCGGGCCGGCGACGGGGAGACGCGGATGCCGGCCTCCTCCATGGCGGCGATCTTGTCCTCGGCGCCGCCCTTGCCGCCCGAGATGATCGCGCCGGCATGGCCCATGCGGCGGCCCGGGGGCGCGGTGCGGCCGGCGATGAAACCCACCATCGGCTTCTTGCGCCCGCGCTTGGCCTCGTCCCGGATGAACTGGGCCGCCTCCTCCTCGGCCGAGCCGCCGATCTCGCCGATCATCACGATCGACTCGGTCTTCTCGTCCGCGAGGAACAACTCCAGCATGTCGATGAACTCGGTGCCCTTGACCGGGTCGCCGCCGATGCCGACCGCCGTGGTCTGGCCCAGGCCCTCGTTCGAGGTCTGGAACACCGCCTCGTAGGTGAGCGTGCCGGAACGCGACACGATGCCGACCGAGCCGGGCTTGAAGATGTTGGCCGGCATGATGCCGATCTTCGACTCGCCCGCCGTGACGATGCCGGGGCAGTTCGGGCCGACGAGGCGCGACTTCGAGCCCTCCAGGGCCCGCTTCACCCGCACCATGTCGAGGACGGGAATGCCCTCGGTGATGCAGACGATGAGCGGGATCTCGGCCTGGATCGCCTCGCAGATCGCGTCCGCGGCGCCCGGCGGCGGCACGTAGACGACCGAGGCGTCGGCGCCGGTCGCCTCGCGCGCCTCCTGGACCGTGTCGAAGACCGGCAGCCCGAGATGGGTCGAGCCGCCTTTGCCGGGGCTGGTGCCGCCGACCATCTTGGTGCCGTAGGCGATCGCCTGCTCGGAATGGAAGGTGCCGTTCTTGCCGGTGAAGCCCTGGCAGATCACCTTGGTGTTCTTGTCGATCAGGATGGACACGGACGTGAACTCCGGTGCTTAGCGTTCTTCGGGCGTCAGCGCTGGCGCACGGCCGCGACGATCTTCTGGGCTGCGTCGTCGAGATCGTCCGCCGGGATGACGTTGAGCCCCGAGGAGCGGATGATCTCCTTGCCCTTCTCGACGTTGGTGCCTTCGAGGCGCACCACCAGGGGCACCTGCAGGCCCACCGCCTTGACGGCCGCGATCACGCCGTTGGCGATCACGTCGCACTTCATGATCCCGCCGAAGATGTTGACGAGGATCCCCTTCACGTTCGGGTCGGCCGTGATGATCTTGAAGGCCGCCGTCACCTTCTCCTCGGAGGCGCCGCCGCCGACGTCGAGGAAGTTCGCCGGCTCCTCGCCGTAGAGCTTGATGATGTCGAGCGTCGCCATGGCGAGGCCGGCGCCGTTGACCATGCAGCCGATCGTGCCCTCGAGCGCGATGTAGGCGAGGTCGTACTTCGAGGCCTCGATCTCCTTCTCGTCCTCCTCGGTCGTGTCGCGCAGCTGCACGATCTCCGGGTGGCGGTAGAGGGCGTTCGAGTCGAAGGAGATCTTGGCGTCCAGGCACTTCAGGTGCCCGTCCTTGGTCACGATCAGCGGGTTGATCTCCAGCATGCTCATGTCCTTGGCGGTGAACGCCTGGTAGAGCCGGGCGGTGAGATCCTCCGCCTCCTTGGCGAGCGGGCCCGAGAGGCCGAGCGCCTTGGCGACCGCGCGGCCGTGATGGGGCATCACGCCCGTCGCCGGATCGACCGAGAAGGTCACGATCTTCTCGGGCGTGTCGTGGGCGACCTGCTCGATATCCATGCCGCCCTCGGTCGAGACCACGTAGGCGACCCGGCCGGTCGCGCGGTCGACCAGCATCGAGAGGTAGAACTCGGTGTCGATGTCCGAGCCGTCCTCGATGTAGAGGCGGTTGACCTGCTTGCCGGCCTCGCCGGTCTGCACCGTCACGAGGGTGCGCCCGAGCATCTGCTCGGCGAAGGTCTTGACCTCGTCGATCGACTTGGCGAGGCGCACGCCGCCCTTCTCGCCGGCCTTGGCCTCCTTGAATTTGCCCTTGCCGCGCCCGCCGGCGTGGATCTGGGACTTGACCACCCAGAGCGGCCCGCCGAGTTCGCGGGCGGCGGCCTCGGCTTCCGCGGCCTTGAAGATGGCCTTGCCGTTGGAGACCGGCAGGCCGAACTCCTTCAGCACCGCCTTGGCTTGGTATTCGTGGATGTTCATGGACGTTTCCGGGTAGGCGAGTGGCGAATGGCGAAGGGCGCGTGGCGGGCCGGAGGGATGGCGGAACGGTGGTGCCGC
The DNA here is from genome assembly GCF_029714205.1 of Methylobacterium sp. CB376. Classification (NCBI taxonomy): domain Bacteria; kingdom Pseudomonadati; phylum Pseudomonadota; class Alphaproteobacteria; order Hyphomicrobiales; family Methylobacteriaceae; genus Methylobacterium; species Methylobacterium sp. CB376. Next base: position 2,440,797 of record NZ_CP121648.1, on the reverse strand, counting down.
GCGCGGCCCCCTTCGCCATCCGCCGCCCGCCACTCGCCCCCTGGGCGACTAGGCCAGGGCCGCGTTGATGCCCTTGCAGGCCTCGACGAGACCCTTCACCGAGGCGACCGACTTGTCGAACATCGCCTTCTCCTCGGCCGAGAATTCGACCTCGACGACGCGCTCGACGCCGTTCTCGCCGATCACGATCGGCACGCCGATGAACAGGCCGTCGATGCCGTACTGGCCGGTCAGGTAGGCGGCGCAGGGGAGCACGCGCCTCTTGTCCTTGAGGTAGCTCTCCGCCATGGCGATGGCCGAGGCCGCCGGCGCGTAGAAGGCCGAGCCGGTCTTGAGCAGGTTGACGATCTCGCCGCCGCCCTTGCGGGTGCGCTCGACCATGGCGTCGAGCTTCTCCTGCGTGGTCCAGCCCATCTTGACGAGGTCGGGCAGCGGGACGCCGGCCACCGTCGAGTAGCGCACCAGCGGCACCATGTCGTCGCCGTGGCCGCCGAGCACGAAGGCGGTGACGTCCTCGACCGAGACCTGGAACTCCTCGGCCAGGAAGTGGCGGAAGCGGGCCGAGTCGAGCACGCCCGCCATGCCGACGATCTTGTTGGGGGCGAGGCCGGAGAATTTCTGCAGCGCCCAGACCATCGCGTCGAGCGGGTTGGTGATGCAGATCACGAAGGCGTTCGGGGCGTGGGTCCTGATGCCGGCGCCGACCTTCTCCATCACCTGCAGGTTGATGCCGATGAGGTCGTCGCGGCTCATGCCCGGCTTGCGCGGCACGCCGGCCGTCACGATCACCACGTCGGCGCCCGCGATGGCCGCGTAGTCGCTCGCGCCCGCGTACTTGGCGTCGAACCCGTCCACGGGAGCGGATTCGGCGATGTCGAGGCCCTTGCCCTGCGGCACGCCGTCGGCGATGTCGAACAGAACGACGTCGCCGAGTTCCTTGAGGCCGGCGAGGTGCGCGAGGGTTCCGCCGATCTGCCCGGCGCCAATCAGCGCGATCTTCTTGCGTGCCATGTGAGAACCGATCCTTCGCGGCTTTGGGTGGAACCGTCTGGGGCCGGGGTCCGCCTCGCGAGGAACCCCGCGCCGGCGCGGCCTGTTTGGCCGAAAAGCCAGGGGCGGACAACCCGATCCTCCGGCAAGATGCAGGGCAGCACCCGCCCGGAGCGCGCGCGGGGAGGCCAGCCGGTGAAATTTTTCACGTGTGCAGAGCAGCTTAGCTGCTGCCTCAGCGTTTGTTACAAATGATAGCGAATGTTATTCCGTCACAGCGCGCCGGTGCGCAGGACCCGCAGGATCGCCCGGATGACCGCGCCGAACCGGGCCTCGATCAGGTCGCGGGGCACTTCGGCGTCGAGCTGGATCGAGGCCGGGTGCGTGAAGCGGTGGCTGGCGTCGAACACGAAGGCGAGGGCGCGCTCCCGGTCGCGGAGGTGGAAGGCGCCGCCGGCGATGCCCTCGTCGACCACGCGCTCGACGAGGAGCCTCAGGCGCCCGCGGTGGCGCCGGGTGATGGGCCTGGACTCCACGGTGGCGTCGAGATGCACCGCGAACAGGTGGGGATCCTTGGCCAGCACCTCGCGCTGCAGGGTCGAGAGGGCGAGGAGCAGGCGCTCCAGCTTGTCGTCGGCGGGGTCGGGCGCGTCGGCGATCGCGGCGAGTTCGGTCTCGACCTCGCGCAGCCAGCGCCCGGCGACCGCGTCGACAAGGGCGGTCTTCGAGGGGAAGTAGCGGTAGACGTTGGCGTGCGTCATGCCGGCTTCCGCCGCGACCCCGACCACGGTCACCTGCCGGTGGCCGAGGCGGCGCAGGTGCTCGCTCGCGATGGCGAGGAGCCGCGCATCGGCGGAGGGCGGCGCCGCGCGGGCGCGGGCGGCGGGCGCGACGAGGAGCTGGCCGTCCGGCGAGAGGCGCACGGCGCCGGCCCGCGCCCGGCCGCCGCGCGGCGGGTCGGCCTCGTCTCTCGAACCGGCGCCGGAGCGGGTGCGACGCATGCGGGCGTTGTCGACCTTTGGATGGAGAGGTCTTGCGCGACGGCCCGCTCCTTGCCGCGCCTCGAAATTAGCCGGGAGTGCGGGGGGCGGGAAGCCCTCCCGGGACGAGGAGAGTCCGCCTGGGCAGGGGGAGTTCCGCGGCCGGGCGCGGATCAGGTCTCCACCAGCCCGGTCGTGCTGCCCGAGGCCTCGGAATCCGGCCGGCCGTGCGGCAGGGCGAGGTACTCCTCCGAGCGCATCTCGATCAGGCGCGACACCGTGCGCTCGAACTCGAAGGCCTCGCGGCCCGTCTCGGCCCGGTAGAGGTCGGGGGCCTCGGCCTGCGCGGAGGCGAGGAGCTTGGTGCGGGTGTCGTAGAGCGCGTCCACCAGCGTGATGAAGCGCTTGGCCTCGTTGCGCTGCGCCAGGCCCATGACCGGGATCGCCTCCACGATCAGGGTGTGGAAGCGCTGGGCAAGGGCGAGGTAGTCGGAGGCGCCGAGCGGTCGCGCGCAGAGATCCGCGAAGGTGAAGCGCGCCACCCCGGCGGCGGCCTCCGGGATGAACACGTCATGGCCCTTCACGGCGATCGTGGCCGGATGTCCCTGCTTGTGGCCGGTGAGCGCCCGGAAGGCCCGCGTCAGCGCCGTGGCGGCGGCCTCGTCGGCCGGCACGTGGTAGACCGGCGAGCCGCCGAGCTTCTCCAGGCGGAAATCCGTGCGGGAATCGAGCCGGACCACCGCGACCTGCTCCTTCAGGAGCGCGATGAAGGGCAGGAACAGCGCCCGGTTGAGGCCGCCCTCGTAGAGCCGGTCGGGCTCGACGTTCGAGGTCGCCACCATCACGACGCCCTGGCCGAACAGGGCCGTGAACAGGCGGCCGAGGATCATCGCGTCGGCGATGTCGGTCACCGTGAACTCGTCGAAGCAGAGCAGCCTCGCCTGCTCGGCCAGCGCCTCGGCCACCGGAGCGATCGGGTCGTCGCCCTTGGCGCGCCCCGCCTTCACGGCCTGCCGGTGCTGGTGGATGCGCTCGTGCACGTCCGCCATGAAGGCGTGGAAGTGGACCCGCCGCTTCGACCCCGGCGCCGCCTCGTGGAAGAGGTCCATCAGCATCGTCTTGCCGCGCCCGACGAGGCCCCAGACGTAGAGGCCGCGCGGCCCGGTCGCCGGCTCGGGCCTGCGCCCGAGCAGCCGGCCGAGCGGGCCGAGCTTTTGCGGCGCGGGCGCCTCCGCGAGCTCGGCCACCAGGGCGTCGAGATGGGCCACGAGGTGCGTCTGGGCGGGATCGCGCTCGATGGCGCCCTCGGCCACGAGCGCCTCGTAGCGGGCCGCCACGGGGCCGGAGGAAGCGGTGCAGTGCGTCACCCGCCCCGCTTAGACCGGCGGCCGCGCCGGCGCAATGCGGTGCTTTCGAGGCGAAACCATGCGTCCGCCGCAGGGCGGCCCGGCCGGAACGGCCGCGCCCGTGCTGCATTGCACAACGGCGCCGGGCGGGATTCGTCCGGCCGGGAGAGCAACGCCCGGGAGCGCGTCAGCGCAGTCCTGGAGTCGTCACACACATGACCCATTCCGTGAGCGGCGCGGCGGTGATCCGCCGCCTGTGGCCGAGCGACCGCGCGGCGGTCGAGGCGCATTTCGGCCGGCTCGACCGGGAGACCCGGTTCAACCGCTTCATGGCCGCGGTGAGCGAGGCGGGGGCGCGCTCCTACGGCGCGGCCGCCCTCGCCCGCGACGGCCTCGTCTACGGCGCCTTCGTCGACGGGATCCTGCGCGGCGTCGGGGAGCTGCGCCCGACCGGCCCCGCCGGCCTCGGGCCCGAGGCCGAGGCCGCCTTCTCCGTGGAGCCCGGCTACCGGCAGCGCGGCCTCGGCACCGCCCTCGCCGAACGCCTCTGCACCGCCGCGCGCCACGCGGCCGTGGGCCAGGTGCATCTGCGCGCGCTCGCCGGAAACCGCCCCCTCCTGGCCCTCGCCCGGCGGCTCGGCGCGGAGCCGGTCCTCTCCGGCGGCGAGGCCCACGCGATCGTCCCCATCGCGCCCGCGACCGCCCTCTCGCACTGGGCCGAGAGCCTCGACGGGCTCATCGACGCGATGCTGGCGGCGTTCCAGCCCCGCGCGGCGCAGCGCGCCGCCTGAGCCCGCGCCGGGCCGGACTGACGCGACGGCCCCCGCCGCCCTATCTGGGCGGCACCCACAGGCGGATCTCGCGGAAGGATCTCGGACATGGCCAGGCAGGACAGGACGGCGCTGATCGTCGGCGCCTCGCGGGGACTCGGGCTCGGGCTGGTGCAGGCGCTGCTGAAGCGGGGCTGGGACGTGACCGCCACGGCCCGCGGCCCCGCTCCGCAGCTGGAAGCGGTCGGGCCGGCGGCCCCGCATGTCGAGCGGGTCGACATCGACGACGACGAGGCGGTGAGGGGTCTGCGCAGGCGCCTCGACGGACGAAGCTTCGACGTCGTCTTCATCGTGGCCGGCATCGCGCCGGACGCGCAGGTGCCGGCGCCGCAGATCGACCGCGCGGTGGCGCTCCGGGTCTACGAGACCAACGCCCTGAGCCCGGTCCGGGCGGCCGAGACCCTGGCGCCGCTGGTGGCGCCGGGCGGCCTCGTCGTGCTGATGAGCTCGATCCTGGGCAGCGTCGCCCTCAACGACGGCGGCACCTGGGAGACCTACCGCGCCAGCAAGGCCGCCCTCAACAGCCTCGCCCGCAGCTTCGAGGCGCGCCACGGCGACGCGCCCTTCGGCGTCGTGCTGATGCATCCGGGCTGGGTGCGCACCGAGATGGGCGGGCCGGAGGCCGATATCGACGTGGCGACCAGCGCCGAGGGCATGGCCGCGGTGCTGGAGCGCCAGCTCGGCCGCAAGGGCATCGCCTATCTCGACTACCGGGGCGAGACGCTGCCCTGGTGAGCCGTCATCCGCCGTCCGGACGATCACGTCCGGGAAGCGAATGCCAAGCCCGCGCGGCGCGTGAGCGACGCCGAGATCCGCGTTGCGACGCGATCCGTCGGATGTCGGATTACAGGCCCGCCGCCCGCCCGAGCGCCACCACGGCGAGGCCCGCGGCGATCGCCGCGAGTTCGAACCGGGTGAGCGCCATCACGGCGGCGGCCGCGGCGAGGCCGGCGATCCCGGGCGCCCCGGCCGCGAGGCCGGTCGGGAGCGCGGTCGCCACCACGATCGAGCCGGGCAGGGCCCGCAGGCCCCGCTCGACGCGCGGCGTCAGCCGCACGCGGCTCATCAGCAGCACGCCGGAGGCGCGGCACAGGTAGGTGACGGCGGTGAGCGCCGCGACGGCGAGGAGCGAGCCGGCCGGCCCGGCGAGCCACTGCGCGCTCACCGCGCCGCCCCGTCATCGACGAGCGCCCCGGTGACGAGGCCCGCGAGCGCCCCCGCGGCGATGAAGCCGTAGCCCGGCACGAGGCGCTGCACCGCGAGCGCGACCGCGCCCGAGACGAGCCAGGGCAGGGCCGGGCGGACGCCGCGCCAGAGCGGCGCCAGCATGGCGGCGAAGAAGATCGGCATGATCATGTCGAGGGCGTAGGCCCGGGGCTGCGCCACCAATCCGCCGGCGAGGTGCCCGAGCCCGGTCGTGGCGATCCAGAGCGGCCACATCCCGAACCCGGCCCCGAACAGGATTCCGAGGTCGCGCCCGCCCTCCGCGCGATGGCGCATGCCGATGAGCCAGCCCGCATCGACGAGGAAGAACAGCGTCAGGGCGGTGCGCCAGAACGGCGTGCCGCGCAGCCAGGGCTGCACCGTGGCGCCCATCAGGATCATCCGCGCATTGATCAGCGCCGTCACGGTCATGGCCGCGAGGAGCGCGCTCAGGGTCCAGGGCCGGCCCCAGACCTCCAGCGTCACCATCTGGGCCGCGCCCGCGTACACGAAGGCGCTCATGCCGAGCGCCTCCGACAGGGTGAGGCCGCGCTGCGCCGCCGCGGCCCCGAAGGCGGCGCCGAACACCGCGATGCTCGGCCAGACCGGCAGGCCGAGGCGGATGCCCGCCAGGATTCCGGCGCGCGTGAAGGGGGCGGCGGTCGGCAGCATCGCGTGCGGGAGCCGGGCGCCCCTCAGGCGGCCGACGCGAGGCGCCGGATCGAGGTGATCGGCCCGGCCCCGGCCGCGGCGATGCGCGCCCGCGCCTGCGCGAGCGGCTCGATCGCCACGGCCATGTGGTGGCCGTTCGCGTGGATCAGGGTGGCCGGATCGAGCATCAGCCCGACATGGCCGCGCCAGAACACGAGGTCGCCGCGCGCGAGCCCGTCGAGGCCGGGCGTCACCGGGACCGGGATCCCGAGCGCGGCCTCCTGCAGGTCCGCGTCGCGCGGCGCGGCGATCCCGGCCGCCCCGAGCGCGATCTGCACCAGGCCCGAGCAGTCGAGGCCGAGGCTGGAGCGCCCGCCCCACAGGTAGGGCGTGCCGAGGAGGCGGGTGGCGGTGGCGGCGTAGTCGGGCGCGCGGGCCGAGAGGTCGGCGAGATGGGCCGCGTAGACGTAGCCGCCCCCGGCGAGGCGGGCATAGGCGCCCTCCTCGCCCTCGACCGCGACGGCGGCCGAGAGGCTCAGATGCGCGAGCGGCGGCCGCTTCAGGTCGGGCGCCGGGAACACGAAGCTGCGCAGCGCGGTGACGCGATGGGTCGGCGCCGGGTCGGGGTCGCCCAGGCAGGCGGCCGGCAGGTAGCCGACGTAGCCGTCCGCCTCGAGCTGCGCGTAGGCCCAGCCCGCCGCCACCTCGAACACCGTCACGGCCTCGCCGCGCAGGGCCTCGGTGTCGAGGGCGGCGTCGTCGCGCGGGGCCCGGCGCAGGGGCGCGAGGGGCGCGCCGACCCGCCGCGTCGTGCCGGCGACGAATCGGGCGGCCTGCACGGCGCCGCGCAGGCGCGCATCGGCGAGGTCGGGGCGGGCCGCGGTCAGGCGCGGGTCCCGGGCGGGGGCGGAATGTGCGGGAGCGGTCACGGGCGCGACTCTTGCAACGCCTTCGCGGCCGCACAAGGGCGGACGAGCGAGGATTACCGCGACGATGCTGCGCCTGTCCCACCTGCGACACAATGCCCAAGTCCCGTTCTGCGACCGCCCCGGCACTGCTGTGTCGGGCGGATTCGCGAGGCGGGCACGGCCGATAGCGCCGACCGAGGCGGCCTGTCCGGGCGGGCGCGCGGCGTCGCCGGCGCCCGGATCGTCGTGCTGCACTGCAAAATCCGGCGCGGACGCGCTATAACCCCCCTCATGACGATGGGCCGCCCCGTGAAGAAGCCGACCGACAAGAACCGCCCCCTGCCGCCGATCCGCGTCCGCAAGGAGCCGCCGACGGTCGCCGAGGCCGTGGCCGCGGCGCAGGATCTCGCCGACGACATCGAGCAGCAGGTCGAGATCGCCGCCGGCCTGATCGGCCTGCCGCCGGACGAGGTCCGGCCCCACGTGCTGAAGGCCGTCAAGCCGAAATCCGATCGCGCGCCCGAGCGGATCATCAGCACCGGCAGCGGCATGCGGGGCCCCCGCACCGTGATCGTGGAGCGCAAGGTCGGCCGGCCGCTCGTCGAGCGCCGCATCCGCCCCCTCGACGGCCGCCGCTGACGCGGAGGCGGACCGGCCCTTGCGGGCGGCCGCCCCCTCTCCAGATATGCCCTGGGCCCGAGCGGCGGGGCCTGATCCGCTGGCTCGGGCAGGCGTGCCGGCTCCGCGCGGCGTGGTGCGCCGAGGGCGCCCGGAGCGAGCCGATGGACGCGACCTTCTCCCGGAATGCGGCCCGCTTCGGGGCGAGCGCCGTCCCGGAGGGGGCCGGGTCGCCGCCTGACCGCCCCCGTGGACGCCCCCTCCCCCGCCCGCCTGCCCGCCGTCGAGCGCCTCCTCGGCCATCCCGACCTCGCGCGGCGCGCGGCCGCGCACGGCCGCACCCTGGTGACCGAGGCGGTTCGGGCGGTGCTCGGCGAGATCCGGCAGGCCCGGCTGCCCGCCCCGCCCGCGGACGCCCTCGCGGAGGCCGTCGGCGCGCGGCTCGACGCGTGGCTCACGCCCTCGCTGCGGCCGGTCTTCAACCTCACCGGGACGGTGCTGCACACCAATCTCGGCCGGGCCCTGCTGCCCCGCGAGGCGGCGGAGGCGGTCGTCGCCGCGATGACCCGGCCGACCAACCTCGAGCTCGACCTCGCCACCGGGCGCCGCGGCGAGCGCGACGCCCACGCGGAGGCGCTGATCTGCCGCCTCACCGGGGCGGAGGCGGCGACGGTCGTCAACAACAACGCGGCGGCGGTGCTCCTCGTCCTCACGGCCCTGGCGCGGCGGCGGGAGGTGCCGGTCTCCCGCGGGGAGCTGGTCGAGATCGGCGGCGCCTTCCGGATGCCGGACGTGATGGCCCGGGCCGGCAGCCGCCTCGTCGAGATCGGCACCACCAACCGCACCCACCTCGCCGATTACGCGGCGGCGATCGGGCCGCGCACCGGCCTGGTGATGCGGGTGCATCCGAGCAATTACGCGATCCAGGGATTCACGGCCGCGCCCGATCCCGCGGCGCTGCACGCCCTGTGCCGGGAGCGCGGCCTGCCCTTCTGCGTCGATCTCGGCAGCGGCGCGCTCGTCGACCTCGCGGCTTACGGCCTGCCGCGCGAGCCCGTGGTCCGCGAGGCGCTGGCCGATGCCGACCTCGTGCTGTTCAGCGGCGACAAGCTGATGGGCGGCGTGCAGTGCGGGATCGTCGCGGGCCGCGCCGACCTGGTGGCGCGGCTGCGCCGGGACCCGCTGAAGCGGGCGCTGCGGGTCGACAAGATGACCCTCGCGGCCCTGGAGGCGGTGCTGCGGCTCTACCGGGAGCCCGAGCGCCTACGCGAGCGGCTGCCCACCCTGCGGCTGCTGACCCGCCCCCAGGCGGAGATCCGGGCGCAGGCCGAGGCCCTGGCCCCGATCGTGGCGCGGGCCCTCGGCGCGCAGGCGCGCGTCGCGGTCGAGCCCTGCCTCAGCCAGGTCGGCTCCGGGTCGCTGCCGGTCGAGAGCCTGCCGAGCGCCGCCCTCGTCCTGCGTCCCGCCTCCGTCAAGGGGGCGGGCACCTCCGGCAAGGGGGCGGGCGCTTGGCCCGAGCGCCTCGCGGCGCGGTTCCGGGCGCTTCCCGTCCCGGTGCTCGGGCGCGTCGCGGAGGGGGCCTACCGCCTCGACCTGCGCACCCTGGACGACGCGGATGCCTTCGCGGACCAGATCCTACTCCGTCCGTTCTAGGACCAAAAGGCTATCGACGTGTTATATTCCGGGCAAAAATGACCCGCGCGCGGTTCTTCGACCGTCGAGTTCGTGGTATGCGTTCCCTTTGCGCGCGCGAGTTCTTGACCGGCGCGGCAGGCTCGCGGTGCCCGCGCGCGACAGTATGGTGTGACGAATGACGTCTCTCGAGCCCATCGTGTCGGGCTTTGACACGCTCCGCCTCGACAACCAGCTCTGCTACGCGCTCTACGCGGCCTCGCACCGGATGACGAAGTGCTACAGGCCCCTGCTGGAGCGCCTCGGCATCACCTATCCGCAATACCTCGTCCTGATCGTGCTGTGGGAGACGGACGGCCTGACCGTGTCGGAGATCGGCCGGCGGCTGCGCCTGGATTCCGGCACGCTCACCCCCGTGCTCAAGCGGCTGGAATCCGCGCGCTACGTGCGCCGCACCCGCCGCCAGCAGGACGAGCGCGAGGTCGAGATCAGTCTCACCCCGGAGGGCTTGGCCCTGCGCGACGAGGCGGTGGCGGTGCGCCAGGAGATCGTTCGCCAGCTCAAGATGAGCGAGGCCGAGATTGCCGAGCTCCGGATCCGGCTGGACGACCTCATCACGACCCTCGGCGCCGAGGCCTGAGGGCGAGATAGTTTGCCGGGAAATTAATTCGGCTTGAGTCCCCCCCGGGGCCGCGCCTATGGAGGGGCCGCCGCCTCGGCGCCCCGGTCACCCCCGCACGGTCTCGCCACCCTCGTGATGCCTGTCCCGCCTCCCGCCGACCGGACCGTGCAGGGCCCGCGCGCCGGATGAAGAGTCTGCGCAACCTCACGGCCGCGCTCACCGGCTGGGTGGAAGGCGCCGAGGCTCCGCGCCGGCAGGTCGGCGTGCTGCCGCTGCGCCACGGGCCGGACGGCGCGCAGGTGCTCCTCATCACGTCGCGCGAGACCCGCCGCTGGGTGATCCCCAAGGGCTGGCCCATGAAGGGCCTCAAGAATCACGAGGCCGCCGCCCGCGAGGCCTACGAGGAGGCCGGCGTCATCGGCCGGGTCGAGAAGCACGCGCTCGGCAGCTACCTCTACCAGAAGCGCCTCAAGAGCCGGGACACGGTCCTGTGCCAAGTGCAGGTCTTCCCCCTGCATGTCAGGCGGCAGCTCAAGGCCTGGCCCGAGCAGCAGGAGCGCGACGGTCGCTGGTTCAGCCCCTCGGACGCGGCCGAGGCCGTGACGGAGCCCGGCCTCGCCGCCCTGATCCGCGCCGCCGCCGGCCGGGAGAAGAAGCGCGGCAAGCGGCGCGGTTAGCCTCGCGCGGGCGGCCGGGGCCCGCTCACGTCAACGGCCCGGGATGCCGACGCATCGGGCCGTCGACCCTCTCGAATGGGCGACACCACGCCGAAGGCGCGGCGGCGCATTCGAGACCCGACCCAGCGGTCACGGGACATGACCGGCGGGATCACTCCTCCACGCCGCCGAACCCGCTGCGATGGGCGCGCGGGGGACGCGCCGCCGCGGCGCCGGTCGCGACGTCGCGGTCGGCCCAGCCGCCGCGCACCGCGATGCCCTGACCGGAATCGATCGCCTCCGCCGCGTTGCGCCAGCCCGCGGCGCCGCTGAGGCCGCCGGGCGCCGTGGCGGGCGGGATACCGGCCGGGGCCGTGTAGCTCTGGGCGAGAGCGGTGCCGGCCGAGAGCGCCAGCTTGAGCGCCGCGGCGCCGGCAAGAAGTGAAGCGCGCATGATCGTCTGTCCTCCCCGTCGAGCGGGTCGCCCCTCAACCGGTCGAGATAGGAGCGGTTCCGCCCTTCGGGAAGGCTGCTTGACCCAGCGTAAGGCAATCGCTGGCCAAGTTTGAGGCAGTTCCGTCGCGCCCGGGTCGGTCCTCGGGGCACGCCCGCCGCGCACAACGCTGTCGCGCCAACCCCTTGCGCGAGGTCCGCGGCATCCGGGCCGGCCCCCGGGCCGCGCCGCCGACGACCCGGCCTGTGCGCCCGCGCACGCGCCGGGACCTGCGACGGCGACCGGTTGCCCGGGGCGGGGTACCGCGGGGCCGGGCCGCGCCGACGTCGGGGGCCCCGATGCCGGAGCGTCTCCCGGTCCGCGCCCGCGGGGAACGGTTCAGTTCGGGAGCTTGTCGTCGATCCCCTTCACGTACCAGTTCATGCCCAGGATCATCGGGTCGGGCGCGACCTCCCCGGCCTTCACGGCCAGCGTCCCGTCCTGCTTGGTGATCGGGCCGGTGAAGACGTGGAAGCTGCCGTCCTTGATCGCCTTCGTGCGCGCCTCGGCGGCGGCCTTCACGTCGTCGGGCATGTTGGCGAAGGGGGCGAGCACCACGGCCCCCTCCTTCATGCCGTCCCAGACATCGGCGCTCTTCCAGGTTCCGCCGAGGACCGCCTTGGCGGCGCCGACGTAGTGCGGCCCCCAATCGTCCACGATCGAGGTGAGCTGGGCCTTGGGCGCGAAGCGCATCATGTCGGAGGATTGGCCGAAGCCGAGCTTGCCCTGCTTCTCGGCCTCCTGCAGGGGCGCCGCGGAGTCGGTGTGCTGCGAGAGGATGTCGGCCCCCTGGGCCAGCAGCGCCTTGGCCGCCTCCGCCTCCTTGCCCGGATCGAACCACGTGTTGACCCAGACGATCTTGACCTTGATGTCGGGCTTCACGGATTGCGCGCCCAGCATGAAGGCGTTGATGCCGCTCACCACTTCGGGGATCGGGAAGGAGGCGATGTAGCCGAGCACGCCCGTCTTGGTCATCCTGGCGGCGATCTCGCCGCAGACGTAGCGGCCCTCGTAGAACCGGGCCGAGTAGGTGCCGACGTTGGGCGCCCGCTTGTAGCCGGTGGCGTGCTCGAATTTCAGCTTGGGGAATTTCCTGGCGACCTTGAGGGTCGGCTCCATGAAGCCGAACGAGGTGGTGAAGATCAGGTCCTGGCCGGAGCGGGCGAGGCTCTCGATCGCGCGCTCGCTGTCGGCCTCGGGCACCGATTCGAGGTACGTGGTCTGGACCTTGTCGCCGAGGGCGGCCTCGAGCGCCTTGCGGCCCTGGTCGTGCTGGTAGGAGTAGCCGTAATCGCTCACCGGCCCGACATAGACGAAGCCGACCTTCAGCCTGTCGGCCGCCCGCGCGGGCGCGGAGGCGAGGCCGAGGGCGACGAGGCCCGCCGCGGCCGCGTGCAGGGCGCCCTGGACGATCCGTTTCATGACGTGCTCCTTGGGAGGCCGCGGATCAGCGCGGCGGGATGAAGACGCGCCCGAGCGAGGCCGGGGCGGTCGAGCCGCCGGCCCGCCGGCCGAGCGAGAGGATGACGAGGGCCAGGATCGTGGCGAGGTAGGGCAGCGCCGAGAGGGCCTGCCCCGGCAGGCCGATGCCGGCCGCCTGGGCGTGCAGCTGCAGCACCGTGGCGCCGCCGAAGAGCAGCGCGCCCGCGACGAGGCGCCCGAGCCGCCAGGAGGCGAAGACCACCAGCGCGAGCGCGATCCAGCCGCGGCCCGCCGTCATGGCGGGCGCCCAGAACGGCGTGTAGGCCAGGGACAGGTAGGCGCCGCCGAGCCCGGCGCAGCCGCCCCCGAACAGCACCGCGAGCAGCCGCACCCGCCGCACGGGCAGTCCGAGGCCGTGGGTGGCGGCGTGGTCGTCGCCGATCGCCCGCAGCGCCAAGCCCGCCCGCGTGCGCCACAGGAAGACCCAGACCCCGGCGACCAGGAGGGCGGCGGCGTACACGAAGGCGTCCTGGCCGAAGACCAGGCGGCCGATGCCCGGCAGGTCGGAGAGCAGGGGCAGGTGCAGGTGCGGCGCCGCCTCGCGCTTGAGGCCGATATAGGGCGCCCCGACCAGCCCCGAGAGGCCGAGGCCGAGGATCGTGAGCGCGAGCCCGGAGGCGACCTGGTTGGCGGCGAGACCGATCGTCAGCAGGGCGAACAGCCCCGCCAGGGCGATGCCGGCCGCGATGCCGGCGAGCGCCCCGACCAGGGTCGAGCCGCTCTCCACCGCCGCCGCGAAGCCGAGGGCGGCGCCGAGCACCATCATGCCCTCGACGCCGAGGTTGAGCACGCCCGCGCGCTCCGCCACGAGTTCCCCGGTGGCGGCGAGCAGGAGCGGGGTCGACGCGGTGACGATGGTGAACAGCACCATCTGGACGAGGTCGAGACTCACGCCGCACGCCCTCCCGGCACGAGGCGCACCCGGTAGCGCGCCAGCACGTCGGCGCCGAGGACCAGGGCGAGCAGCAGGCCCTGGAAGGCGCGGGTGAGGTCGAGGGGCAGCTTGAGGGCGATCTGCGCCCCCTCGGCCCCGATCGTCGTGAGGGCGATGACGAGGGAGGCCAGGGCGATCCCGATCGGCGAGAGCCGGCCGAGGAAGGCCACGATGATCGCCGTGAAGCCGTAGCCGGGGGAGATCGAGGGTTGCAGCTGGCCGATCCTGCCGGCGACCTCGGCGATGCCGGCGAGCCCCGCCGCGCCGCCGGAGACCGCGAACGCCGCCAGCGTCAGCCGCGCCTCGCTGAAGCCGGCGAAGCGCGCCGCCCGCGGCGCGGCGCCGACCACCCGCACCCGGAAGCCGAACAGGGTGCGGGACAGGACGACGACCGCGAGGAGCACGACGGCCAGCGCGATCAGCACGCCCGCGTGCAGGTTCTCGCCCTCGATCAGCGGGGCGAGGCGGGCCGCGTCGTCGAAGCCGACGCTCTGGGGGAAGTTGTAGCCCGCCGGGTCGCGCAGGGGCCCGCGCACGAGGTAGTCGAGCAGGAGTTCGGCGACGTAGACGAGCATCAGGCTGGTCAGGATCTCCGAGACGCCGAGGGCGACCCTGAGGATCGCCGGGATCAGCGCGTAGGCCATGCCGGCGAGCGTGCCCGCCGCCAGCATCGCGGGCAGGATCCAGGACGTGCCGAGCGGCCCGCCCTCGATCCCGTGCGTGGCGACGGCGATGCACCCGCCGGCCAGCCCGCCGATCACGAACTGGCCCTCGGCGCCGATATTCCAGAGATTGGCCCGGTAGCAGAAGGCGAGGCCCGTCGCGATCAGCGCCAGCGGCGCCGCCTTCAGGGCCACCTCCTGCAGGGACCAGAACTCGGTCAGCGGGGCGACGAAGTAGATCGCGAAGGCGGCCGCGGGCGAGCGGCCCATCGCCGCCACCGCGAGGCCGCCGATGGCCACCGCGAGCGCGAAGGCCAGGGCCGGGCTCAGCGCCTCCATGAGCCGCGAGCGGCGCGGCCGGGGAGCGAGGTCAAGGCGCACGCACATCCTCCTGGCGGGCACCGCCCGCATGGGCACCGCCCGCGTGGACACCGCCCGCATGGGCACCGCCCGTGCGGGCTTCGGCCTCGCGGGCGTCGCCCGAATGGGCCTGCACCTCCGGGCCGGCGGCCCCGCCCATCATCAGGCCGATCGCCTCGCGGGTGAGGTCGCCCGCCGGCCGGGCGGGGGAGAGCCGGCCCTCGTGCAGCACGGCGATGCGCCCGGCCACCTCGAACAGCTCGTCGAGGTCCTGGCTGATGACGAGGACGGCGGCGCCCCGCCCGGCGAGGTCGAGCAGCGCTTGGCGGATGCGCGCCGCCGCCGCCGCGTCCACGCCCCAGGTCGGCTGGTTGATGACGAGGATCCCGGGCTCGGCCAGGATCTCGCGCCCGACCAGGAATTTCTGCAGGTTGCCGCCCGACAGGGTGCGGGCGGCCGGGTCGGGCCCGGCCTTGCGCACGTCGAAGGCCGCGACGATCGCCTGCATCAGCGCGCGGGCCGCGCCGAGGCGCAGGAACCCGGCCCGCGCGAGCCCCGCATCGGCGTGGCGCGACAGGATGGCGTTGTCGGTCAGGCCGAGGTCCGGCGCCGCGCCGTGGCCGTTGCGCTCCTCGGGCACGAAGGCGGCACCGCGCCGCCGCCGGGCCGTGATGCCGAGCCGCCCGACCGGCGCCCCGTCGACCTGCACCGAATCGGCGCGCTCGGCCAGGGTCTCGCCCGAGAGGGCGGCGAAGAGCTCGGCCTGGCCGTTCCCGGCGATGCCCGCGATCCCCACCACCTCGCCCTCGCGCACGCGGAGCGAGACGTCGCGGAGCGGCGTGCCGTGGAGGCCCGGGGCGGGAAGCGACAGGCCGTCGACCACGAGGCGCGCGCGGGCGCCGGGCGGGCGGGCGGGCGGGCGCACCTCCGCCACCTGCTCGCCGACCATCAGGGCGGCGAGGGAGCGGGCGCTCTCCCGGCGGGGGTCGCAGGCGCCCACCACCTTGCCGCCGCGCAGGATCGTCGCCCGGCTGCAGAGCCGGCGCACCTCGTCGAGCTTGTGCGAGATGTAGAGGATCGCCCTGCCCTCGTCGCGCAGCCGCTCCAGCACCCGGAACAGGCCCTCGGCCTCGCCGGGGGTGAGCACCGAGGTCGGCTCGTCCAGGATGACGAGGACCGGATCCTGGAGGAGGCAGCGGACGATCTCGATGCGCTGGCGCTCCCCCGCCGAGAGCGACCAGACCGGCCGGTCGGGATCGAGCGGGAGCCCGTAGGCGGCCGTCACCGCCGCGAGCCGCCCGCGCAGGGCCGCCCTCGCCAACCTGCGGGGCATCACCAGCGCGATGTTCTCGATCACCGTCAGGTTCTCGCACAGCGAGAAGTGCTGGAACACCATGCCGATGCCGAGCGCCCGAGCGGCCTCCGGGCTCGGGATGCGGATCCGCTCGCCCCGATGGGTCAGCGCCCCGGAGGTCGGCTCCAGGAGGCCGTAGAGCATCTTCATCAGGGTCGACTTGCCGGCCCCGTTCTCGCCGAGCAGGGCGTGGATCTCGCCCGCGCGGATCTCCAGGTCGACGCCGTCATTGGCCGCGAAGGCGCCGAACCGCTTGACGATCCCGTAGGCGCCGAACAGGGGGGTGGCCTCGGCCATGCCGGTCACGCGGCCCCGAACAGCGAGCGGGCCGCGTCGCCGTGGGCCTCGCGCAGGGCGCGCAGGTCGAGCCCGACCGGCGCCCCGTCGATCACCCGCCATCGGCCCGCCACCATCACCCGGTCGGCCCGGCTCGCGCCGCACAGGACCAGGGCGGCGAGCGGGTCGTGCCCGCCGGAGAAGCGCAGCTCGTCGAGCGTGAAGAGGGCGAGGTCCGCCTCGCAGCCCTCCTCCAGGCGGCCGATGTCCCGGCGCCCGAGGCAGCCCGCCGAGCCCTCGGTGGCCCAGCGCAGGGCGTCGCGATGGGTCACCCTCTCGGCCCCGTAGGTCAGCCGGTTCAGCATCACGGCGTGGCGCACCTCCTCGATCAGGTTCGACGCGTCGTTCGAGGCCGAGCCGTCGACCCCGAGCCCGACCGGGCTCCCGGCGGCTTCGAGCTCGCAGGTCCGGCAGAAGCCCGAGGCCAGGGTCATGTTCGAGGTCGGGCAGTGGCAGATGCCGACCCCCGCTCGCCCGAGCCGCGCCACCTCCCCGTCGTCGAAGTGGATGCCGTGGGCGAGCCAGGTCCGCGAGGAGAGCCAGCCGACCTCCTCCAGGTAGTCGACCGGCCGCTGCCCGAAGGCGGACAGGCAGTAGGCGTTCTCGTCGCGGGTCTCCCCCAGATGGGTGTGGAGCCGGCACCCGTGCCGCGCCGCGAGCGCCGCCGTCTCGCGCATCAGGCGCTTGGTCACCGCGAAAGGCGAGCAGGGGCTGAGCGCGATCTGCACCATCGCGCCCGGCGCGGGGTCGTGGAACAGCCCGAGCACCCGCTCGCAATCCGCCAGGATGGTGTCGTCGTCCTGGACCACGCTCTCGGGCGGCAGGCCGCCGTCCTTCTCCGACAGGCTCATGGAGCCGCGGGTCACGCAGGCGCGGATGCCGAGGGCCCGCGCCTCCTCGACCTGGATGTCGACCGCCGCCTCGAGCCCCCGCGGGAACAGGTAGTGGTGGTCGGCCGCGGTGGTGCAGCCCGAGAGCAGCAATTCCGTGTAGGCGAGCCGGGTCGCCAGCCGGAACGAATCCGGGGTGAGCCGCGCCCAGATCGGGTAGAGCGCCTTCAGCCACGGGAAGAGCGGCTTGTTGATCGCCGCCGGATGGGCGCGCGTCAGCGTCTGGAAGACGTGGTGGTGCGTGTTGACGAGCCCGGGGATCACCACGTGGCGCGAGCAATCGACCGCCGCGTCGGCCGGCACGGCCGGCGCGCCTCCGGCGGGCACCCGCTCCACGATGCGGCTGCCCTGCACCACGAGGCCGCCGCCGGCCCCCTCCGCCAGGATCGCCAGCGGGTCGCGCAGCCAGAGCCGCGCGCCCGCCCCCGTGTCGTCCCGCTGCATCCCGGTCCCCGCGATCCGCCGCAACCCTCAGAAGATATGGAACGCGACGCCGGCCAGGAAGGCTTTTTCCTCGGACCCGGGCACCCTGCTCTGGTCATTGCCGAACTTGTTGCGCCAGTACTGGAAGCCCACGAACACGTTGACGCGGTTCGGCTTGTCGTAGATCAGCTTTCCGACATCAAGGACGAGGTTGGTGCGCGACAGGAATTCGGTGACGGTCTTGGCGCCGAAGCCGTCCCTGCCTTTCGGCAGCACGACGTTGTTGAAGCCCGCGAGGCTGAGCGGCAGCCCGGTGAAATCGAGCGGGAAGTTGTAGACCAGCTCGAATTCCGGCGTGACCTGAAACTCGACGTCGCGCGCCGGCAGCGGCACGATGCCGTTGCGGTTCCACTCCTTCGAGGCGTGGACCGCGAGGTTCATGAAGCCGGCCGGCACGTCGAAGGCGAAGCTCACGCCCGCCACCATCAGGCGCTTCTCGGAGCCGAACGACGTGTTCTTCGAATTCATGTCGGCGCCGAAGGAGATCGACACGTCCTTGACGACACCCGGGATGGCGAAAGCCTTGCTGCTGCTGAGCGCGTTGCCCGAGAGGGTGCCGCGGTAGAGGCCGTAGGCCTCGGTCGCGCCGATTCCGGTGGCGATGCCGAGCCGCGGGAAGGCGTAGCCCGACGGGTCCTGCGAGCCGGATTTCAGGATGTCGAGGGAGAAGAAGTTCGTGCCGTAGGCCCAGGCATCCGCGTGCGAGATGTTGAGGACGTGCTTGGGAATCCCGCGCCCGTCGAGCGGGTCGGCGGTCTTGCGGTTCGGGATGCCGGGCTCCGAGGCCGGGAAGACGTAGCGGTAGCTCACCTGAGTGTCGGCGAACAGGAAGATCGAGTCCGGCACCGGCGCCGGCGCGACCGGCGCTTTGGCCGGCACGTCCGCCGCCTGCGCCTGAGCCAGCATGGCGATGCCGGTCGCCATCGCCACGAGCCCCGGCGCCACGAGCCCCGGCGCCACAAGCCCCGGCGCCACAAGCCCCGGCGCCACGAGCCCCCGCTTGACCATCCCCGTCTCCCATTCCCCTGCGTCACTCCCCAGGGTCAGGGCAACGTCCGTGCCACGATCCGCGCCCCGGCCGCGGCCATCCCGGCATGGTGCAGTCGTGACACAGATATGGATCAGTCTCCGGCGGGGTTGGGATCGGGAATGACGCTCACATGGGCCGCGACGACCTTCCACCCATCCGCGAAGCGGCACCAAGTCTGGCTCTGGCGCCCGACCATGCCCGGATTTCCGGCACGAAAGAACAATGTCATGGCAGTCGCGCAGTCGCGGCCGTGGGTGGTGATCACGGTCCGCGCCAGGGTCCGGGCGAGGCCGGCGGGCGAGCGGGCGCGCCGGAAGGCCCGGATCGCGTCCATGCCGTAGAGGTTCTCGCCCCCGCCGTACCGGATGGTGCGGGGATCGTCCCAGAACAGGGATTCCAGGGTGGCGACGTCGTTCGACACCAGGGCGGCCTCGTAGGCGGCGAAGGCCGCCTCGACCTCGGCCTTCACGGCCGGGTCGTCGACCGCGCGCGCGTCCGGATCGGCGGGGAGCGGCATCGGCGGGATCCTTCAGAGCGGGGCGACCGGCGCGCGCGCGACGCCGGCCTGTTCGAGGGCGTGGGCGATCCGCAGGGCCACGTCCTCGCGCCAGGGCGCCGCGATGACCTGAACGCCGAGGGGGAGGCCGTCGTCGAGCCAGACCGGCACCGCCGCGACCGGGAGGCCGACGAAGGAGATCGGCTGGGTGAAGACGCCCAGGTTCGGCCGCAGCGGCATCGCGACCCCGTCGAGGACCAGCACCGTCTCGCCGCCGCGCGGCGCCCGGCAGGGCGTTGCGGGGGCGAGGATCGCGTCCACGCCGGCGAAGACCTCCGCCACCGCCCCGGCGTACCAGCGCCGGAAGCGCTGGGCGCGCTCGACGTGCGGGGCCGGGATCATGGCGCCGGCGAGGAGCCGGTCGCGCACCGCCGGGTCGAAATCCCCGGGGCGCGCGCGCAGCCGGTCGAGGTGCAGGGCGGCGCCCTCGGCCGCGGAGATCAGGTAGGCCGCCGCGCGGGCGCGCGCCGCCTCGGGGATCTCGACGGTGGCGTCGGCGCCGAGCGCCCGGGCGACCCGGGCGACCGCCTCGAAGGCCTCCGGGTCGCCGCCGCGGGCGAAGTAGCCTCCCGCCACCGCGACGCGCAGGCCCTCGGCCCCGCGCCCCAGGAGCGGGGTGACGGGCTCGGGCGGGCGCCGCGTCGCGACCGGGTCCTCCGGATCCGGTCCCTGCATGGCGTCGTAGGCCAGGGCGAGGTCGGCGACGCTGCGCGCCATCGGACCCAGGTGGTCGAGGCTGCCGACGAAGGGGAAGCTGCCGGCCCGGGTGAGGCGGCCGTAGGTCGGCTTGAGGCCGAACACGCCGCAGAAGGCGCTGGGGACCCGGATCGACCCGTTGGTGTCCGAGCCGAGGGTGAGGGGCACGAGGCCCGCGGCGAGCGCCGCCCCCGAGCCGCCCGACGAGCCGCCGCTCATGTGGGCGAGGGCGTGCGGGTTGCGGCTCGGCCCGTCATGGACGTTCTCGCCGGTGAAGTCGTAGGCGTACTCGCCCATGTTGAGGGCGCCGACGAGGATCGCCCCGGCCGCCTCGAGGCGCCGCACCAGGGCCCCGTCCCGGGCGGCCGGCACCCGCTCGCGGTTGATGCGCGAACCGGCCCGGGTCGGCAATCCCGCGACGTCGATCAGGTTCTTGACCGCGAACGGCACCCCCGCGAGGGGACCCGCGGCCTCGCCGCGGTCGAGCCGCGCGTCGAGCGCCTCCGCGGCGGCGAGCGCCCGCGCGGCGGTCACGTCCGTGAAGGCGCCGACGCGCGGGTCGAGCGCGGCGATGCGGTCGAGGGCGGCCGCGACGACCGCCCGGGCGCCGAGCTCGCGCCGCGCGACGCGCCCCGCGATGGCGGCGGCGAAGTCCGGCGTCACGGCGCGGCCTCGAAGACCGGGGCGGCTTCGAGCTCGTCCGGCAGGGGATGCCCCGCCGCTCGCGCGGCGGCGGCCAGCAGCGTCGCGAGGTGGCCGAGGACGCCCTCGCGCCATTCCGGCCGCACATCGAGGCCGAGGAGCGGCGCGGCCGCGTCCAGGTAGGCGGCGAGCGCCGCGGGTGGGGGCGGGGTCTCGGTCACGGCATGCCTCCTGCAGGATCGCCTGCTCCGCCGCCCCCGGGAGCAAGGGACGGACCATCTCCCGCCGGATCCCGATGCGGCACCGCCGCAGCCATCGTCCCGGTGGAGGAAGACGCGACACTATGGACGGTATGCCCCTCCTGCCCATACAACAGCCCAGGGAGATGAAAGATCTGAGCATGGTTCAACAGACGGCGCCCGTGGCCCTGATCGCCGACGACGACGAGTTCTTCCGTCTGGCGATGGTGGCGATCCTCAATCGGAGCCTTGGCTTCGGCGAGGTCGTCGAGACCGGGTCGCTGGACGCAGCCCTGGACCAGCTCGCCCAGCGGGCGAACGGCATCACCCTCGCCCTGTTCGACCTGGCGATGCCGGGCATGGAGGGGCCGGGCAGCCTGAGCGCGGTGCGGGAGTGCTTCCCGTGGGTGAAGGTGGCGGTGGTCTCGGGATCCAGCGAGCGGCACAAGATCCTGGCGGCCCTGGAAGTGGGCGTGCACGGCTACGTGCCCAAGGGGCTCGGCTCCTCGGAACTGACCCGGGCGGTGGGCATGATCCTCGACGGGCAGATCTACGTGCCGCCCTCCCTGGCGGTGCTCGACGGGCCGGCCCGCCCGGCGGCGCCGCGCGCCGCGCCCGACTCGGAGAGCCTGCGCCCCGGGCGCACGGTCGAACTCACGCCGCGGCAGCGCGACGTGCTGGCCCTGCTCGTCGAGGGGAAGTCGAACAAGGAGATCGCCCGGCAATTGCAGCTCGGCGAGGGCACCGTGAAGGTGCACATGGCGGCGCTCCTGCGCAGCCTCGGCGTGCAGAACCGCGCCGCCGCCGCGGTGGTGGGCGCGCGGCTCCTGTCCGGCTGACGGGTCCGGGCGGCCCGCCCGGCGCGCGGCTCCGGGCCGCCGATCCTCTCCGCACGGTCGGGTCCGGGACCGGTGGTGCGTCCGCGGGGATCATGAGCTGCGCCGCTCCGGCGCCCGAAGGCTGTAGGCCGTCGGGGCGCCGCGACTGCCCCCACCCGCGGCGCGCCGGAACCATCCGCCCCGCCTCGCGCTAACTCCCGGAGCGCCCTCCGGCGCGAGCCCGCCCGCATCCAGGCCGACAGTACCGACCGTATGATACGTTCTGGTTGTGCTACCCGTCCCCGCATGGGACAAGGCGGGTCACCGGTCGACCGCGAGCCGGCGGCGGGCGGTGTGCGCCGCGGAGCATGAGGCGGGACGAAGGCCAGAGCGCGGCGATGGACCAGGATGCGATAGGATCCGACGCCATCCGGGCCGCGCTCGCCCTCCTGCTGCAGCAGCCTCAGCTGCGCAAGTCGCCCCAGCTCTCGACCTTCCTGTCCTACGTGGTGGGCGAGAGCCTCGCGGGACGCGGCAGCCTGCTGAAATCCTACACCATCGCCACGGACGCCCTCGGCCGGCCGGCCAATTTCGATCCGGCGACCGACGCCATCGTGCGGGTGGAGGCGCGGCGGCTGCGCCAGGTGCTGCAGCAGATCTACGAGGATCCCGCCTGCCCCCTCAGCGTGCGGATCGAGCTGCCGCTCGGGCGCTACGAGCCGACCTTCACGCGGATCACGCCGGCGACCTCCCGCAATCCCGTCCCCGACCCCGAGGCGAGCCTGCGCGAGAGCGAGCAGCGCTACCGCGCCCTCGTGGAGGCGAGCGCCGCCATCGAGTGGCGGGCGAGCCCCGACGGACGCTTCATCCGCAGCTTCGGCTGGACCGCGCGGACCGGCGAGCCCGAGGACCGGCTGCGCGACGAGGGCTGGCTCGACGCGCTCCACCCCGAAGACCGGGGCCGGGCCACCGAGGCCTGGGCGCAGGCCCGGCGCACCGGCGAGCCCCTCGAGATCGCCTACCGGGTCCGGCACCGGGGCGGGCATTACCGCTGGATGCTGGCGCGCGGCATCCCGATCGAGAATCTCGACGGCAGCATCCGCGAATGGGTGGGCACGCTGTCGGACATCCACGAGCAGGAGACGGCCGAGGAGGCGCAGCGCGCCCGCAGCGAGGGCCTGCGGCTCGCCCTCACGGCCGCCGGCCTCGCCGCCTGGGAGCTCGACCCCGAGACCCGGTCGGTGTGCTGGTCGCAGCCGCCGCCGGACCGGATCGAACCGCCCGGCGAGGCCGCGCCCCGGGGCGGGCCGGCCGAGGAGGAGCCGCTCGACGCGTGGGTGGCGCGGCTCGACCCCGCGGACGGGCCGCGCCTGGTCGCGGCCCTGGAACGCGCCCTGCGGGGCGGGGGCGACGTCGATCTCGTCTACCGCAGCCGCGCGCCGGCCGAGCGGCCCCGCCGCCTCGCCTGCCGCGGCGGCCTCGTGCGCAACGCCCGCGGCGAGGCGCGCCTCGCCGGCGTCGTGGCGGATGTCACCGGGCGCGCGTCGCCGCTGCCTTGACCGCGCCATGGCGGGGCGCCAGGGAGCCCCGGCGGAGGGTCGATCGTGGACGGCGGCATGGTGCACGAGGGGCGGGACGGCTGGCTGTTCCTGGTCGGCGGGAACAACGACGTCCTCGCCCAGTACAGGCGCTCCTGGCGCAGCTGGGCCCATGACTGGCGCTGGCGCCGGGTCGTCGTCGAGCGCGCCGATCGCTGCCGCCGCCTCGGGATCCGCTATCTCCACGTCGTGGTGCCCGAGAAGCTGACGATCTACGACAACCTGACCAAGGGGCTCGCCGTCGATGTCGAGGCCTCCCCGGCGCACCGCCTGCGCCGCTGGCTGGCGGGGTCGGGCGCCGCGGGCGCCTACGTGGACCTCGTCGGGCCGCTGCGGGCGCAGCGGGACGCGCAGCAGCTCTACTTCCGCACGGACAGCCACTGGACGCATGCCGGCTGCTACATCGCCTACGAGGTGCTCTGCCGGCGCCTCGGCGTGGCGCCCCGCGAGGATCTCCGCCTCGACCGAACCCTGCCGGAGAAGCCGCTCTGCGGCGACCTCGGCGACAAGCTGACCCCGCTTCGCTTCGAGAGCTTCGTGCCGCACGCGCTGCAGCGGGACGCGGCGCGGGTCTACGCGAGCGACCTCGTGCGCGACTTCGAGGCGATGGACCGGGTGGGGGAACTCCATCTCGGCACGCACATCGTCTTCAGCAACGACTCGCCCGCCGCGGATCCGCGCCGCATCGTCCTGTTCGGCGATTCGTGCTCCCATTTCCGCTGGGAGGTCTATAGCGGCTTTCTCACCGGCATGCTGGCCGAGACCTTCCGGGAGGTCCATTTCCTGTGGACCCCGGGGATCGACTACGAATACCTGCGGAAGGTCAGGCCCGACGTGGTGGTCAGCGAATTCGCGGAGCGCTTCCTGGCACGGCTTCCGCCGAAGCGCTTCCACCGGGCAGTGCTCGCCCGGCTGGTGCGCGAGCGCAAGGGCCTGGTTCAGCCGGCCTCCGCCTGATCGCCCGACCGCGCGCCGGCGCGACGCCGTCGGGCGCCCGTCATTCCCGATCCGCTTGGTCCCTTCGGCATGGCCGATCGGGGCTTCGCTCACGCGCCGCGCGGGCTCACGCGCCGCCGCGGGCTCGGGATCCGGGATCCGCTTCGATCGACCGGATCCCGGATCAGGCCGCCGCCCGGGCGGCCTTGGGACGAGGCGCCGCGCGCTTCCTCGCGGCCGGAGCCGGCGGCGGGGCCGTGCGGGCCCCCTGCCGCCAGCCCTCCCAGCTCCACGCCCCGGGCCCGGCCGCCGCCGCGAGCAGGAGGCCGCCCGCGAGGCCCGCCTGCGCGAGGAAGAGCTCCCGCTCGATGAGCGCGCTGGCGCCGGTGAAGTCCCAGAACCGGTGCAGCAGCAGGCCCATCACCAGCGTGTGCGCCGCCAGCGTCCACCCGGTCAGGCGCGGCAGCACGCCGAGGGCGAGGGCGAGCGGCCCGAAGATCGTGACGATGACCGAGCCGGTCGCGACCGCGTGCGGGGCCGGCATGCCGACCGAGGCGAGCGTCAGGGCGAAGCCCGAAGGGTTCAGCGCCCGGGCGATCCCGGGCGGGAGCAGCGCCGCGGCGAGCAGCACGCGCCCGGCGAGCAGGATCCCGTCGCGATTGCGTCCCTCGCCAGCCATGCGCCGATCCCCGCTTCTCCGGCGCCATTCTCGCCCGCCCGCCTCAAGGGCCCGTTAACGGGCGGCGGCTCCCGGCGGCGGCGCACGCGGGTCGCTTTTCATGCATCGTTTACTTGAGATCCTTATCACTTACCTATCGTCATGCGCGCATCCTGGCGAAAGAGAGATAGATCATGCTCACCTCCTCCTTAGTCAGTAAGAAGGCCCAAATCATCCTCGAGACGGAGCAGTCGATCCCGGTCAGCCTGGAATCCATCACGGAGGCCGGAGCCGTGATCATCGTCGACAACCCCTACGCGCTGCCGGAAGCCTTCACGCTGAAGTACCGGCGCGACAAGGCGCCGTGCCGGGTGATGTGGCGCCAGCCGAACCAGGTCGGCGTGCGCTTCGAGCAGCCCTGAGCCGCCCCGCCCGGGCCGGCCTCAGCCGCGGGCCGGGTGGGACATCGCGCCCGATCCGAACAGGCGGCCGCGCTCCGTCCAGAGCACCACCGCGAGGGCCGCGCCGCTGAGGACGCAGTAGCCGATGCCGAGCGGGATCACGGTCCCGTTGAAGGATTGCCCGACGAGGAGGCCGCAGAAGGCCGCCAGCAGGGTCGTGTAGAAGCCGATGAAGGACGAGGCGGTGCCGGCGATCGCCGCCTGCGGCTCCATGGCGATCGCGTTAAAGTTCGGCATGGCGAAGCTGAGCAGGAACTGGCAGCCGGCGAGGGTGAGGATCAGGAGCGGCAGCGGCGGCCGCCCCGCGAAGGCGAGCATCAGGCCGAGCTGCAGCAGCGCCATCCCGCACAGGCCGACGAGGCCGCCATGCGAGAGGCGCCGCATGCCGAAGCGGCGCACGAGCCGGGCGTTGATCAGGGTGGCGACGCCCATCGCGCCCGCGATGAGCCCGAAGGCGACCGGGAACAGGCGGCCGAGCTGGTAGATGCCGGTGTCGAAGATCGCCTGGGCTGAGCCCACATAGGCCATGATGCAGCCGGTGAGCAGGCCCAAGGCCGTGGCGTAGCCGAGGGAGGCGCGGGTCGCCGCCACGGTGGCGATGCCGCCCGCCACCGCCCCGAGATGCAGGGACCGCCGATAGGCCGGGTGCAGGGTCTCGGGCATGCGCCAGCCGAACCAGAGCAGCGCCACCACCGCGAGGGCCAGCATCGCCCCGAAGATCAGGCGCCAGTGCCCGACCTCCAGGAGGACGCCGCCCATCGCCGGGGCGAGGATCGGGACGATCAGGAACACCATCATGCAGAAGGACATGACCCGGGCCATGTCGCGCCCCTCGAAGCGGTCGCGCACGATGGCGACCGCCAGGATGCGCCCGGCGGCGCCGCCGACCCCCTGCACGGCCCGGGCGAGGAGGAGGAGTTCGAAGCTCGGCGCCAGCATGGC
Source organism: Methylobacterium sp. CB376 (assembly GCF_029714205.1). NCBI lineage: Bacteria > Pseudomonadati > Pseudomonadota > Alphaproteobacteria > Hyphomicrobiales > Methylobacteriaceae > Methylobacterium > Methylobacterium sp. CB376. Next base: position 2,414,791 of record NZ_CP121648.1, on the reverse strand, counting down.
GAGCACGCTTCCCGCGAGGTAGATCACGGTGCCGCCGATGAGGGCCGGACGGCGCCCGACCGAGTCCGAGAGCGGCCCGTAGGCGATCTGCGCCAGCCCGAAGCCCAGCATGTAGACGTAGACCAGGAGCTGGGGCCGGTTCGGGTCCGTGAGGGCGAAGTCGCGGGCGATCGCCGGGAAGGCCGGCAGGAAGCTGTCGATGGTGACCGCGGTGAGCCCCATCACGAAGGCGGTGAGCGCCACGAACTCGACGAAGCTGGGGCCGGTCCAGGGCTTCGGCGCGATGACCCGCGCGGGGATAAGCGTCGAATCCTTGCTTGGCTCAGCCGTCATGGGGCGCTCCGCCGCCGGCGGCGCGCCGGCGGCGGAGCGATGCCGGAGGCGGCCCGCCCCGGCAAGGCGGGGAGCGACATGCCAGCCCTGCCTCAGGCCCCCCGTCCGAGGCTCCCCCATCCGAGGCTCCCCCGTCCGAGGCCCCTCCATCCGAGGCCCCCCATCCACGACGCCGCCGATCAGGTTGCGCCCGAGCAGGAATTCCGGGCTGAACCGCGTCCGCACCAGGGGCTCCAGGGCGACCGGCGGCGCCAGGGCCGCGGCCTCGGCCCGGCGCGCGGCGACCGCCTCGGCGACCGAGACGGCCTGGAAGCGCAGGCGCGTGCCGGCCTGGGCCTGGGCGAGGCGGCCGAGATCCGGCCCGATCACGGTCGCGATCTTGGGGTAGCCGCCGGTGGATTGCCGGTCGGCCATCAGGACGATCGGCCTGCCCTCGCCGGGCACCTGCACGGCCCCCATGGCGATGCCGTCCGACACGATGTCGAAGCCGCGCGCGTGGACGAGGGGGGCTCCGTCGAGGAAGCAGGCCATGCGGTCGCCCCGCGGCGTCACCGTCCAGGGACCGGCCAGGAAGGCGGCGAACTGGTCCGGGGCGAAGTAATCGTCCTGCGGCCCCGGCACGACGCGGATCACCTCGGGCGGCCGGTCGAGCCAGGGGGCGGCGAGGCGGTGGATCTCCGCCGGGCCGGGCCGGGGATCGCGCACCGGCAGCAGGTCGCCCGCCCGCAGGGCGCGGCCGTCGAAGCCCCCGATCCGCGAGCGGGTGTGGGTCGCGGTGGCGCCGAGCACCGGCGGCACGTCGATCCGGCCGGCGAGCGCGAGGTAGCACCACGCCCCGTCGCGGCCGGCCCGCAGCGCGAGGGTGGCGCCGGGGCGCAGCGTCAGGGAAGCGGCGGGCGGCACCGGCTCGCCGTCGAGGCTGACGCGGAAGGCCCCGCCCGCGAGGGCCACGCCGAGCGGGGCGCCCTCGGCCGTCACCTCGATGCCGGCGAGCGAGACTTCGATCGCGGTCGCACCGGCGGGCCGGTCGAGGGCGCGGTTGGCGGTGGCGTGCGCGAGCGGGTCCATCGGCCCGGCCGCGGTGATGCCGTAGCGCAGGTAGCCGTGGCGCCCGGCATCCTGCAGGGTGGCGCCCGCACCGGCCGAGAGGACGCGCAGGCCCGCGCTCATGCGGCCTCCCGGCGCCGGACCGGCTCCCCCGCCTCCGCCCGCGCGTCGAGGCGCGCGAAGGTCGCGGCGTCGACGGGCTCGAAGCGCAGCGTGTCGCCGACCGCGACCGGGAAGGGGTTCTCGCGGGCGGGCGCGTAGAGCCGCTCGGGCGTGCGGCCGATCACGTACCAGCCGGTCGGCATCGGCACGCTCGCCACCGCCGCGAGGCCGCCGCCGATCATCAGGGCATTGGCCGGGTGGGGCGGGCGCGGCGCCTTGCGGCGCGGCAGCGCCAGTTCCGGCGGCAATCCGCCCAGATAGGCGAAGCCCGGGGCGAAGCCGTACATGTAGACGCGGTAGCGCGCGCCGCTGTGGAGCGCCACCACCTCCTCCACCGGGCGCCCGACCGCCTCCGCCACCGCCGCGATGTCCTCGGCGCAGACCGGATCGTAGCAGCAGGGCAGGATCCAGGCCGCGCCGGTGTGCCGGACCTGCCCGGGCCACTGCTGCGCGAGGTCCCGCACCCGCGCCGCCAGGGTCTCTCGGTCGAGGACCAGGGGATCGTAGTGGATCATCAGCGAGCGGTAGGTCGGCACCGTCTCGCGCAGGCCCTCGGGCGGGTCGGCCCGGAGCGCGTCGTCGAGGGCGAGCACCCGGTCGCTGATCGCCGGGTCGACCCGGTCGCCGAACTCGGCGACGAGGGCCGCCTCGCCGGAATCGAGGAGGCGCGGGGCGGTCATGGTGCGGGCCGGACCGGCGCCGGCCGGAACGGCGCGAGGGTGACGCCGGCCGCTTCGAGCGTCGCCCGCACCGCCCGGGCGGTGGCGACGGCGTTCGGGGAATCGCCGTGGACGCAGATCGAGCGGATCGGGGTCTGCAGGCGCTTGCCGGAGGCGGCGATGATCGCGCCCTCCTCCACCATGGCGGCGACGCGGGCGGCGGCCTCCCGCGGCTCCTCGATCAGGGCGCCGGGCTGACCGCGGGGGATGAGCTGGCCCTCCTCGGTGTAGCCGCGATCGGCGAAGATCTCCTGGTGGATCTCGAGGCCGAGGGCCTCGCCGGCCCGGACCTGGGCGGTGAGCGCGATGGCGAGGAGCGCGAGGTCGCGGTCGACGGCGCGCACGGCGCGGGCGATGGCGCGCGCCACCTCCTCGTGGGCCGCGGCGTGGTTGGCGAGCGCCCCGTGGGTCTTCACGTAGGTGACGCGGTGGCCCGCATAGGCGGCGAGGGCCTGGGCGGCGCCGACCTGGTAGGCGACGATCCGCTCGATCTCGGCCGGGCTGTAGGGCAGGACGCGCCGGCCGAAGCCCCAGAGGTCCGGGAAGCCGGGATGCGCCCCGACGGCGACGCCGTTCTCCGCCGCGAGCGCGAAGGTGCGCGCCATGATCTGCGGGTCGCCCGCGTGCATCCCGCAGGCGACGTTCGCCGAGGTGACGATGGCGAGCATCGCGGCATCGTCCCCGCAGCGGTAATCGCCGAAGCCTTCGCCGAGATCGGAGTTGAGGTCGATGGTGGGCATGGGATCGTCCGTCTCCTTCCGCGGGCCCCGCCGGTGCGCGGGGATCCCCTCTCCGGTGCGGGGCAGGGGTGAGGGCCGAGGTGGTTGAGCATGAGGAGGAAGGCGTGCCGTGGCCGGCACCGCCGCTTCAACCCGCCGGCCGTCCGGTCCGGGCCCCTCACCCCTGCCCCGCACCGGAGAGGGGATCCCCGTGCCTCAAGCGGCGGGGCCCGCGGATCCGACGCTGCGCCGGAGCACCGCGTCGGGGTCCCTCGGAACCTCGTTGCGAAACCGCAGGATCGCGTCGCCGCATCGCTCGATCTCCTCGGTCCGTCCCGCGTCGGATACCTCGTGCCAACCGTGCTGCCGGCCGTCGGGTTCGACTCCGAGCCGGTGCCCGGCCCAGGGACAACCGACCGTATACTGGAGCACCGGCCCTCGCCTCCCGATTGTGAGGCCGCGACGGCGCCGCCCGCGCCGCGGCTGCGGCCGCGCGTCCTCCGCCGAGGTCGGGCCTTGCCGAAGCCGGCGCGGCGCGCCCGCCACCTCAGATCCCCAGATAGGCCCGCCGCACCTCCGGATCGTCGCGCAGGGTCGCGGCGGGGCCGGAGAGGATCAGGCGGCCGGTCTGGAGCACGTAGGCCCGGTCCGCGATCGCGAGCGATTCGGCGAGCCGCTGCTCGACCAGCAGGATCGTCATCCCGTCGGCCCGGATCGTCTCCACGGCGGAGAAGATCTCGTCCACGAGCTTCGGCATGATCCCCTGCGAGGGCTCGTCCAGCATCAGGAGCCGCGGCCGGGTCATCAGGGCGCGGCCGATCGCCAGCATCTGCTGCTCGCCCCCCGACAGGGTGCCGGCCCGCTGCGGCAGCCGCTCCTTCAGGCGCGGGAACAGGGCGAAGACCCGCTCCAGGGGCCCGTCCGCGTCGGGCTGGCCCCGGTAGAGGTAGCGCCCGAGCCGGAGGTTGTCGGCGACCGAGAGGCGCGGGAACAGGCGCTTGTTCTCCGGCACGTAGGCGACGCCGCGGGCGGTGATCAGGTGGCCCGGCAACCCGTCGAGGCGCGCCCCGTCGAACAGCACCTCGCCCGCGCGCGGGCGCTCCATGCCGGCGATCGACTTCAGCAGGGTCGACTTGCCGGCCCCGTTGGCGCCCGCGACCACGACGATCTCGCCCCTGGCCACCTCCAGGGACACGTCCTGGAGGGCGAGCAGGCCCTGATAGGCCGTCGAGAGGGAGCGGACCTCAAGCAGCACGGTGGCGATCCCCCAGATAGGCGCCGATCACGGCCTCGTCGCGCACGACCGCCCGGGGCGGCCCCTCCGCCAGCACCCGGCCGAGATGCAGCACGACGGCGCGGTCGACGAGGGGCATCACCACCTCCATGACGTGCTCGACCATGATCACGGTGATGCCGCGCTCGGCCACGCGGCGGATCAGCTCGACCCCGGCCTTGGCCTCGCTCGGGGTGAGGCCGGTCAGCACCTCGTCGAGGAGGAGGAGCCGCGGCTCCGTGGCCAGCGCCCGGGCGACCTCCAGCCGGCGCTTCTCGGGCGGGGTGAGTTCCCCCGCCACCGCCTCGGCCCGGTGGGCGAGGCCGACCGTCTCCAGGGTGGCGAGCGCCGCCGCGCGGGCCTCGGCGGCGCGGGCGCGGCGCACGAGGCTGCCCACCGTCACGTTCTCGACGACGTTCATGGAGTCGAAGGAGCGCGGGACCTGGAAGGTGCGGGCGATGCCCGCCCGGCAGCGCTCGGGCGCCGGCAGGCCGGTGATGTCGCGCCCCTCGAACAGGATGCGCCCGCGCGTCGGCCGGTAGACGCCCGAGATCAGGTTGAACAGGGTCGACTTGCCGGCGCCGTTCGGCCCGATCAGTCCGAGGATCTCGCCCCGGCGCACGTCGAGGCAGACGTCGTCGTTGGCGACGTGGCCGCCGAAGCGAAGGGTCACGTGGTCGGCCTGGAGGATCGGGGTCTCGCTCACGGCGTCGCCTCCTGGTTGCGGGCCGCGCGGCTGCGGGCGAACAGGCTCAGCACCCCCTCGGGCCGGGCGAGGGCGACCACCATCACCAGCGCCCCGTAGAGCATCAGGTCGAGGCCGTTGCCGGAGCCGCCCAGGTAGGAGCGGCTGATCTCGGTGAGCGGGATCAGGATCGCCGCCCCGACGAGCGGCCCCCAGAGCGTGCCGATCCCGCCGAGCACGGCCGGCAGCGCGAAGAGCAGGGAGAAGCGGAAGCTCATCACGCTCTCCGGGTCGATGTAGGAGACGTAGGCCGCGTAGAAGCCGCCGCCGACCGCCGTGAAGAAGGCCGAGACCGCGGCGGCGGCCATCTTCGAGCGGAAGACCTCGACGCCGAGGCTGCGCGCCGCCTCCGCGTCGTCCTTCACGGCCCGCCACCAATAGCCCCAGCGGGATCCCTCGATCAGGTAGGTGACGAGCCAGACCGCCGCGAGCAGGCCCAGCGCGAAATGGGCGTACGGGACCTTGTCGCGGGCGAATTGCAGGCTCCACCAGGAATCCGGGTTGAAGGGCCACTGGATGCCCATGGCGCCGCCGACGAAGTCCCAGTTGTGCACGAGGAGGAGGCCGATCTCGGCGATCACGATGGTGGCGATCGAGAAGTAGTGGCCGGCGAGGCGGAAGCACGGATAGCCGAGGAGCAGCGCCACCAGCGCCGAGGCGACGCCCCCCGCCAGCATGCCGGCCCAGGGCAGCAGGCCGTAGGTCACAAACAGCACGCTGGTGAAGTAGGCGCCGATTCCGAAATAGAGCGCGTGGCCGAGCGAGATCTGGCCGCAATAGCCGCCCAGGATGTTCCAGCTCTGCGCCAGGGCCGCGTACATCAGGGTGAGGATCAGGACGTTCTGCAGGTAGACGTCCCTGATGCCGTAGGGCAGGGCGGCGAGCGCGGCGAGGACCGCGAGCCCGACGAGGAGCGTGCGGCGGCGCCGGGCGGCGTGGCCGTCCGGGGCGCGCGCGGCGGCCGCGACGGGCGCGAGGGTGGTCGAACTCATCAGAGCCTCCCGAACAGGCCCTGCGGGCGCACGAACACGACCGCGAGGTAGAGGGCGTAGACGCCGACCGACTTGAGGGAGGGCGGCAGGATAACGGCCGTGAAGGCCTCGACGAGGCCGACCACGATGCCGGCCACCAGGGCGCCCGCGACGCTGCCGAAGCCGCCGAGCGCCACCGTGACGTAGGCGATCAGCGCGAAGCTCGCCCCGACCTGGGGGTGGATGTAGTAGAACACCGCCAGCACCGCCCCGGCGAGGCCGACCAGGGCGGCCCCGAGGCCCCAGCCGAGGGCGAAGACCCGGGTGCGGTCGATCCCCACCAGGGCGACGGCGCCCTGGTCCTCGCGGGTGGCTTCGAGCGCGCGCCCGAAATCGGTCCGGCTCATCAGGAGGTGCAGCCCCCCGAAGGCGGCGAGCGAGACCACGGCGCCGAAGATCTGCGGCCAGGGCAGGAAGACGCCGCCGAGGTCGAGGGTGCGCCCGCCGAGCCACGTGTTCTGGACATTGCGGTAATCGGGCGTGAACAGGTACTGCGCGGCGCCCTGGAGCAGGATGGCGAGCCCGAAGGTCGCGAAGATCTGCACCATGCCCTGGTTGGCCTTGGCCCGCATGGCGAAGCGCACGACGCCCAGATAGGCGGCCGCCCCGAGCACGAAGAGCAGGGCCGCCACCAGCGGCATCAGCACCACGGGATCGAGGTGCGTCAGGAGCACGAGCCCGAAGGTCGCGTACATGGCCAGCATCAGGAACTCGCCGTGGGCGAAGTTCACCACGTCCATGAGGCCGAAGATCAGCGACAGGCCGACCGCGATCAGGGCGTAGATCAGGCCCATCAAGAGGCCGCTCGCCAGCACCTGCGCGAGCGCTTGGGTGGTCATCGGGATCTCCTCTGCGATCGGGTCCGGGGGCTCCCGCTCGCGCGGGCGGCCGCCCCTCCCCGCGGGAGGGGCGCGCCCGCCCGTCATCCCCGGGCGGGCCGGATCACGCGTTCATCGGCCAGAGCGCGGGGGCGACGGCGGCCTGCTCGGGGAAGACCGTGACGAACTTCGTGCCGACCCATTGCAGCAGCACCGGATCTGCATCGGTGTTCTGGCCGTCCGGCCCGAAGGCGACCCGCTTCCAGGGCATGATGGTCTGGGTGCCCGGGATATCGGTGGCCGCCAGCGCGGCGCGGATCTTCTGGCCGTCGGTCGACCCGGCGCGGTTCAGGGCCTCCGCCAGCACCAGCATCGCCATGAACTGGCGCGAGGAATTGTCGTTGAGGTCGCGGTTCGCCCGCGCCCGGTAGAGGTCGTTCACGGCCCCGACCGAGGGGCGCTTGGCCGCGAGGTCGAGGGAGAAGCTGCCCCGCGAGATCAGGCCCTGGAGCTTGTCTCCGACCGTGTCGTAGGTGACCTTCTCGGCGAAACCCGCCGCCTGCGCGATCATGCTCTTCGGCTTGTAGCCGAGTTCCGCCATGGTCTTGGTGAGCAGGATCGCGTCGGTCGTGTAGCTCGTCGGCAGCAGCACGTCGGCGTTGGCGCTCTTGAGCTGCTGCACTTCGGCGGTCAGGGAGGGCGAGTTGGTCTTGTACTTGACATCCGCGGCCACCTTGTAGCCGCGCTCGCCGGCCAGCTTGCGCTGCACGGTCGAGGAATCGACCCCGTAGATCGTGTCCTCGAAGAACAGCGCGACCGAGTCGATCTTCTGGCCCTTCTTGCGCATCGCGTCCAGGAAATCGAACATCGCGGCCGAGAACATCTCGTCGTGGGCGGCCGGACGGAAGAAGTACTTCAGGTTCTTGCGATGCAGGCTGGGCGAGGAGGAATCCGCGCAGACGAAGGGCACGCCGTAGCGCTCGGCCGTGGCCGAGACCGTGGCGGAGACCGCCGACTGGTAGCAGCCGACCAGGGCCGCGACCTTGTCCTGGGTGATCAGGCGCTCGGCCTCGGCGCGGCCCTTCTGGGGATCGGCCTGGTGGTCGGCGAAGACGAGGCGGATCCTGGCGCCGCCGAGCCCCGGCAGGCCGGTGCCGCGGGCGAGCGGCAGGTCGAGGTCGTGGTTCTGGTTGACGATGTCGAGGGCGGTCTCGATGGCGTGGCGGGCATCCACGCCCACCTGCGCGCTCGCTCCCGACATCGCGTAGAGGACGCCGACGACGACCTCGTCCGCGGCGCGGGCGGGCGCCGCGCCCATCCCGGAGAGGGCCAGGGCGCCCGCGCCCCCGACCAGTAGATCCCGACGACGAATCATGCGCGTGCCTCCAGGGTGTGAGTGGGACAGGGTCAGAGCACCGCGAACTCGCTGTTGCGGCGGTCGGTGACGAGCATCGCGCCCGGCGCGTGCGTGATCGCGAAGGACGGTTTCGAGGCGGCGATCACCGATTGCGGGGTGACGCCGCAGGCCCAGAAGACCGGGATCTCGTCCGGCGCGACCCGGACCGGGTCGCCGTAATCGGGCCGGCCGAGGTCGCGGATGCCGATCGCCTCCGGCAGGCCGAGATGGACCGGCGCCCCGTGCACGGCGGGGAAGCGCGAGGTGATCTGCACCGCGCGGATCGCCTGGGCGGGGGTCAGCGGGCGCATCGAGACCACCATCGGGCCGGCGAAGGGGCCGGCCGGCCGGCACGGGACGGTGGTGCGGTACATCGGCACCCGCACGCCCATCTCGACGTGGCGCAGGGGCAGGCCGTCCTCGACCATCGCGGCCTCGAACGAGAAGGAGCAGCCGATCGCGAAGGCCACGAGGTCGTCGCGCCAGAGATCCGCGACGTCGAGGCGCTCCTCCACCATCTCGCCGTGCCGCCAGACCCGGTAGCCCGAGACGTCGGTGGCGATGTCGAGATCCTCGCCGAGTTCCGGGATGCGCCGGTCGCCGGGCGCCGAGACGCCGATGATCGGGCAGGGCTTCGGGTTGCGCTGCGCGAAGAGCAGGAAGTCGGTGGCGAGGTCCTTGGGCAGGACCGCGAGGTTGGCCTGCACGTAGCCGTGCGCGAGACCGGCCGTGCTGCCGACGATCTCGCCGCGGCGGCAGGCGAGCCGGGCCTCGTGGCCGGTCAGGCGGGCGCGGTCGGCCGGGTTCCGGAGGAACGTCATCGGTGGCGGCACTCCCTCTGCCCGGGCACCCCTATGCCCAGGAATGCGGCATGGTCACATTCTGTGCGGTTAAGTGCCAATCGCGATTTCGCATCGAAATCGATAAGCGGAGCTTATTCCACGGCGATCCCCGCCGCCACCGCGCAGGCGAGGCGGGCGGCGGGCGCGGCGAGGCCGCAATCCGGGGTGTTGGCGTAGGTGGCCGTGAAGTCGATGTCGGGCAGGCGCGCCTGGGTGTTGAGCACCCGCAGCTGCCCGCTCTCGATCTCGCGCCGGACGATGTCGGGCGGGATCACACAGATGCCGATGCCTTCGAGCGTCATGCGCACGATCGTGGAGAGCGAGGCGTTGCTGTAGAGCCGCGGCGGCGGCAGGTTCGAGCGCGCCAGCAGGTCGTGGAGCTGGACGTAGGGGTTGGTGTTCTTCGGGTAGGTGATGATCGGGTGGCGCACGAGGTCGGTGAGCGCCACCTCGCCCTCGCCGAGATCGAGCTGCGGCGCGGCGATCCAGGCCACCGCGTAGCGGCAGAGTGGCAGGTTGACGAGGCTCGGCATGGTGATCGGCCCGACCAGGAAGTCGAGGTCGAGTTCGCGGCGGATCAGCGCGTCGCGCATGTTGGGCGAGATGTCGACCGAGAGATCCACCGTCACGCCCGGATAGGCCTGGCTCATCGCCTCGATGAAGCGCATCAGCCACGTGTGCACGATGGTCTCGGAGACCCCGAGCCGCAGCACGCCCCGCATGGTCTCGGGGCTCGCGATGGCGCCCATCATCTCGGTGCGCAGGCGCAGGAAGCGCTCGGCGTAGACCAGGAGGTCCCGCCCCTTGGCGGTGAGGCAGACGGAGCGCGCCCGCCGCTCGAACAATCTGACGCCGAAGGTCTCCTCCAGGGCCGCGATCCGCTGCGACACGGCGGGCTGGGTCGTGTTGAGCCGCTCGGCCGCTTGGCGGAAGCTGCACAACGTCGCCGTCCAGTAGAAGACTTCGAGGCTCCTCAGATCCACCATCGCGCCCCCCGGCGGCCCGGGCCGCAGGATCCTGACTGCAGGATCCTGCAGCCGGGGTGCCGCAGCAAGGACCGTACCGGGACCAGCCTCAGCGCGGGCCGCGGACCACCGTGCGGATCGCGAAGCTCGACTGGATGCGCGCGACGCCGGGCAGGCGGGAGAGCACCTCCTTGTGCAGGCGCTCGTAATCGCCCGCGTCCCGCACCTCGATCCGCATCAGGTAATCGGCGAGGCCCGTCATCAGGTAGCACTCGCGCACCTCCGGGCAGCGGCGCACCGCCGCCTCGAAGCGGTTGAGGAACTCCTCCGTCTGCCGGTCGAGGGTGATCTGCGTCAGCACCACGAGCGGCGCGGCGGCGTCCGGCTCGTCGATCAGCGCCGTGTAGCCGCGGATGACGCCGCTGCGCTCCAGGAGCCGCAGCCGCCGCAGCGTGGCGGAGGGCGACAGCCCGACCGAGGCGGCGAGGTCCGCGTTGCTGATGCGGCCGTCGCCGCGCAGGACGCGCAGGATGCGCGCATCGACCTCGTCCCGCACCATCGGCAGATTCTCTCGCGTCGCGCCAGGAGATTGCGTGTGAGGCCATCGTACCGCAGATCCTGCGCCTGTCAGGCGGGACATTCGACGATCCTTGCGCGAGACTGGCGCCCTGCTCGTTCCGAACGTTTGGGGGCCGTGCGATGCGCGTTCTCGTCCTGGGTGGCGGCGTTGTGGGTGTGACCTCGGCCTATTACCTCGCCCGGGCCGGGCACGAGGTCACGGTGCTCGACCGCCAGCCCGGCGCGGGGCTGGAGACCAGCTTTGCCAATGCGGGCCAGGTCTCGCCCGGCTACTCGGCCCCCTGGGCGGCCCCCGGCATCCCGCTCAAGGCCATGAAGTGGCTGATGATGCGCCACCGGCCGCTGGTGCTCTGGCCGCAGCTCGAGCCGCGCCTCTACGGCTGGCTCGCCCGGATGCTCGCCAATTGCACGCAGGAGGCCTATCAGCGCAACAAGGGCCGCATGGTCCGCCTCGCCGAGTTCAGCCGCGACGCCCTTCGCGACCTGCGCGGGGAGACCGGCATCGCCTACGACCACCGCGAGAAGGGCACGCTCCAGCTCTTCCGCACCCGCAAGCAGCTCGACCATGTCGGCGACGACACCCGCGTCCTCGACGCCTACGGGGTCGCCTACGAGGTGCTGGATCCGGAGGGCTGCATCGCCGCCGAGCCCGCGCTCGCGCGGGTGAGGGACACGTTCGTCGGGGGTCTGCGCCTGCCCGGCGACGAGACCGGCGACGCGCACCTCTTCACGCAGCGCCTCGCCGCCCTCTGCGCGGACCGCGGCGTGCGCTTCCGCTTCGGGGTCGCGGTGGCGCGGCTGCACCACGAGGCCGGGCGCGTCACCGGCGTCGAGACCGCCACCGGCGAGGTGCTGCGGGCGGAGGCCTACGTGGCCGCCATGGGCAGCTACACGCCCGCGCTCCTGCGCCCCCTCGGCCTGTCGCTGCCGGTCTATCCGGTCAAGGGCTACTCGCTCACCCTGCCGGTGACGGACGAGGGCTCGGCCCCGGTCTCGACCGTCATGGACGAGACCTACAAGGTCGCGATCACGCGGCTCGGCGACCGGATCCGGGTCGGCGGCACGGCGGAACTGGCGGGGTTCAGCCAGGCGCTGCGGGGGCCCCGCCGCGCGACCCTGGAGCGCTCGCTGACGGACCTGTTCCCGGCGGGCGGCGACCTCTCCCGGGCGACGTTCTGGACGGGCCTGCGCCCGATGACCCCGGACGGGACCCCGATCGTCGGCGCCACGGCCTACGGGAATCTCTACACCAATACGGGGCACGGGACGCTCGGCTGGACCATGGCCTGCGGCTCGGGCCGGATGCTCGCCGACCTGATCACGGGCCGCCACCCGGAGATCGCGCACGAGGATTTCGCGGAGCGGCGCTACCGCCGGGCGGCCTGAGGCGTCCGGCACGGAACTTGGGTATAAGGGGCGCGAACCCGCCCGCGCCCGGTGGCGCGGGATCCCAGGATGAAGCCCCGTGTCCCACCCCACCTCCCTCCCCGCGCGACCCGCGTGGTGCGCCGGGACGCGCTCTGCTCCGGCGAGATCGTCGACCGCATCGTCCTCGACCACGGCGAGCGGCACCGGCGCCGCGTCGCGCTGCGCGGACTCGGCGGCCTCGCCTTCCTGCTCGACCTCCCCGAGGCGACCGTGCTGGAGGACGGCGACGCGCTGCGCCTGGAGGACGGGCGGCTGGTCTGGGTCGAGGCGGCGCCGGAGCGGCTCCTCGAGATCCGGGGCGCCTCGCCCCGCGCCCTCGCGCGCCTGATCTGGCACATCGGCAACCGGCACATCCCGGCCGAGATCGGCGAGGACGCGGTGTTCATCGCCGAGGATCACGTACTGGCCGCCATGGTCGAGGGCCTCGGCGGCACCGCGACCCCGGTGGTGCGGCCGTTCCGGCCCGAGGGCGGCGCCTATGCGGGGGGCCACTCCCACGGCCACCCTCACGACCACGCCCATGGATGAGGCGGACCCGGGCGAGGCCGAGGCGGCCCAGGCTGAGGCGGCCCAGGACGGGGCCGCCCAGGACGGGGCCGCCCGCGACGCGCTGCTGCTGCTGTCCTGGCTCTCGCCCGGCTATCCGGTCGGCGCCTACGCCTATTCGCACGGCCTCGAATGGGCGGCGGAGGCGGGCGACGTGCGCGACGAGGCGAGCCTCGGCGCATGGCTCGCCGATGTGCTGAGCCACGGGGCCGCCCGCAACGACGCGATCCTGGCGGCGCACGCGCACGGGGCGGGCCTCGCGGGCGATCCGCGGGCGGCCGAGGCCCTGAACGACCTCGCGCTCGCGCTGGCGCCCTCGCGCGAGCTGCACCTGGAAACCAGCCAGCAGGGCCGCTCCTTCCTCGACGCCACCGTGGCGGCCTGGCCGGCGCCTGGGCTGGAGGCGCTCGCCACCCGCCTGCCGGGCCCGGTCGCCTACCCGGTCGCGGTCGGGCTCGCGGCCGGGGCGCACCGGATCGCCCGGCGCAGCCTCGTCACCGGCTACCTGTCGGCCTTCCTGCAGAACCAGGTCTCGGCGGCGTTGCGGCTGGCGCCGGTCGGCCAGAGCGCCGGCACCCGGGTCGTCGCGGCCCTGAGCCCCCTGGTCGCGGCCCTGGCGGCGGAGGCCGAGGGGGCGCCCCTCGACGCGCTCGGCGCCGCGACCCTGCGCCTCGACCTCGGCAGCTTCCGGCACGAGACGCAGTACAGCCGCATCTTCCGCTCGTGAGCCGGCCGCTTGACAGCGGGACCGCGCCGCCGCTTCATGCCGATCGTCGTAACGTTATAACGTACGGTATGCCGATGTCGCCCGCTCCGTCCCCCGCCTCCCCGTCACCGTGCTGTCCGGCTTCCTCGGCGCGGGCAAGACCACGCTCCTCAACCACGTGCTGAACAACCGGGAGGGCCGGCGCGTCGCCGTGATCGTCAACGACATGAGCGAGGTGAACATCGACGCCGATCTCGTGCGCGCCGCTTCCGGCCTGTCGCGGACCGAGGAGACGCAGGTCGAGATGACGAACGGCTGCATCTGCTGCACCCTGCGCGAGGACCTGCTGCGGGAGGTGCGCCGCCTCGCCGAGGAGGGTCGCTTCGACTACCTGCTGATCGAGAGCACCGGGATCGCCGAGCCGCTCCCCGTGGCGAGCACCTTCTCGTTCCGGGACGAGGCCGGGGCGAGCCTGTCGGACGTCGCGCGGCTCGACACGATGGTCACCGTCGTGGACGCGGTGAACCTGCTGCGCGATTACGGCTCCCACGAGTTCCTGCGCGAGCGCGGCGACGCGGCGGGGCCGGAGGACGCCCGCACCCTGGTCGATCTGCTGGTCGAGCAGATCGAGTTCGCGGACGTCGTCGTGGTGAACAAGGCCGAGGACGTCGGCGACGCGCAGCTGACGCAGGTGCTCGCGGTGATCCGCGGGCTCAACGCCGATGCGAGGATCCTCACCGCCGCCCACGGCCGCGTGCCGCTGGACGCTGTCCTCGACACCGGCGCGTTCAGCGAGGAGCGGGCGGAGCGCCACGCCCTCTGGTTCCGGCAGCTCCACGCGCCGGAGACCCACACCCCGGAGACCGAGGAATACGGCATCGGCTCCTTCGTCTACCGGGCGCGCCGGCCGTTTCATCCGGAGGCCTTCGACCGTTTCCTGCGGCGGACCTGGCCGGGGCTGATCCGCGCCAAGGGCCATTTCTGGCTCGCCACGCGACCGGACCTCGTGGGGGAGTTCTCGCTCGCCGGGGCGATCGTCCGCACCGGGCTGATGGGCCGCTGGTGGGCGGCGATCCCGCGCCGGCACTGGCCGGACCACCCCGAGTGGCGCCGTCTCTTGAACCGGCACTGGAGCGCCGTCTGGGGCGACCGGCGCCAGGAGCTCGTCATCATCGGCATGGGTCTCGACGAGGCCGCGATCCGGGCGGATCTCGACGCCTGCCTTGTCGGACCGGTCGGGGTCACCCGCTTCCGGCCGCAGCTCTACCGCGACCTGCCCGATCCGTTCCCGGCCTGGGACACGGCCGCCTGACCATGGGGCTGACCTCCCTGAAGGAGTGGCGGGCGCGGGCGGCCGCCCACGCGGCCCGGAGCGCCGCCCTCAAGGCGCTGCTCGCGCCCGGCCTCGGTCTCGGCCCGCGGGACGCGCTCAGCGTCACGGAACTCGCCTGCGCGGATCCGGGCTGCCCGGACGTGGAGACGATCGTGCTGGTCATGCGGGAGGGCGAGCCCAGCCGCGCCCTGCGCATCCCCCGTCCGCTCGCCGAGGTGGAGGAGGCGGACATCGCCGCCCTCTGCGCCGAGGAGCGGCGGCGGGCCGGATCCCCTCCCTGATGCCGGCCGGTCCGCCGCGTTGCCGGGCGCGCGCCGCGATGGCAGGGTGCGGGCGGCGCCGGCCTCCCGGCCCCTCGACCCGACACTCGCGGACATCCTCCGGCGCGGCAGCATGACGACACCTCACCACGGCCCCCTGCGGGTCGGCATCGGCGGCCCGGTCGGGTCGGGCAAGACGGCCCTGATGGAGGGTCTCTGCAAGGCCCTGCGCGGCCGCTTCGACCTCTGCGCCATCACCAACGACATCTACACCAAGGAGGATGCGCGGCTGCTCACCGTGGCGGGCGCGCTCCCCGAGGAGCGGATCATGGGCGTCGAGACCGGCGGCTGCCCGCACACGGCGATCCGCGAGGACGCCTCGATCAACCTCGCGGCGGTGGCCGAGATGCGCCGCCGCTTCCCCTCCCTCGACCTCATCCTGATCGAGTCGGGCGGCGACAACCTCGCGGCGACGTTCTCGCCCGAACTCGCCGACCTGACGCTCTACGTCATCGACGTGGCGGGCGGCGAGAAGATCCCGCGCAAGGGCGGTCCCGGCATCACGCGCTCGGACCTCCTCGTCATCAACAAGACCGACCTCGCGCCCCTGGTCGGCGCCGACCTCGCGGTGATGGAGGCCGACACGCAGCGCATGCGCGGCGGGCGCCCCTACGTCTTCACCAGCCTGCGCCGGGGCGACGGCGTCGAGGCCGTCGCCCGGTTCGTGATCGAGGCGGGCGGGCTCTAGGGCAGCGCCCGATCAGGGTGCGATCGGACGCTGCTCTCGGCCGTTGATGGCGCCGCATGGTCCGACGCGGCGGCATCCGCTTCGTCGGCACATGCTCCAGGCGCTACCGCCCCGGCCGCGCCGGGTAGACCGGCCCCGCGAAGGGGGGCGCCTCCACCCGGCGGCAGACATAGACCTCCTCCTCCGGATGGCTCTCGATGGCGAAGCCGGCCGCGCGCAGCATCGCCTCCGTGCAGGCGCGGTTGGGCGCCCACCAGTTGGTCGGGTCGCCCGCGTAGGAGCGCTCGATGAAGTGCAGCTTCGGGTAGTCCGGCCGGTCGAAATGCTCCATCTCGAAGAAGTCGTAGTCCGGCGCGACCTCCGCCACGGTCCTGGCGCCGCGCTGCATCGACTGGAACACCAGCATGTCCGCCGCCGCGTGGGCGTGGATCAGGTCGAGGGCGAGGAGCGGGTGGCGCAGGTGGTAGAGCACGCCCATGAACAGGACGAGGTCGAAGCGCTCGCCGAGCGCCGCCACGTCGTAGACGGAGCCCTCGCGGAACTCGATCTCCGCCCCGAGGGCCTCGGCGGCGAAGCGGGCCTGGGCGAGGTAGTCGGGATCCTCGTCGAGGCCGAGCACGCGGGCGGCGCCCCGGCGCTTCATCTCGATCGCGTAGAAGCCGCCATTGCAGCCGATGTCGAGCACGCTCTTGCCGGTGAGGTCGGCGGGGATCGCGTGCGCGAAGCCGCGCCACTTCACGGTCGGGTAGTCGCCGAGGAAGTGGTCGGGCGCCGTGAACAGGCCCGGCGCGATCTCGATGTTGTGGAACCAGGGGCCGAGCGACGCGGCCCGGTCGCGCAGGTCGTCGAGCCGGCTCATGCCGCAACCCTCTCGTTGATGCGCTCGACCTTGGCGCCCCATTCCCCCAGGATGACGGCGCTGACCGAGGCGGGACTGACCTCGAACCGTCCCATCGCGTCCGGGGCGAGGCCGAGCGCGTAGGCGAGGACGAGCTTGATGACGTCGGCGTGGCTGACGAGGGCGAGGCGCGCCTCGCCGTGGCGCGCGCGCAGCGCCTCCAGGGTGCCGACGGCCCGGGCCTGCGCCTCCAGGACCGTCTCGCCGCCGGGGGGCCGGGTGACGTGCCGGGCGGTGTTCCAGTAGGTCCAGCGCGGATCGCCGTGCAAGTCCTCGAAGCTGCGGCCGGACCACTCGCCGAAATCGATCTCGTTCAGCCCCGGCAGCGTGTCCACGCCGAGGCCCGCCGCCGCGGCGATCGGCGCGGCGGTCTCCTGGGCGCGTTCGAGCGGGCTGGCATAGACGGCGTCGAGCCGCTCCGGCGTGAGCCGCAGCGCCAGGGCCCGCGCCTGCGCCCGCCCCTCCTCGCCCAGGCGGATGCCCGGCATTCGCCCGCACAGCGTGCGGTCGAGATGGCCGTGCGCGGCGTGCCGCACGAGGAAGAACGTGGTCGTCATGCGGCCGAAACCCTCCCGCCTGCCGTGGGAGAGATACTCCCCACGGGTGCCGAAGGCAGATAGGCGCGCGCGGCGCCGTGGCCATGGGCGGGCCGGCCTTCGCGGCGTCGGAGCGCGGTGGGCGAGGCCGGGCGCCGGCCCGCCCGAGCGCCGGCTCACAAGCCGATCATCGCGGCGATGAGGTCCGCCCCCGCGGCGGCCGAGCGCTCCCCCGCCGCCACGGCCCGCTCGGCCTCGGCCGTCCGCGCCCGCACCTCCGCGCTGCCGACGAGGCGCTGGTGCAGGCGCTCGTGCACCATCGCCCACATCCACTTCACGTCCTGCGCCCGCCGCCGCGCCGCGAGTTCGCCGGAGGCCGTCATCTTGGCGCGGTGGTCGAGGATCGCGGCCCAGAGCCCGTCGAGGCCCTGATTGGCGAGCCCGGAGATCGTCACCACGGGGGGCGTCCAGGTGGCGCTCGCGGGCGTCAGGATGTGGAGCGCCGCCCGGTACTCCGCCGCCGCGGCCCTGGCCCGGCGCATCCCCTCCTCGCCGTCCGCCTTGTTGACCGCGATCATGTCGGCGAGTTCGAGGATGCCCTTCTTGATGCCCTGCAGCTCGTCGCCCGCCCCCGGCAGCATCAGCACCAGGAAGAAGTCGGTGAGGTCGGCCACCGCCGTCTCCGACTGGCCGACCCCGACCGTCTCGACCAGGATCACGTCGAAGCCCGCCGCCTCGCAGAGCAGCATCGTCTCGCGGGTCTTGGCGGCGACGCCCCCGAGCGTCCCGGACGAGGGCGAGGGCCGGATATAGGCGTTCGGATCGACCGCGAGCCGCGCCATGCGGGTCTTGTCGCCGAGGATCGAGCCGCCGGTGCGGGTCGAACTCGGGTCGACCGCGAGCACCGCGACCCGGTGGCCCTGCGCCGTGAGGTTGGCGCCGAGCGCGTCGATGGTGGTGGACTTGCCGACCCCCGGCACGCCGGTGATGCCGACCCGCACGGCCCGGCCGGTATGGGGCAGGGCCGCGTCGAGGAGGTCGCGGGCGGCGGCGCGGTGATCCGCGCGCTTCGATTCGGCGAGCGTGATGGCCCGGGCGAGCGCGGCCCGGTTGCCCTTGAGGAGTTGGTCGAGGTCGGGAGCCGGCACGCGCGTCATCGGGTCTTTCTGCCGGCTCGCCGCCGCCCCGTCGAGGGCCGCCTTTGGCGGAGCCGCCCGGCGCGGGAATCCGGCCCGGCCGCGCGTCCTTCGCGGCGGCGAGCCGGCGATCGGTCGGGCGAATGATGCTCCGGCACCGCGCTTCGCCCCGCCGCGGTCAGAATCACCCGCCATCACGCCTATCCCGAGAGCGCGGCCGCGGAGACCCGAACGTGCCTGACGTCCCGATCCTATCCCCGCGGCCGACCCGGCGCGGCCTGCTGCGGCTCGGCGCCGCCGCGCTCGCTGCGCCCGCCCTCGGCGGCTGCCTCGCCGAGGGTCTCGTCACCGGGGCGGGACCGGTGCCGGAGCGGCAATCGGCCCTCGGGGTCAGCCCGGTCCTCCTCGTCGCGACGACCCGGCGCCCCGCCGCCGACCCGAAGGCGCCGCCCTACTTCACCGAGGAGCGCGGGGCCGGCCTCGCCTTCGCGGAGCTGCGCCTGTCGGGACCGGACCGGTCGCTGGTCGGCAAGGTCGCGGCCGCGGTGAGCGGCGACTGGTCGATCGCCTCCGCCCCGCGCATCGAGACCGGGCCGAACGCCGCCACGGCCTTCGCGGATGCCACGCTGGGCCGGGACGTGCTGCTCTACGTGCACGGCTACCGGGAATCCTTCGAATCCGCCGCGATCAGCGCGGCGCGGCTGTCGGACGGCATCCGCTTCCGCGGGGTCTCGGGCCTGTTCACCTGGCCCTCGGCCGGCTCGACCCTCGATTACGGCTACGACCGCGAGAGCGCGCTGTGGTCGCGGGACGCGCTGGAGGACCTGCTGCGCGCGCTGAGCGGCCCGCTCGGGGGCGGGCGCGTCCACGTGGTGGCGCATTCCATGGGCACGCTCATCACCCTGGAGACGCTGCGCATGCTGCGCGCCGATGCCGGCGAGGCCGCGATTGGCCGGATCGGCGCCGTGGTCCTGGCCGCGCCCGACATCGACATCGACCTCTTCACCAAGGGCGTCGAGCGGCTCGGCCCGGACGCGGCCAGGATCACGGTGATCTCCTCCACGCACGACCGGGCGCTCGCGGTCTCGGGCAGCCTCGCGGGCGGCGTGCCGCGGGCGGGCGCGGTGGACCGGGCGCGGCTCGAAGCCCTCGGCGTGCGGGTGGCCGACGCCTCGGATTACGGCGGCGGCCTCATCAACCACGACCTGTTCCTGTCGAATCCCGAGGTGCAGCAGGTCGTCAAGCGCGCGGTGGCACGGGCGGGGTCGGCGGCCTGAGGCCGGCCGGCCGCGCCGCCGTCACGGCTTCGCGCCGGCCCTGGTGACGAAGACGCCCTCGAAGCGCCCGCGCTGCGTGTCGGCGGCGCAGACCACCCGCGAGGTGCCGGGCTCCGCCGGAGGGAAGCGGCAGGAGCCGACCGTCATCAGCGTGTCGCGCAGGACCGCGCCGTCCGGTCCCTTGCTCGTCAGGATCAGCACGCTCACCGGCTGGGTCGCGTCGACTCCGAATTCCTCCTGCCGCTCCTGCGGCGCGCCCGTGCCGCTGAAGGCGACCGCGTTCCCGTCGCTCGACCGGAACTCGAAGATCGTGCGGCGGCCCTCGACGCCGTTGACGAGCTCGTTCGCGCAGGTGGCGCTGGCATCCCGCCCACCGAGCACCAGCGTCTCGCAGGTTCCGGGCAGGACGTTGCGGACGGGGGCCTGCGCCCGCGCCTCGACGAGGCAGGCCAGGGCGGCGAGGAGGGCGCAGAGGAGCAATCGCGGCAGCATGCGGCCGATCTAGAGCATTTTCCGACGAAGTGGATGCCGGTTCGTCGCAGAAAATGCGGCAAGATCAAAGATCGAGAGCAGCACCCGATTGCAACGTGATCGGGTGCTGCTCTAGGCGAGCCCGCGCCGCCGTCGAGGGAGATCCTCGGCCTCAGCCCGGCCCCGCGCCCCGCCCGAGCGCCGCATCCGCCTCCTCCCGGCCGATCTGGCCGTCCGCCACCAGCGTCGCGAGGCCGTGCACCAAGCCCCAGGCGTGGATCGCCGCGGGGCCGACCCGCTCCGGCGGGGTGCCCGACGCCACCGAATCGCGCAGCACCCCGAACGCCTCCGCCGCCCCGGCCGCGAGGGCGGGATGCGCGGCGCGCTCCAGGGAGCCGCCGAACATCAGGCGGAACCGCGCCCGCTCCTTCTCGGCGAAGCCCAGATAGGCGCGGCCCAGCGCCGGGAGTGGCTCGGAGGCGGCGCGCGCCCGGGCGTCGCGCAGCCGCTCAGCCAGGGCGACGAACCCTTCGGCCGCCAGCGCGGCCAGCAGCGCGTCCCGACTCGCGAAGTGGCGATAGGGCGCGTTGTGCGACACGTACGCCGTCCGGGCCGCCTCGCGAAGCGTCACCGCCTCCGGACCGCCCGCCTCAAGGAGCGCCCGCGCCGCCGCCAGCAGGGCCCGGCGCAGGTCGCCGTGGTGATAGGGCGCCGCCCCGCCCCGCCGCGATGTTGACAATGACAACATCCTCCCCGGATGGTGACGGCGCCATCATAGGGCCGGCGCCCCGGGCGGCCACGGCCCCGCGCGGCGGTCCAGCCCGGGCCCGCCATGACGCTGCACCCCCTGCTCACCGCCTCGCCGCTGATCCAGATCCACGCCGCGGCCGCCCTCGCCGCCCTCGGGCTCGGCGCGGCGCAGCTCGTCCTGCCGAGGGGCGGTGCCCGTCATCGCGGGCTCGGATGGGTCTGGGTCGGGTTGATGGCGCTCGTCGCGCTCAGCTCGTTCGGGATCTGGCAGGTGCGGCAGTTCGGGCCGTTCGGCTGGATCCACGGACTCTCCGCGGCGACGCTGGCCTCCCTCGTCGCCGCGGTGGCGCATGCCCGCCGGGGCCGCATCGCGGCCCATCGCCTGACCATGACCTCGCTCTTCGCCGGGGGATTGGTGGTGACGGGCCTGTTCACCCTGCTGCCGGGGCGGATCATGCACCGGGTGCTGTTCACCGACGGGCCGGCGCCCGCCGCCTCACGGGAGGGCGCGGGCGAGCAGGAGGTCCGCCTCCCGCCCGAGATCCGCGCTGCCGAAGAGGGCATGCTCCCCGGCGAGGCGCGTGCGCGCATAGGCCTCGGCGAGGGCGGGGGGCGCTGAGGTCGCCAGGGCCGCCGCCGCCGCGAGGGCGGCGAGGCGCCCGGTGACGAAGCGCGCCCGCGCCGGCGCGTCCGGCGCCGCGAGGCCCTCCGCCACGTCGCGGGCGGCCCGGGCGGCGCCCGGCAGGTCCCGCGCCTCCGCCGCGAGCGCGGCGAGGACGGCCCGCGCCTCCTCGGGCGCGCGGGAGGCCGCGCGCAGCACGTCGAGGGCCATGACGTTGCCCGACCCCTCCCAGATCGCGTTGACCGGCGCCTCGCGGTAGAGGCGGGGGAGCGGATTCTCCTCCACGTAGCCGTTGCCGCCGAGGCACTCCATCGCCTCGGCGACGAGGCCGGGCGCCGCCTTGCAGACCGCGTACTTCGCGGCGGGGGTGAGCAGACGGGCGCGGACCGCCTCGCCCCGGTCGAAACTGGCGGAGAGCCGCATCACGAGGGCGACCTGCGCCTCGACGGCGAGGGCGAGATCCGCCAGCACCGCCCGCATGGCGGGCTGGTCGGCGAGGGGCCGCCCGAACGCGCTGCGGTGGCGGGCGTGGTGGAGCGCAAGCGCGAGGGCCATGCGGCCGAGCCCGGCCGAGGCCACCGCGCAGTCGAGCCGCGTGAGCTGCACCATCGCCAGGATGGTGCGCAGCCCCCGCCCCTCCTCGCCGAGGCGCCAGCCGAAGGCCTCCTCGAACTCGACCTCCGCGGAGGCGTTCGAGCGGTTGCCGAGCTTGTCCTTCAGGCGCTGCAGCCGCAGGGCGTTGACGCTCCTGTCGGGCCGGTGCCGGGGCACCAGGAAGCAGGAGAGCCCGTCGGGAGCCTGCGCCAGGACCAGGAAGGCGTCGCACATCGGGGCCGAGAAGAACCACTTGTGCCCGGTGAGGTGGTAGACGTCGTCGCCCGCGGGCCGCGCCGCCGTGGTGTTGGCGCGCACGTCCGTGCCGCCCTGCTTCTCCGTCATCCCCATGCCGAGGGTGACGCCCGCCTTCTCGAACCACGGCCGGAACTCCGGATCGTAGCGGCGGGAGGTGAGGCGCGGCCACCACGCGGCGAGGTGGTCGGGCGCGGCGGCGAGGGCCGCCACCGCGGCGCTGGTCATGGTCATGGGGCAGAGATGGCCGCTCTCGACACCCGCGACGGCGTAGAGGCGGGCGGCCCGCGCCACGTGGCCCCGGCCGAACGGCAGGGCCGGCGCCGCGCCGTCCCAGAGCGAGGCGTGCAGGCCCGCCCCCACGCTCGCCCGCATCAGGGCGTGATAGGCGGGGTGGAACTCCACCCGGTCGGCGCGGCGGCCGCTCGCGTCGTGGGTGCGCAGCCGCGGCGGATTCTCGTTGGCGAGGCGGCCGCCCTCGAGGCGCTCCGCCGCGCCCCACTCCGCCCCGAAGGCGGCCAGCCCGGGCTCGTCGGGATCGACCCCGTTCGCCCGCAGGGCGCCCCGCAGGGGCGCGTCGGCGGCGATCAGGTTCACGTCCGCGAAAGGCGTGCTCTGGTTGAGGACGTCGTGGGTCGCCATCCGGGCCATCCTGCGGGCCGCGGGCACCGGATGCAATCGAGCCGCCTGCCTCGCTCGCCGCGGCCGAGCGCCTCCGGGCGGCATTCGTGGCGCTGGCGATCCCGCACGCGGGCGGCGGCCGCTCGGAGGTGGTGACAGTGAGCCTCGGGGTCGCGGCCGGGCATGCCGGGGCCGTCTCCGTCGAGGAGCGCGTGCGAGGGGCCGACGCGGCCCTCTACGCGGCCAAGCGCGCCGGTCGCGACCGCGTCGCCCCGCCGCCCTGGACGGCCGGGGGGCGTGATCCGAAATCCGACGGATTGCGTCGCAATGCGGATTTCGGCTTCGCTCAAGCGCCGCGCGGGCTCGTGATCCGACGGATTGCGGCGCAATGCGGATTTCGGCTTCGCTCAAGCGCCGCGCGGGCTTCTCAGACGCTGTCCGGACGTGATCGTCCCGACAGCGTCTGAGACCCCGGCCTCACCCGGAGGCCGGGACGGGCACCCGCGCGGAGAGCAGCCGCTCGATCACGGCGTAGAGGTCGGCCCGGGAGAAGGGCTTGCCGAGGCACTCGTCCATGCCGGCGGCGCGGCAGCGCGCCACCTGCTCGGGCGTGACGTCGGCGCTCAGCGCGACGACCGGCACGGCGCAGTGCGGCGCCGCGAGGGCGCGGATCTCCCGGACCACCGCGAACCCGTCGGTGCCGGGCAGGCGCATGTCCAGGAGGACGAGGTCGTAGCGGCCCGTCGTGGCGGCGGCCAGGGCGGCGTCTCCGTCCCCGACCACGTCCACGTGGTAGCCGCCCCGCTCCAGGAGCACGCGCCCGAGTTCGCGGTTGATCGCCACGTCCTCCGCGAGGAGGAGCCGGGCAGGTGCGGCGCGCGCGGATCTCTCCGGAGGACCCGGGGCCCGCGCCGCGGCAGGAAGCTCGGGCGGGAGATCGAATTCGAGCCAGAAGACCTCCTCGTCACGGTCCGACGCGGTGCCGGTCCTCCCCTGCATGAGGGCGATCAGGCGGCCCGCGATCGAGACGCGCAGATTCCTGCCGCCCAGCCGCGTTCCGCTCGCGGGCGGGAGGAGCCGCTCGAAGTCCCGGATCCGGCCGGCCCAGCCCCGCGTGCCCGGCCCGGTCAGCGAGAATCGGACCGCGCCCGGCGCGGATCCGTTGCGGATCACCACGCGGATACGCTCGGCCGGCGGGCCGCCGAGCAGGTACAGCAGCACTTGGCGCAGGCGGTCCGGATCCCCGCGACGCCGCGGCGCGACGGCGGGATCGATCTCGACCTCGATCTCGGCCCCGCCGGCGTGGCGCAGCAGCATGCGCAGTTCCGCGGTCAGGGCGTGCAGGGCAAAGCCGCGCGGGTCGAGCTGAACCAGGCCGCCCTCGATCCGGGCGAGGTCGACGACGTCGTCGACGATGGTGCAGAGGCTGGCGGTGGCGGCGCCGGCGGCCTCGACGTAGCGGCGCTGCGTCGCCGTCAGACCGGATTGCGCGCCGAGGAGGTCCACGTAGCCCTGCACGACGTTGAGGGGCGTGCGGAGCTCGTGGCCCATCATGGCGAGGAAGTCGGCCTCCGGGCGCGGCGCCGGGGCGGCCCGCTCCCCGGGGCCGAGCGGCCGGCAGAGGATGACGTAGCGCTCGGGCTGCGGGCCGTCGGGCAGGGAAAGCAGCGCGAGGCCGATGCGCGCCGGCCGAGCCTCGCGCGAGTCCGCGGCCTCGCGCGGGCAGGGCAGGATCGCCTCGCCCGCCCGTCCCTCCCGCAGATCCTCGAGCAGCGCCAGGCAGGCCGCGCGGACCGCCTCCGGCAACACCTCCTCGACGCGGCGGCCCGAGACCGCCCGCGGCGGGCCGCAGCCGACGAGGCCGGCCCAGCGAGCGCTCACGAAGGTCAGGCGAAGCTCCCCGTCCAGGAGCGCGACGCCCTCCCCGCTCGCGCGCAGCAGGGCCGCCAGGATGCTCCGGCCCCGGGCCTCCTCCCAGGACCGGGCCGCCAGATCCCGCTCGAGCTCGCGCGCGGTCGCGGCCAAGGCCCGGTTCTGGCACGTCAGCCGGCCGATCGCCGCGGCGGCCGCGCAGGCGAGGGCGGCGAGGGTCGCGGCCAGCGCCGCCGGCCCGGCGATCTCCAGCTCCTTGAGGCCGACCTCCAGCAGGCGATTGTGCTCCAGGAGCTGCAGGAGCGCGAGCGCCGCCACCACGGCGAGACCTGTGAAAGCGCCGGCGAGAGGCAGCGGGAAGCGCATCGGGGCCGTCCGAGGGTCCGAGACAGCGTGACCCGTTCACATATGTTATCAGACATTAACCCTGCGTTATAGCACCTGCGGGTTGCATCGGCGCAGATCACGTTGCGGTCGGGGTGCCGCCCGTTCTATCGCAGCCGGGCCCGGACCTTCGTCCGGATGGGACCGGACATGGATGAGACTACCCCCTCGACGCGACCTGCCGTCACCCGCGCCGTGTACGGAGCCCCGCCGCCGGACCTGGTTCCGACCTGCGAGGGCGCACGCCAAGTCTCCCCGCTGGTCCCGGGCGCCGCGGCGCTGGAGGACTTCGCCGCGGACACGCTCGACGAGGTGGTGATCCTGGCGCCGCCGGGCACCGCGGAGCGGCGGGCGGTACTCGCGCAGGGGTTGCGGGTGCTGCGCCCCTCCGGCCGCCTCACCGCGCTGGCGCCGAAGGACCGCGGCGGGTCGCGACTCGGGCGGGAGATGGCCGGCTTCGGCTGCGCCGTCGCCGAGACCGCCAAGCGCCATCACCGGATCTGCCGGGCGGAGCGGCCGGCGGCGCCGGTCGGGATCGAGGCCGCGCTCGCGGAGGGCGCCCCGCGCTACCTCCCGGACCTCGGGCTGTGGACGCAGCCCGGCATCTTCAGCTGGAACCGGATCGATCCCGGGACGGCGCTCCTGCTCGACACCCTGCCGCCGCTCAAGGGACGCGGCGCCGATCTCGGCTGCGGCCTCGGCGTGATCGCCCGGGCGGTGCTGGCCTCGCCCGCGGTGACGGCGCTGACCCTCGCGGACATCGACCGCCGGGCGGTGGCGGCCGCGCGCCGCAACGTCGAGGATCCGCGCGCGCACGTCGCCTGGGCGGATGCGCGCCGCGCCGACGCCCTGCCCGGGCGGCTCGACTTCGTGGTGACGAACCCGCCCTTCCACCTGAAGGGGAGCGAGGACCAGGGGCTCGGCCAGGCCTTCATCCGCCGCGCCGCGGAGGTGCTGCGCCCCGGCGGCGCGCTCTGGCTGACCGCCAACCTTCACCTGCCCTACGAGGCCGTGCTGGCCGAGGCGTTCCGGACGGTCACGGCGCGCGCGAGCGGCCACGGCTACAAGGTCTACGAGGCGATCCGATGAGCCGCACCCCCACCATCCGCCTCGACAGGCTCCTCGCCAATCTCGGCTACGGCTCCCGGCGGGAGATCCAGGCGCTGGCCCGGGCCGGACGCATCCGCCTCGACGGCGAGGCCCTGCGCGAGGCGGACGGGCGGATCGCCGCGACGGCGGACCTGCCCGCGCGGCTCACCGTCTCGGGCGAGCCCCTCGACCCCCCTGCCCCGCTCGCCCTGATGCTGCACAAGCCGACCGGCGTCACCTGCTCGCACAAGGAGGCCGGACCGCTCGTCTACGGGCTGCTGCCGGAGCGCTGGCGCCGCCGGGAGCCGGCCCTCTCCACGGTGGGCCGCCTCGACAAGGACACCTCCGGCCTGCTCCTCGTCACGGATGACGGGGCGCTCCTCCACCGCATCATCTCGCCCAAGGCGAAGATCGAGAAGCAGTACAGGGTGGAGCTGGACCGGCCCCTGCGCGGCGACGAGGGCGCGATCCTCGTCTCGGGCACCCTGATGCTGGAGGGCGAGGAGGCGCCCCTGCTGCCGGTCGGCTTCACGGCCCAGGGGCCGCGGCAGGCGCGCGTCGTCCTCACCGAGGGGCGCTACCACCAGGTGCGCCGGATGTTCGCGGCGCTCGGCAACCACGTCACGGCCCTGCACCGGGACCGGGTCGGGGGGCTGACCCTGCCCGAGGACCTCGCGCCCGGCGCCTACCGGATCCTCGATGCCGCCGCGCTGGGGCGGATCTTCGCCTGAGGGCTCAGCGCAGGCCGTTCCACTGGGAGATGTCCCCCTTGGCGAGGCCGCCCACGCGCGCGTGCGGCCGCCCGCCGGTCGTCATGGCGAGGGCGAACAGGATCTCGTCGGCCCGCGGCGCGTCGGCGACGCAGACGGTGATCCCGTCGAAATGCGAGCGGACATAGGCCGCGTCCTTGTGGTGGATCGGCACGTCGAGGATCGCCCCCATCGGCCCGACCTTGGTCATCGAGGGCACGATGGCGAGGGCCTGCCCGAGGCGCTCGCGCATGGCGTAGCCGCCCGGAACGTGCCAGAGGGCGCCGTGCTCCAGCTCCCCCGCCGCGCCGACCAGCGAGCCCTTGCCGTAGGCCTCGATCCGGCCCGGATCGCCCCCGAGGGCCCGCAGCAGCTTGTCGGCGCATTCGAGCCCGAGCGGCTTCAGCGCCTCCATCATCGGGGTGATCTCGGGCTCGTAGCGCCCCGCGAAGGGATTGCGGACCACGCAGGCGAGGGCGCCCTTCAGCACGGGCGCGGCGAGGATCGGGCCGCCGTCGTGGCGCACCTCCTCGACGGTGACGACGATCTTGCGGACCTCGATCATGGGCGCCTTCCCCGCGCAGCTCGACGGGCCGATATCCCATGCCGCGGGCCCCGTGGCGACCCCGACCTGAGGCACGAAGGTCCCTGGACCTGAGGCACGAAGGTCCCTGGACCTGAGCGCCGGTTTCGGCCCATGCAGGGCCTCGGAGCCGATCGGGAGGAGAGAGCATGGATCAGACCGACCTCGGCGCGGCCCCGCGCGAGGCAGGAGGCTCGGAGGCACTCGACGTGCTGGTCGTCGGTGCGGGCATCTCGGGCATCGCGGCCGGCCACTACCTGCAGACGCTTCTGCCCGGGGCGCGCTACGCGATCCTGGAGGGCCGCGAGGCGATCGGCGGGACCTGGGACCTGTTCCGCTATCCCGGCCTGCGCTCGGATTCCGACCTCTACACGTTCGGCTACTCGTTCCGGCCCTGGCGGGAGGAGCGCTCGATCGCCGAGGGCGCGGCGATCCTGGCCTATCTGCGCGAGACCGCCGCCGCCGCCGGCATCGACCGGAAGATCCGCTTCGGCCACCGGGTCGTGAGCGCGGCGTGGCGCTCGGAGGAGGCGCGCTGGACCGTGGAGGCGGAGGCGGGGCCGCAGCGGCGGGCCGCCCGCTTCAGCTGCCGTTTCCTGTTCCTCTGCACCGGCTACTACGATTACGACCGGGGCTACCTGCCCGACTGGCCGGGCATGGACCGCTTCCGCGGGCGCCTGGTGCATCCGCAGGATTGGCCGGCCGATCTCGACCATGCGGGCAAGCGCGTCGTGGTGATCGGCAGCGGCGCGACCGCCGTCACCCTGGTGCCCGAACTCGCCCGCACCGCCGCGCACGTGACGATGCTGCAGCGCTCGCCCTCCTACGTGATGTCGCTGCCGGCGGAGGACCGGGTCGCGACCTGGATGAGGAAGCGGCTGCCCGCGGCCCTCGCCCACGGCCTCGCGCGCTGGAAGAACATCGCGCTCGCGATCGTCCTCTTCCAGTTCGCCCGCCGCCGGCCCGAGCAGCTCGCCGGCCTGCTGCGCAAGGGCGTCCAGGCCCAGCTCGGCCCCGACTACGACGTCGCGACGCATTTCACGCCGCGCTACAAGCCCTGGGATCAGCGGCTCTGCTTCGTGCCGGACGGCGACCTGTTCAAGGCGATCCGCTCAGGCCGGGCCTCGGTGGTGACCGATCACGTCGAGACCTTCACGGAGACGGGCCTGCGGCTGCGCTCGGGCACGGAGATCGAGGCGGACGTCATCGTGGCGGCGACCGGGCTGCGGCTGAAGATGCTGGGCGGCATGACGCTCAGCGTCGACGGTCGGCCGGTCGTGGCCAGCGAGACCTTCCTGTACAAGGGCATGATGCTGAGCGGGGTGCCGAACCTCGCGGTCTCGATCGGCTACACCAACGCGTCCTGGACGCTGAAATCCGAGCTCACCGCCCGCTTCGTCTGCCGGCTGATCGCCCGCATGGAGGCGCGGGGCGACGAGTGGTGCGCGCCGCGCCGGGGCGCGGCGGAGGGCGAGGAGCCGGTGATCGACTTCACCTCGGGCTACATCCAGCGCGGCTTGGCGCTGCTGCCCAAGCAGGGCACGCGCAAGCCGTGGCGGCTGCACCAGAACTACGTGCTCGATCTCGCGGCCCTGCGCTTCGGCGCGGTGGAGGACGGCGCGCTGGAATTCGGGCGGCGGGCGCCGCCGGGACGGCGGGCCGCGTGAGGCGTCCACCGCCCGGGGCCGGTCCGGTCCGGCCCGCGGCTCAGCCCGTCGTCGCCCGGGCGCTGCGCCGCTTGCGGGCGTAATCGAGGAGCGCCTCGTCGGCGCCCTCGGGCAGGATGATCGCCACGCTGGCGAGGAGGTCGCCCCGCGTGCCGTCCTTCCTCGGCAGGCCCTTGCCGCGCAGGCGGAAGGTGCGGCCGGAACTGGTCATGGCCGGGATCTTCATCTCGACCGCGCCGGTCAGGGTCTGGATCCGCACCGGCCCGCCCAGCACGGCGTCCTCCAGCGGCACCTCGACGCTGGTGCGCAGGTCCGCGCCCTCGACCTGGAAGCGCGAATCCGCCGCGAACCGGATGGTGAGGAGCGCGTCCCCCGCCTCGCCGCCGCCCCGGCCGGGATGGCCGAGGCCACGCAGGCGGATCGCCTGCCCGTCGGTGACGCCCTTGGGCACCACCACCTCGACCTCGCGGCCGGTGGGCAGGCTCAGCCGCAGCTTCGCCTCGCTGGCGACCTGGTCGAGGGTCACGGTGAGTTCCGCCGCGACGTCGTCGCCCTTCTGGGCCGTGGTCCGGGCGCCGGCCCCGGCCGCGCCGCGGAAGGCGTCGCCGAACAGGTGCGAGAAGATGTCCTCGCCGAAGCCGCCCGCGCCGCCCGCGCCGCCGCGCCCGCGCGCCATCGACTCGAAGTCGAAGCCCGAGAAGCCGCCCCGCGGCCCGCCGCCGCCGCCCGTGAAACCCTCGAAGCCCTGGAAGCGCGGCTTGCCCTCGGCGTCGATGGCGCCGCGGTCGAACTCCGCCCGCTTCTTGGCGTCGCCCAGGATCTCGTAGGCCTGGTTGACCTCGGCGAAGCGGTCCTTGGCCTTGGCGTCGTTCTTGTTGCGGTCGGGATGATAGGTTTTCGCGAGCTTGCGGAAGGCCTTCTTGATCTCGGCCTCGTCGGCGGTGCGGCTGACGCCGAGCACGTCGTAGGGATTGCGCATGGGGATCCGGTGCCGTTGCGGAGCCCGGGCGGTGGCGCTCCGTGATGATCTCTGCCGCCAATGTGGGAGATGTGTTGCCGGTTTGCAACGCCTTGGCGACCCCGCGGGCGGCGGGACCGCCGGGCCGGCCATTCGGGCCGGGGCCCCGCCCGGTCAGGCCGGGGCGCGCGTCGCCTTCAGGCTCTTGAGCTCCCAGGAGCCTCCCGAGGGCCGGCAGCCGGTGCCGCGCACGAAGCGGCTGCCGGTGGGCGCGATCACCGTCGCCAGGAAGTTGCGGCAGATCTCGTCCTGCGCGACGTAGGGCAGGCCGGTCGGGTTGACCATGCCGCGCATCTTGGAATCCGGGTTGTCCCACTTCACCGGCCGGCCGTTGCCCTGGGGATCGAGGGCCACCGCGAGGGCGGCCCTGGCGCGGCGCCAATCCTCGGCCGTGAGGTCGCCCCCGAAGCTGCGGGGCGCGACCGGCCCGATGCTGCCGGTGCTGGTCGGCTCGGGCGCCGGCGCCTCGGCCTGCGGCTTGGCCTGGAAGACGAGCAGCGGCTGGCTGCAACCCGCCCCGGCGACGAGCAGGCCGCCGGTCAGCGCCGCGCGGAGGAGGCGTGCCGCCGGGCGCCGTGTCGCTGGGGAATTCGCTTTACACACGTGACGACGCATACCACCTGTACCCACCGCGGGACCGGCCCCAGCGCCGCGACGCGAGCCTGCGACGCCGGCCTGTCCTCGCATCCGATGTCACATGAAAGGGACGATGCCGTGGCCGCGTTAACGAACGGTGATTTCACCGAGCGCACGGATCCCTGGGCGCTGTTCACCGAGTGGTTCGAGCAGGCGCAGGGGTCCGAGCCGGAGGATCCCAACGCCATGACGCTCGCCACGGCCGGCCGCGACGGGCTGCCGGATGCGCGCATCGTCCTGCTGAAGGGCTTGGACGCGCAGGGCTTCGTCTTCTACACCAATTCCCGCTCCGCCAAGGGGCTCGAACTCGCCGAGAACCCGCAGGCGGCGCTGCTGTTCCACTGGAAGAGCCTGCGCCGGCAGGTGCGGGTGCGGGGCGCCGTGGGGCGCGTCGAGGATGCGGAGGCCGACGCCTACTTCGCCACGCGGCCCCGCGACAGCCGGATCGGCGCCTGGGCGAGCCGGCAATCCGAGCCCCTGGAGAGCCGGGGCGCCCTGGAGCGGGCCGTGGCGGAGGCCGCCGCGCGCTTCGGCGAGGACGAGGTGCCCCGGCCGCCCCACTGGACCGGCTTCCGGGTGACGCCCGTCACGATCGAGTTCTGGCAGAACGGCGACTTCCGGCTGCACGACCGCGTCCGCTTCACCCGGGCCGGCGAGGGCTGGGAGCGCAGCCGGCTCTTCCCGTGATGCTGCGCTGCGGCACCGCGAGGCTGGATTTCCGCCCGACCCGGGCTTAGACCTGACGCACGACCCGCGCCGCCGAGGGGCGGCGCGCCCCGCACCGGATTCGAGACAAGCCTTGGCCCAGTCCAGCAACGAACGCCGGCGCGTGATGCTGCTCACGGGCGCCAGCCGCGGCATCGGCCACGCCACCGTCAAGCGGTTCTCCGCGGCGGGCTGGCGGGTGATCACCTGCTCGCGCCACCCCTTCCCGGAGAACTGCCCCTGGGAGATGGGGCCGGAGGACCACCTCCAGGTCGACCTCGCCGACCCCGCCGACACCGTGCGGGGGGTCGAGGAGGTGGCGCGGCGCCTGGAGGAGGAGGGCGGCCTGCTGCACGCCCTCGTCAACAATGCCGGCATCTCGCCCAAGGCCCCCGGCGGCGAGCGGATGGGCGCCATCGCGACCCCGTTCGACGATTGGCAGCGGGTGTTCCAGGTCAATTTCTTCGCGCCGATCCTGCTCGCCCGCGGCCTGTGCAACGAGCTCACCCGGGCGCGGGGCTCGATCGTGAACGTCACCTCGATCGCCGGCTCGCGGGTGCATCCCTTCGCGGGGGCGGCCTACGCCACCTCGAAGGCGGCGCTCGCCGGGCTGACCCGCGAGATGGCGTCGGATTTCGGGCCACTCGGCGTGCGCGTGAACGCGATCTCGCCGGGCGAGATCGACACCTCGATCCTGTCGCCGGGCACCGACAAGCTCGTGGCCCAGATTCCGCAGCGGCGGCTCGGCACCCCCGACGAGGTGGCGAAGGCGATCTACTTCCTGTGCACCGAGGCCTCGTCCTACGTGAACGGGGCGGAGCTGCACATCAACGGCGGCCAGCATGTCTGAGCGGGCGGCGCTCGCGCTCGCCCTGCTGGTCGGTCTCGCGGCCGGCCTCACCGCCGCCGCGCGGGCCGAGCCCGCCGTCTCGCTCCTGCCCCTGCCCTTCCGGGTGACCGAGATCCGCGGCCCCGGCAGCGAGGTCTCCCTCGCCGCCGAGACCTCCGGGCTGATGCCGCGCGGCCGCCCGGGCGGCGTCGCCGTTGCCTGGGGCGCCGAGGGCGGCGCGATCGTGTCGCTCGACGAGGGCGGCGTCGCCGCGACGCCGATCCCGGCCTGGGCTGCCGAGGGTCTCTCCGCCTCCGAGACGCCGCGGGGGGCGGTGCCGGGCTCCCGGCGGGCCCTGTCCGGCCCGGTCTCGGCCTTCCTCAGCCATCCGCGCAGCGCCCCGGACGGCCGCCCCGCCGCCGCGACCGTGACGGTGCGCGAGCGCCAGCCGGTGGCCCGCAGCGCCGACCCGAAGCCGGTCCCGATCGCCACCTCGACGGTGGCGGCGGGCGAGGACGCGGTCTTCGCCGGCGGGACGGTCCAGGCCGTCGACCTCGACGGGCGGCTCTGCCTGCTCGCCGCCAAGGTCCGGGCCGACAAGGCGAGCCTCGTGGTGATCGCCCGCGAGGGCGAGAGCTGGGGCGTCGCCGCCGAGACCCCGGCCGAGGGCGGCGTGCCGGGCCCCGCGGCTTCGGGCGATTTCGAGGGATCGGGCCGCGTCACCCTGGCGCTGGTGCGGGGCGCGCCGGGCGAGGGCCGCCTGCAGCATTGGCGGATCGGTCCCGGCGGCGCCGTCCTGGCGGGCGAGGCGCCCGGCTATGCCGAGGCCGGCGCGGCGGCGGATCTCGACGGCGACGGCGTGCCGGCGCTCGCGGTGCCGACCCGCGACCGCTCCGCCCTCGCCCTGCTCTCCCTGAAGGGCGGCATCGTCGAGCGCGCCCGCATCGCCCTGCCTTCCCCGGCGCGGGCCGCGCCGGTGGTGCTGGGCCGCGGGCGCGGCCTCCACATCCTGGTCGCGCTCGAGGACGGCCGCGTCGCCGACCTGCGTCCGTGACGGCGAGCGACCCGCAGGGCCGGCGCTACCCGGCCCGCCCCTACCTCGCCGCCTCCGTGGCGGTGGTGCGCGGGGGCCGGGTGCTCGTCGCCTCCCGGGGCGGCTCGCCCCTGCACGGGCTCTACTCGCTGCCCGGAGGGCTGGTCGAGCCGGGCGAGCGCCTCGCCGAGACGGCCCTGCGCGAGTTGCGGGAGGAGGTCGGGGTCGAGGCGGAGATCGTGGCCGGCCTGTCGCCGACCGAGGTGATCGAGCGCGACGGCGACGGCCGCGTGCTGCACCACTTCGTGATCATGGCGCACGCGGCGCGCTGGCTGCGCCACGAGCCCGCCCCGGGCGACGAGGCCCTCGACGTGCGCTGGGTGACGGTGGCGGAGGCGGCCGCCCTGCCGACCACGGACGGGCTGCTCGCGATCCTGGCCGAGGCGGTGGCGGCGGTGGAGGGCCCGCCGTGAGGCGGCTGCTCGCCCTCGGGCTCGCGGCTCTGCTCGGGCTCGCGCCGGCCCCGGTTCTCGCGCAGCAGGGGCGGGCGAAGCCCGCCGCGCCCGCCAAACCGCCCGAGAAGGAGCCTCCCCCGCCGCCGGAAGCGCCGGCCCCCTACGACAAGGACCTGCTGCGCCTGTCCGAGATCATCGGGGCGCTGAGCTTCCTGCGCGACCTCTGCGGGCAGGCGGACGCGGCCGAGTGGCCGGCCCGGATGAAGGCCCTCCTCGAGGCGGAGGGGACCACGCCCGGCCGCCGCGACCGGCTCGCGGGCGCCTACAATCGCGGCTATCGGGGTTACGCGGTCAATTACCGGATCTGCACGCCCTCGGCCCAGGAGGCCTCCGCCCGCTTCATCGCGGAGGGCGAGCGGCTGAGCACGGCGCTGGCGGGGCGGTTCGGAGGATAGCCGCGCGCAGGCTCGCTGCCGCGCCCATCGATCGAGAACCGCCTCACTCCGCCGCCTGCAATTCCCGCTCGCGCCGGTAGGGATCGGCAGGGTCCGCCTCGCCCTCCCCGCCCTGGGGCCTGTCCGGCCTCGATCCGGACAGGTACTGCGCGAGCGTGTCGAGGTAGACGTAGATCACCGGCGTCGTGAACAGGGTCAGCACCTGGCTCACCGCGAGCCCGCCGACCATGGCGTAGCCGAGGGGCTGGCGGATCTCCGCGCCGGTGCCGGTGCCGAACATCAGCGGGATGCCGCCGAGCAGGGCCGCCATCGTGGTCATCAGGATCGGGCGGAAGCGCAGGATCGCCGCCCGCCGGATCGCCTCCTCGGAGGAGAGGTGCTCGGCCCGCTCCGCCGCGATGGCGAAGTCGACCATCATGATCCCGTTCTTCTTCACGATGCCGATCAGCAGGATGATGCCGATGAGGGCGATCAGGCTGAAGTCGAAGCCGAAGCCGAGCAGCATCGCCAGCGCGCCCACGCCCGCCGAGGGCAGCGTCGAGAGGATCGTGAGCGGGTGGATGTAGCTCTCGTAGAGCACGCCCAGGATCAGGTAGACCACGATCAGGGCCGCCACGATGAGCAGCGGCACCGTGCTGAGCGATTGCTGGAAGGCCTGGGCCGTGCCCTGGAAGCCGCCCATCACGGTCGGCGGCACCCCGAGGTCGCGGCTCGCCTGCTCGATCGCCGCCGTCGCCTGGCCCAGCGCCACGTTCGGCGCGAGGTTGAAGCTGATCGTCACCGCCGGGAACTGGCCCTGGTGGCTGATCGAGAGCGGGCGGACCGGGTCGGTGGACCAGGAGGCGAAGGCCGCGAGCGGCACCTGCCCGCCCGTCGTCGGCGACTTCACGTAGATGCTGCGCAGCGTCTCCGGCGTGCCCTGCAGGGCCGGCAGGATCTCCAGGACCACGTGGTAGCTGTTGAGCTGCGTGAAGTACTGGGCGATCTGGCGCTGGCCGATCGCGTCGTAGAGCGTGTCGTCGATCAGCTGCGGCGTGATGCCGAAGCGGGAGGCCGCGTCGCGGTCGATCCGCAGGGTCAGCGTGGTGCCGCTGGTCTGCTGGTCGGTGGCGACGTCCCGCAGCTCCGGCAGCGTCCTCAGCTTCTCCAGGAGCCGCGGCGACCACGTGTTCAATTCGTCGAGGTCAGGGTCCTGCAGCGTGTACTCGAACTGCGTGCGCGAGGCGCGCGCGCCGGTCCGCACGTCCTGGGCGGCCTGCAGGAACACCTTCACGCCCATCAGCCGGTCGAGCTGCGGCCGCAGCCGCCGGATGATCTCGAAGGCGTCCGCCGTGCGGTGGTCGCGGGGCTTGAGCGTGATGAACATGCGCCCGGTATTGAGCGACTGCCCGTTGCCGCCGATCGCCATGGCGATGCTCGCGACGTCCGGGTCGGACTGGATCACCCGGCCGACCTCCTCCTGGCGCCGCTGCATGGCCCGGAAGGAGATGTCCTGCCCGGCCTCGGTGATGCCGGTGATGAGCCCCGTATCCTGCTGCGGGAAGAAGCCCTTCGGGATGATCATGAACAGGTGGACCGTGAGCGCCACCGTCGCCAGGAAGCTGAGCAGGGTGATGAAGCGGTGGCGCAGGGCCACGTCGAGGGCGGCCGCGTAGCC
Source organism: Methylobacterium sp. CB376 (assembly GCF_029714205.1). Lineage (NCBI taxonomy): Bacteria > Pseudomonadati > Pseudomonadota > Alphaproteobacteria > Hyphomicrobiales > Methylobacteriaceae > Methylobacterium > Methylobacterium sp. CB376. The sequence goes on along the minus strand of NZ_CP121648.1, from coordinate 2,378,849 downwards.
GCTCACCATCCCCTCGAAGACGCGCTCGCTGAAGCGGTAGAGCCGGCCGTGCCGCTCCTCCGCGTGCGGCCGCAGGAAGCGCGAGGCCATCATCGGCGTCAGCGACAGCGACACGAAGGCCGAGACGCCGATCGCCATCGACAGGGTGACGGCGAATTCGCGGAACAGCCGCCCGATGATGCCGCCCATCAGCAGGAGCGGGATCAGCACCGCCACGAGCGAGACCGAGATCGACACGATCGTGAAGCCGATCTCGCCCGCCCCCTTGAGGGCCGCCTCGCGGGGCTTCATCCCCTCCTCCAGGTAGCGGGCGATGTTCTCCAGCACCACGATGGCGTCGTCGACCACGAAGCCGACCGAGATGGTGAGCGCCATCAGCGAGAGGTTGTCGAGGGTGTAGCCGGCCATCCACATCAGCGCGCAGGCGCCCAGCAGCGACAGCGGCACGGTGATGCTCGGGATCACCGTCGCCCACAGGCTGCGCAGGAAGACGAAGATCACCGCCACGACGAGGCCGATCGTCAGGAGCAGGGTGAATTGCACGTCCTCGACCGCGGCGCGGATCGTCTGCGTGCGGTCGCTCAGCACCTCGACCTTGATCGCGGCCGGCAGGGCGGCGCGCAGGCGCGGCAGCTCGGCCTTGATGCGGTCGACCGTGTCGATCACGTTGGCGCCGGGCTGCTTGAAGATCACCAGGAAGACGCCGCGCTGGCCGTTGGTCCAGGCCGCCTGCTTGGCGTCCTCGGGGCCGGCCACCGCCTGCCCGATGTCGCGCACCCGCAGCGGCGCCCCGTTGCGGTAGGCGATGATGACGTTGTTCCAGTCCTTCGCCTCGGTCAGCTGGTCGTTGGCGTAGACCGTGAAGCTGCGGGTCGGCCCGTCGAAATTGCCCTTCGGGTTGTTGACCGTGGTGATCGACAGCTGGGCGCGCACGTCCTCGAGCGACAGGTCCTTGGCGACGAGCTTGGCCGGATCGACCTGGATGCGCACCGCCGGCTTCTGCTGGCCGCCGATCAGCACCTGCGCGACGCCCGAGATCTGGCTGATGCGCTGGGCGAACTGCACGTCGACGGCGTCGTCGACCTCGATCAGCGGCAGCGTGTCGGAGGTCGCCGACAGGATCAGGATCGGCGAATCGGCCGGGTTCACCTTCCGGTAGGTCGGCGGGCTCGGCAGGTTCTTGGGCAATTGCCCGCCCGCGGCGTTGATCGCCGCCTGGATGTCGTTCGCCGCCGCGTCGATGTTGCGCGACAGGTCGAACTGCACCGAGACCGACGAGACGCCGAGCGAACTCGACGACGTCATCTGGCTGACGCCGGGGATCTGGGAGAACTGGCGCTCCAGGGGCTGGGCCACCGAGGAGGCCATGGTCTCCGGGCTGGCGCCCGGCAACTGCGCCGTCACCTGGATGGTCGGGAAGTCGACCTGGGGCAGCGGCGCGACGCCGAGCAGCGGGTAGGCCACGATCCCGACGAACAGGATCCCCGCCATGATCAGTGAGGTCGCGACGGGATAGCGGATGAAATAGGCTGAGATGCCGCCCTTCATGGTTCAGGGCGCTCCGGTCGCGGGGGCCTGCGCCTGGGCCGTCCCGGTGGGCCGGCGCTCGGCCACGGGGCCGCCGTCCTGCACGCGGGACTGACCCTCCTTGACGACGCTCTGCCCCGGGGTGAGCCCCTGGCGGATGACGGTGCGGCCCTCGCTGGAATGCCCGGCCGTGATCGGCTGCACCCGCGCCTTGCCGTCCTCGCCGACCACGAAGGCGTAGAGGCCCTTCGGCCCGTGCTGCACGGCGTCCTCCGGCACGGTCACGGCCTCCTTCTCGACCCCGATGCGCATGCGCGTCGAGACCGAAAGGCCCGGCCAGAGCGCGTGGTTCCGGTTGGGGAAGCTCGCCTTCAGGCGGATCGTGCCGGTCGCCGTGTCGACTTGGTTGTTGATCACGCTCAGCGTGCCGTCCGAGAGCTTCCGCTGGCCGTCGGTGGACCACGCCTCGACCGGCACCGGGCCGGCCGCGTGGGCCTCGGCGATCTGCTGCAGCTCCTCCTCGGGCGCCGTGAAGACGACGTAGATCGGCTCGACCTGCGTGATGGTGACAATGCCGGTCTGGGTCGAGGCGTTGACGATGTTGCCGACGTCGACCTGCCGGAACCCCGTGACGCCGTCCAGGGGGGCGCGGATCGTGGCGTAGCCGAGCTGGGTCTCGGCGTTGTCGATCGCCGCCTGATCGGAGGCGACCTGGGCGGTGAGCTGGGCCACCGTCGCGCCCTGGGTCTCGGTCTGCTGGCGGGAGGCGTACTCGCCGAGCTTGGTGTAGCGCTCCAGGTCCGCCCTGGCGTTGCGCAGGTTGGCCTCGTCCTGGGTCTTCTTCGCCCGCGCCTGGTCCAGGGTCGCCTGGAAGGGACGCGGATCGACCTGGACGAGCAGGTCGCCCTTGCGCACGACCTGCCCCTCCCGGAACGCCACCTTCTGGATCTCGCCGTCCACGCGGCTGCGCACCTGGACGGTGTTGTAGGCCTGGACGGTGCCGAGCCCGCCGAGCACCACGTTGAAGGGGCCCTGCTCCACCCTCGCGAGGAGCACCGGGACCGGGGCGGGCGCCCGCGCGGCGCGCGGCGCCGGCGCGGCGGCCTGGTTGCGCTGCCACGCGTAGGCGCCGCCGCCCCCGACGAGAAGCAGGAGCATGAGGATCACGGTGCCGCGCCGCGACCGGCGCGGGGACCTGCTCGTTCCTGACGACATCGGACGGGTCGGACCCTCTCGAGAGCGCGGCGGGAGAGGCTTCGGGCTCTCCCGTCCTGGTATTGATACCGATTCCAAGGCATGCCGCATGCCGGTCTTCTACGCATCGACTGTTTCTGGTGTGTTTGCCGAGCTATGCGTGACGGGGCCGGGTGCCGCGCGGGGGACGCGACGCCCTGCCGCGCGGGCCGTGCCTGCCGCGCGGGCCGGGATGGCCAATGCGGATCGGCGGCCGCCCGTTCCGCGGCCCGCCCGTCCGGCCCACCCATCGTGACGGAGTGCCGCGCCAGATGAGGAACGATCTCACGGACATCCCGGGTCTCAGCGTCGGCCACGCGCAGGACGCGCGTGCGGCGAGCGGCGTGACCGCGATCCTGTTCGACGCGCCCGCCACGGCGGCGGTGGACATCCGCGGCGGCGGGCCCGGCACCCGCGAGACCGACCTGCTCGATCCCGAGCGGACCGTGCAGGGCATCGACGCCCTCGTCCTGTCGGGCGGCTCGGCCTTCGGCCTCGACGCGGCGGCCGGCGTGACGGCGTGGCTGGCCGAGCAGGGGCGCGGCTTCGCGGTCGGGCCGGTGCGCGTGCCGATCGTGCCCGCGGCGATCCTGTTCGACCTCCTCAACGGCGGCGACAAGGCGTGGGGCCGCCTCCCGCCCTACCGCGACCTCGGCTTCGCGGCGGCCGCGGCCGCGACCGCGGGGCCGGTGGCCCTCGGCACCGTCGGGGCGGGCTACGGCGCCACCACGGCCAACCTGAAGGGCGGGCTCGGCTCCGCCTCCTCGCGCGTCGCGGGCCTCGACGCCCGCGTGGCGGCGCTCGTCGCGGTCAACGCCTTCGGGCGCGTCACGGTCGGCGAGGGGCCGCATTTCTGGGCCGGGCCCTTCGAGGTCGGCGACGAGTTCGGCGGGCGCGGCCCGGCCCCGCGGATCCCGCCGGAGGCCCTGGCCTGGCCGCGCGCCGCGCCGCCCGGCGCCAGCACGACCCTGGCGGTGGTGGCGACCGACGCGGTCCTGAGCAAGGCGCAGGCGCGGCGCCTCGCCGTGATGGCGCAGGACGGCCTCGCCCGGGCGATCCTGCCGGCCCACACGCCCCTCGACGGAGACTTGGTCTTCGCCGTGGCGACGGGCCGCGCGCCCCTCGCCGACCCGGTCGGCGACCTCGCCCGCCTCGGCGACGCCGCCGCCCGCACCCTGGCGCGGGCGGTGGCGATCGGGGTGCGCGCCGCCACCGCCCTCCCCTTCCCGGGGGCGCTGCCGGCCTGGCGCGACCGCTTCGGCCTCAGAACTGGTAGCGCAGCCCCGCCGTGACCCCGTGGGCGATGCCGGCGCGGGTGCCGAGAGAGGCCTGGTAGTCGAGGCGCCAGCCGAGCCGCTCGGTCAGGTTGCCCTGCAGACCGATCCCGGCGCCGACGACGTCGCGCCGGGCGAAGGCGACCGGCAGCGTCGCCGCCGCGAGCGCGTGCTGCACGCTGGCGAGGCGCACGGAGGCGCTCGCCTGCTGCGGCCCGGCGGCGAGGCTGTAGGCGACGCGCAGGGAGGGGACGAAGCCGCCGCCGAAGCCGTGATAGGCGAGTTCGGCGCCGAAGCGCGCCGTGGTCTGCCGGGCGGTGAGCGCCGCGTAGGCGACGTTGTTGCCCGCCGCCCCCGTCTCGGTGAAGCCGTCGACCGTGGCCGACAGGTAGGTGATCCCCGCGAAGGGCGTCGCGCGCAGCGCCCCGACGTCGAGGGGCAGGCCGGCCTCGCCGTCGAGGGCGAAGCCGCTGCCGCCGGTCCGGCCCTCCGCGGTCAGGCCGTAGGCGGCGGGCCGGCGCAGGCCCGTGAAGTCGAGGAACGGCGCGCCGCCGAGGATGCCCTGGGCGTAGAAGCCGGGCCCGAAATAGCCCGCATAGGCCGAGGCGGTGAAGCCGGCCTGATCCTGGCGGAAGCCGCCGGGGCGGTCGAGGCGGCCGCCCCCGCCTCCGACCGCGAGGCCCGCCCGCCACGGGCCGGTGAGCGGGAGGTCGAACCCGGCCGAGCCCTGCGCGAGCGTGCGGTCGGAGGCGAGGCCGCCGTTGCGGGGCGAATCCGCGAAGACGACGTCGCCGCCGATCCAGACGCCCGACCCGGCGCCCCAGGGACCCGCCCCGGCCTCCGGGGAGCGGCTGCCCCGGCGCAGGGCCGCGAGGTGGTCCGCCGGGCCGCGCACGGCGGCGGCCGCGACGCTCAGGGCCCCGGCGCCGAGGCCCTGGAGCACCACCGGGGCGGTCCGCCTCATCACGGCCAGGGAGAGCGGATCGACGTAGGTCGGCAGCGTCAGCCGGTAGGCCAGGATCACGCTGTCGTTGTCGAGCCCCGCGTCGTAGGGCTGGCCGTTGATCTGGCCCCGGCGGGTCAGGAAGTCGTTGTCGTTGCCCACGAGCAGGAAGTAGTCGTTGGGCGCCTTCTCGCTCAGCACGGGCACGAGGCCCATCGCCTCCCACTTCTCCGAGAGGGTGGTGGGCGTCGCCGGGTTGGTCGAGAGGTTCATGCCGAAGCGGCCGAGCTGCGTCGGGTTCAGCATGTTGACGAGTTCGGTCGTGTGCACCGGCGTGATGCCGGGCGCGAGCGTGCCGCCCGGCGCGAGCGGCGCGGTGCCGTCGTAGGCGGTGCCCGCCACGTTGGTGGCGCCCGCGACGTCGACGAGCAGCACGCTCTTGTAGACGATCGGGGTGGTCGCGCCGGTGCCGAGCCCGTTCGAGTCCCGCGACAGGACCAGGAACTGCGTGTCGTTCAGGGCGAGCATCTCGCTCTGGGCGGCGGTGCGGTTCGGGGCGCCGCCATTGCCGCTCTGCTGGTAGGTGGGGAGCTGGAGCACGTATGCGCGCGCGGGCGCCGCCGGCGTCGGGTTCGCCGAGACGTCGTAGACGAGGATGCGGGTGTTCGTCCGCTGCTGCTGGCTGGGTCCGGAATCCTGCATCGTCGCGCTCTGCAGGATGGTGACGAGGCCGCGCCCGTCCGGTGTCAGCGCGACGGCCTCGAGGCCCTGGTTGTTGCGCCGGCCGGTGTCGGGCGCAGTGACGGAGTTGAAGTTCAGGGCGCCGCCGGTCACCGGCTTGAGGGCCGCCGGGATCCCGAGCACGCCCTGGAGCCGGCCGTCGCGGTCGAAGTAGTAGATGTTCGGCCCGTACTCGTCGCTGACGTAGAAGGAGCCGTCGAGCTTGCGCACCAGCCCCTCGGCGTCGAGGCTGATGCGGCCGGCGCTCGGGCCGCTCGCGGCCGAGGGCAGGACGGCGCCGAGCTGGGTCGTCGTGCCGGCGCCCGGATCGAGGCCGCTGAAGCGCTGGCCCTTGGCGTCGGTGAGCACGATCCCGCCATCCTGGGCGAGCGTGATCTGGCGCTGCGACCCGGGCGATTGCGGCAGCGCGGGCCCCGCATAGGGCGCGAAGGTCAGCGAGAAGCGGTTCAGGCGCCCGGCATAGTCGCTGAACAGGCCGCCATCCGGATTGTTGTAGCCACGGTCCGGCAGCGTGTAGAGCGTGCCCGCATAGGTGTCCCCACGGCGCCGCCACGTCTCGAGGTCGATGGCGAGCGACGAGAAGGAGCCCAGCGTGTCGCCCAGGAAGTCGCGGGTGGCGGCGGGCAGCCGGGCCGCGCCCTGCAGACCCTGGTTCACGAAAGGGATCCCGCCGACCTCGACGGAGACCGGCCCGTCCGCGGTGGCGAGGTTGGGCGTGCGCAGCTGCTGCGCCTGCGCCGCGGCACCGAGGCCGCCACCCGCCAGGAGACCGCCGGCCAGGAGACCGCCGGCCAGCGCGGCCAGCCGGAAGAATGCAGAATCCACGTCGCGCCCCCGCTTCAGCGTGGGGCCGGCTTGCGCATCTCCCATGACAGCATGCTGACGCGGCGTCATCCGGAAGGGCCGCGATCGCGCGTCTCCGTCGAGGCTTGCAGCGACGCCACACCCGCGGTGGCCGGGTGGCGCGGGTCATCCCGCCTCCTCGCTCGCGCGAGACAGCTCCTGCCGCAACGATACGGCTCTTGAGCCGGCGTATCACCGCTTCGGCTTTTAGGAGCATGTACCTATTCACCATCGCCATCCTCAAGGGAAGGCGTGGTGATTTGCATTGGTCCGACGGCGACTTTAGGACGCTTTAACCAGCCAAGCCCATCATGCCGGCGTCTCGACCGGGGCGCGGCGATTCCGCCCCGCCGGGGCAGTCCGTCTCAACGGGATCAGCCGGAATGCGTGTCCTCCTCAACCTCCGCATCGTCACGAAGCTCCTCGTCGTCTTCGCGGCTTTCATCGGCGCGGCCGGCCTGTTCTCTCTCACCGGCTGGCGCAGCCTCGCCACGATCGAGGAGGCGAATGACTGGCGCGACCACACTTACCAAGTGCTCGCGCAGGTCGAGGTGCTCACCACGGCGATGGTCAACCAGGAGACGGGCGTGCGCGGCTACCTGCTGGCCGCGGATGCGAAATTCCTGGAGCCCTACAACGCGGGCGGCCGCGCCTTCACGGAAGCCATGGCCAGGGTCCGCGCCCTCGTCTCCGACAATCCCGCCCAGCTCCAGCGCCTGGACGGCCTCGAGCGCCACGCGCAGGACTGGCGCGGCACGATCGCCGAGCGCGAGATCGCGCTGATGAGGGACGAGCAGACCCGCGCAGAGGCCCGGCAGCTGGAGATCTCGGGGGCCGGAAAGGTGCTGATGGACGCGGTGCGCGCCAAGGCCGCGGAGATCGCGCGGATCGAGCGCACCCTTCTGGAGGAGCGCTCCCGCACCGCCGCTCAGGCGGCCAGCAGCTCGCGGCAGGCCGTCATGCTCGGCATGGGAGCGATGCTGGCGGTGGCGGCCCTCGGACTGGTGCTGCTGAACTGGACCGTCTCGGCCCCGATCCGGCAGATGACGGCCGTGATGGGCGAACTCGCCAGGGGAGAGACCGGCACGGCGGTGCCGTTCCAGGAGCGTCGCGAGGAGGTCGGCGCGATGGCGGTTGCCGTGCAGGTGTTCCGGGAGAACATCATCCGGACGCGGCAGCTGGAGGAGGAGACGGCGCTGGCCCGCGCCTCCGCCGAGGAGCAGCGCAAGGCCGGCATGCGCCAGATGGCCGACAGCTTCGAGGCGGCGGTGGGCGGGATCGTCGGCACGGTCACCTCCTCGGCGACCGAGCTGCAGGCCACGTCCCAGAGCATGACCGCGACGGCGACCGAGACGGCGAGGCGGACCACGACGGTCGCGACCGCCGCCGAGGAGGCGGCCACCAACGTCAACACCGTGGCGACGGCGGCCGAGGAACTGGGCGCCTCCGTGCAGGAGATCGGCCGGCAGGCCGACGGCGCGAGCGACCTTGCCCAGCAGGCGGTGGGCGAGGCGGACCAGACCGCGGCGCTCGTGCAGGAGCTCAGCGGGGCGGTGGCGAAGATCGGCGACGTGGTTGGGCTGATCTCCAACATCGCCAGCCAGACCAACCTGCTGGCGCTGAATGCGACGATCGAGGCGGCCCGGGCGGGCGAGGCCGGACGCGGCTTCGCGGTGGTGGCCGCCGAGGTCAAGGAACTCGCCTCGCAGACCGCCCGCGCGACCGAGGAGATCTCGGGACAGATCGGCCAGATCCAGGGTGCGACCGGGCGGGCCGTCACGGCCATCGGGTCGATCACGGGGCGCATCCGCGAGATCAGCACGGTCGCCACGACGATCGCCGCCGCCGTCGAGCAGCAGGGTTCGGCCACCCAGGAGATCGTCCGCAACGTCGCCCTCGCCTCGACCGGAACCACGGACGTCACCAGCAACATCATCAGCGTGGCGCGCGCCTCGGAGGAGACCGGGGCCGCGGCCTCCCAGGTCCTGGCCTCGGCGTCCGAATTGTCGCGCCAGTCCGAGCACCTCAAGGCCGAGGTCTCGCAGTTCCTGGCGACCGTGCGGGCCGCCTGAGACGGCTCGCGGACCGCGGGGGGCGGCCGCCGGTCGCCCCTTCGGACCGGCGCCGGACGGCCGGTCCGGCCGCGAAGCTAAGCTTTATCGACAGATCTTCTACTGATTGCATACTGAATTTTCGAAGAACGGGTTGCACGCGCGATCTTCTTCGTTTATCGCAGCGCCATCGCAATACGGCGGGTCGACAACGACGTCGAACGCGGCCGGTCCAGTCGGGCCGGCCCGCGGGCCGGCGATGGCTGCGGAGCCGCAGCCCTCACAGACGGCGATAAGACCGGGGCGAGGACGGCGCGTGCGCGCGGCCTCGCCGGCCCGATCCCACTCGCCCCCATCAGGCGACACGCGGCCGACAGAGCCGCGGGGATCGAGGAAACGCCCACAGATGACGCGCGCCGGCCATCGGCCCACGCCCCACTCCGCCACCACCGCGCCCCGGCGCCGGCGGTGGATCGCCACCGGTCTCGCGCTGGTCCTCGGCCTCGCGGCCGCCGCGACCGCGCTGCCGACCGCCCGGAGCGGGCACGCCCCGGTCGCGACGGCGACGGTCGCGGCCCAGCCCCTGCCGCACCTCGCCCGGCAGCTGGCGCGGGGCGCGTCCCTGCGGATCGTCGCCTTCGGCTCCTCCTCGACGGAGGGCGTGGGCGCGAGTTCCCCGGCCGCCGCCTATCCGGCCCGCCTGGAAGCCGCGCTGCGGCAGGCCCTGCCCCATCTCGCCGAGGGCATCGCGGTGCTCAACCGCGGCGTGGGCGGCGAGCACACCGACGACATGCTGGCGCGCCTCGACCGCGACGTGCTCGCGGCGAAGCCCGACCTCGTGATCTGGCAGACCGGCAGCAACGACCCGCTGCGCGGCGTCTCCCTGGCCCATTTCCGCGCCGCGACCCTCGCGGGCCTCGCGCGGATGCGGGACGCGGGCAGCGACGTCGTGCTGATGGAGCCGCAATGGTGCCCGAAGCTCGACGCGACGCCCGGCGCCGACCGGTTCCGCGACGCGGTGCGGGCGATCGGCGCCGAACTCGGCATCCCGGTGATCCGCCGCGCGGAGCTGATGCGGGACTGGATCGCGGAGGGGAAGGCCACCCGCGAGACCCTGTTCGCCCCCGACGGCCTGCACATGGCGGATCGCGGCTACGACCTGCTCGCGCGGGCGGTCGCCCGCGACCTCCTGCACCGCGCGCGGCCCGCCCCCGCCCTGGTGGCCGCGGCCGGGGAGTGACGGCGGGGCGAGGCGGGAGTCTCGCCCGGTCGCGTTCCGCGCATCCCGATCCGCCGACTTGCCCGCGGCGGCCAGCCCGATGTGGGACGGGTCCCGTCCCGGGCGCGCCTGCGGGGCCGCGCGGGCGGGCCGGACCTCTCCCGCGCAGCGGCGAGGATCGCCGGGCGCGGCGCCACCGATCGGCGGCCCCCGGGGCGCGGGGCGCACTCCGTCCGCTGCCGTACCGCTCCCGCCCGCGCACGGCCCCGGGGCCAGGAACAGGCCCCCGCATCCCGCCCGTTGACCCCGCGCCGGAGCCGGACATTGCGGACCCGGCCGATCGCGCCGCGGCGATTCCCCCGGGGCCGCGATCCGGGCCTCTTTGCCGACGTGACTCCCCCGGGGTTCTCCGCGCGACGGATGGTGTTCCATGGCTGAGACGGTCGGTGATTTCCTGTGCCAGCGCCTCTCCGACTGGGGGGTGCGGACGATCTTCGGGTATCCCGGGGACGGCATCAACGGGCTGCTCGGGGCGATGCAGCGCGCCGACAAACCCTTCCAGTTCATCCAGGCGCGGCACGAGGAGATGGCGGCCTTCATGGCCTGCGCCTACGCCAAGTTCACGGGCGAACTCGGCGTCTGCCTCGCCACGTCGGGGCCCGGGGCGACGCATCTGATCACCGGCCTCTACGACGCCCGGCTCGACCACATGCCGGTGCTCGCCATCGCGGGCCAGCAGGCGCGCAACGCGCTCGGCGGCCACTACCAGCAGGAACTCGACCTCACCAGCGCCTTCAAGGACGTGGCCGGCGCCTTCGTGCAGCAGGCGAGCGCCCCGGCCCAGGTCCGCCACCTCGTCGACCGGGCGGTGCGCATCGCCAGGGCGAACCGGGCGGTCACGGCGATCATCCTGCCGAACGACCTGCAGGAGGCGCCCTACGAGGATCCGCCGCGCAAGCACGGCACCCTGCAATCGGGCGTGGGCTACAGCGACCCGCGCGTCCTGCCGAGGGAGGCCGACCTGAAGGAGGCCGCCGCCGTGCTGAACGCGGGCGAGAAGGTCGCGATCCTGGTCGGCGCCGGCGCGCTGCACGCCACCGACGAGGTGGTGGCGGTGGCCGAGGCGCTCCAGGCCGGCGTCGCCAAGGCCCTGCTCGGCAAGGCGGCGGTGCCGGACGACCTGCCCTGGGTCACGGGCTCGATCGGGCTCCTCGGCACCAAGCCGAGCTGGGACCTGATGATGGAGTGCGACACGCTGCTGATGATCGGCTCGGGCTTCCCCTATTCGGAGTTCCTGCCCAAGCCCGGCCAGGCCCGCGGGGTTCAGATCGACCTCAAGGCCGAGATGCTCTCCCTGCGCTACCCGATGGAGGTGCCCCTGGTGGGCGATTCCGTCGAGACCCTGCGCGCCCTGCTGCCACTGCTGCAGCGCAAGCCCGTCGGCGGCGCGTGGCGCCGAGGCATCGAGGAGGGCGTCGCCGCGTGGTGGCGGGAGGCCGGGGAGCGCGCCATGGCCGGGGCGAACCCGGTGAACCCGCAGCGCGTGACCTGGGAGCTCTCGCCGCGGCTGCCGGACCGGGCGATCATCACCTCGGATTCCGGCTCCTGCGCCAACTGGTTCGCCCGCGACCTGAAGATCCGCCGCGGCATGATGTGCTCGCTCTCGGGCGGCCTCGCCTCGATGGGCGCGGCGGTGCCCTACGCCATCGGCGCCAAGGTCGCCCATCCGGACCGCCCGGTGATCGCCCTGGTGGGCGACGGGGCCATGCAGATGAACAACATGGCCGAGCTGATCACGGTCGCCAAGTACCGCGAGCACTGGCCGAACCAGACCTTCGTCTGCTGCGTGTTCAACAACGAGGACCTGAACCAGGTGACCTGGGAGCAGCGGGTGCAGGAGGGCAACCCGAAATTCGAGACCACCCAGGTGATCCCGAACGTGCCCTATCACCGCTTCGCCGAGCTGATCGGCCTGAAGGGCCTCTACGTGGACGATCCCGAGAAGCTCGGCGCCGCCTGGGACGAGGCCCTGGCGAGCCCGATCCCGGTGGTGCTGGAGGTGAAGACCGATCCCGAGGTGCCGCCGCTGCCGCCGCACATCAGCCTGGAACAGGCCCGCAAGTTCATGGGCATGCTCTGGAAGGGCGATCCCCGCGAGAGCCACCTGCTGGCCGACACGGCCCGGCAGGTGCTCGCCAGCGTCCTGCCCGGCGACCGGGGCTGAGCCATGCGCCCCGAGGCCCCGATCGACGCCGTCACGGCCCGGGCCTACGCGGTCCCGACCGACGCGGCCGAAGCGGACGGCACCTTCGCGTGGCACCGCACCACCCTGGTGGTGGTCGAGGTCGCGGCGGGGGACCGGAGAGGCCTCGGCTACACCTACTCGGATGCGGGGAATGCCGGGCTCGTCAAGGGCACGCTCTCCCCCCTGCTGAAGGGGGGCGACCCCTTCGACGTCCCGGCGCTCACCGCGCGGCTCCGGCGCCGGGTGCGCAATCTCGGCCGCGCGGGCCTCGCCGCCACCGCCATCTCGGCCCTCGACGCGGCCCTGTGGGACCTGAAGGCCCGCCTCCTCGACCTGCCGCTCGTGCGCCTCCTCGGGGCGGCGCGGCCGGCCGTCGCGATCTACGGCAGCGGCGGCTTCACCAGCTACGGCGAGGCGCGGCTCACCGCCCAGCTCGCCGGCTTCGTCGAGCGGGACGGCTGCCGCGCCGTGAAGATGAAGATCGGCAGCGATCCCGACCGCGACCCCGACCGGATGCGCGCGGCGCGGGCGGCGATCGGCGGGGCGGCGCTGTTCATCGACGCGAACGGCGCCTTCTCGCCCCGCGCCGCCCTGGCCATGGCCGAGACGGCGGCGGGCCTCGGCGTGCGCTGGTTCGAGGAGCCGGTCTCCAGCGACGACCGCGCGGGCCTGCGCTTCGTGCGCGAGCGGGTGCCGGCCGGCATCGACGTGGCGGCCGGAGAATACGCCTACTCCCTCGACGACGTCCGGCACATGCTGGAGGCGGGCGCCGTCGACGTGCAGCAGGCGGACGCGACGCGCTGCGGCGGGGTCTCGGGCTTCCTGGCGGCGGGCGCGCTCTGCGAGGCGCACCACACCGACCTGTCGGGCCACTGCGCCCCCGCCCTCCACCTCCACCCGGCCTGCGCCGCCGCGCGGGTCCGCCACCTCGAATGGTTCCACGACCACGTCCGCATCGAGTCGATGCTGTTCGACGGGGCGCCGGTCCCGCGGGAGGGGCGGATCGCGCCGGACCTCGGCCGGCCCGGCCACGGCCTCACCTTCAAGCACCAGGACGCGGAGCGCTATGCTGTCTGAGAGCGGCCGGGGCGCGGTCGGGGCGCGGGCCGCGGCACCGGCCCCGCTCGCGATCAGGATCCACCCGCTGGCCGCGCTCGCCGCGGCGGCGGCGGGGATCGGCGTGCTGACCTGGCTCGCGGCCGGGCGCGGGCGCGGCGGCCCCGCCCGCGCGAACCGGACGACCGCGCGCGCGGCGCAGCGCCTCAACCACGCCTCGACGCTGCTCGCGACCTCGGTCCTGCTCGACAGCGGCCTGGAGCACGAGCGCGGCCAGTTCTTCAACCCCGCCATGGTGACGCCGATCCTGGTGTCGAGCGCGGTCCTGTCCTCCTCCCTGCACGGGGCGGGCGAGGCGCGCGGGCGCGCCTCCCGGACGCGCCACGCCGTGCAGGCGCTCGCGGCCGCGACGGGGTTCGTCGGGCTCGGCTTCCACGCCTACAACGTCGGCAAGCGCGAGGGCGGCTATTCCTGGGAGAACCTGTTCTACGCCGCCCCGATCGGCGCGCCCCTCGCGCTGACGCTCGCGGGCGCGCTCGGCGTGGCGGCGGAGCGCGTCCGCGCCGCCGACCCGGACGAGCCGCGCCTCCTCGGCGCCGCGGCCGGGCCCGCCCTGGCGCTCGGCACCGCGCTGGGCCTCGCCGGCACCGTCGGGGAGGCGGGGCTGCTGCATTTCCGGGGCGCCTTCCACAACCCGGCCATGCTGCTGCCGGTGAGCGTGCCGCCGCTCGCGGGCGCGCTCCTCGCCGCCTGCGCCGCCGCCCCGGGCCGGCGCCATCCCGCCGCCCGCGCCCTCGTCGGGGCGACCGCGCTCCTGGGCCTCGGCGGGGTCGGGTTCCACGCCTACGGGATCGGCCGGAACATGGGCGGCTGGCGCAACTGGAGCCAGAACCTGCTCAACGGCCCGCCCCTGCCGGCGCCGCCGGCCTTCACGGGCCTCGCGCTCGCGGGCCTCGCCGCCCTCGATCTCCTGGAGCGACCCGGCCATGGCTGACCCGCGCCGCGACCTCTATCCGGGCTACGACGTGCTCGCCAAGCGCGACGGGCCGTCCTGGAACGCCAAGACCCGGGAGGTGGTGGCGGCGCGCCTCGCCATCCGCCCGGACACGCGCCGGTTCTTCACGCCCGACGAGTGGGAGACCCTGACGGCGGTCTGCGCGCGCATCGTTCCCCAGGCGGCGGCGCGGCCGGACCGCATCCCGGTCGCCGCGCTCATCGCCGACAGCCTGGATCGGGGTGAGCGCGACGGCTACCGCCACGCGGCGATGCCCGAGGCGGGCGAGGCGTGGCGCCGCGGCCTGCGCGCCCTCGACGCGGAGGCGCTCGCCGCCCACGGTGCCCGCTTCCACGCCCTCGATCCCGCCCGGCAGGACGCGCTGCTGCGGGCGGCGGAGCGCGGGGCACTCGGCCACGAGGCCTGGGGCGGCATGCCCTGCGCCCTGTTCTTCCGCCAGCGCGCCGTCGACGATTGCGTGCGCGCCTACTACGCCCATCCCGCCGCCTGGAGCGAGATCGGCTGGGGCGGGCCGGCGAGCCCGCGCGGCTACGTGCGGATGGATTTCGACCGGCGCGACGCCTGGGAGGCGGCCGAGGCCAAGCCCGGCCGCGAGGAGGAGGCGCGGCGGGAGAACCTGCGCGTCGGGCAGGTGTGAGGCGGCGATGAGGATTCCCGGCATCGGCACCGCGGCCGACAACCCGACGCACCGCGTCCCGGACGACGATCCCGAGCAGGTTCCCCGCGCCCGGGACGGGCGGGCGCCGAACGTGATGCGGATCGGCGAGTGGGTGCCGATGCGCCAGCACCGCGACGAGGAGGAGGTCGACTTCGCCATCGTGGGCACCGGGGCCGGGGGCGGCACCCTCGCCTGCCGGCTGGCCGAGCAGGGCTTCTCCGTCGTCGCCCTCGATGCCGGACCGTACTGGCGGCCGCTGGAGGATTTCGCCTCCGACGAGAGCCACCAGTCGAAGCTCTACTGGACCGACGAGCGCCTCGTCGACGGCGACAACCCGCTGCAGATGGGCTCGAACAATTCCGGCCGGGCGGTGGGCGGCTCGACCGTCCACTTCGCCATGGTGTCGCTGCGCTTCCGGCCCGAGTGGTTCCGCTCGCGCAGCCTCCTCGGCTACGGCGCCGACTGGCCGCTCGATTGGCGCGAGATGTGGGACTATTACGGGCAGGTCGAGCAGGCGCTGAAGATCGCCGGGCCGGTGACCTATCCGTGGGGCCCCAAGCGACCCCGCTACCCGTACCGTGCCCACGAACTCAACGCGGCCGCCCGGGTGCTGGCCCGCGGCGCGGAGGCGCTCGGCATCGGCTGGGCGCCGACGCCCCTCGCCACCGTCTCGGCGCCGCGGGGCGACTCGCCGCCCTGCGTCTATCGCGGCTTCTGCACGCTCGGCTGCTCGACCAACGCCAAGCAGAGCGTGCTCGTCACCTGGCTGCCCCGCGCCCTGCGGGCCGGCGCCGAGATCCGCGACCTCGCCATGGTCGGCCGGATCGAGACGCGCAACCGCCGCGCCACCGGGCTGCACTACCACCGCGAGGGGCGCTGGCGCTTCCAGCGGGCGCGCCACGTGGTGGTGGCGGGCTACGCGATCGAGACCCCGCGCCTCCTGCTGATGTCCGCCACTCCGGACTTCCCGGACGGCCTCGCCAATTCCTCGGGGCTGGTCGGCCGCTACCTCACGGTGCAGGGCAACCAGGCGGTCTGGGGCGTGATGGAGGAGGAGGTCCGCTCCTACAAGGGCCCGCCCTCCCTGGCCCTCACCGAGCACTGGAACTACGAGGACGAGGGCAAGGACTTCTTCGGCGGCTATTGCTACATGAGCCAGGGCCCGCTGCCGAGCCTGTGGAGCCGCACGCTCGCGGGCAGCCGCGGCCTGTGGGGCGACGCGCTCATCGCCGAGATGCAGCGCTACAACCACGTCGCCGGGCTCAAAGTCGTCTCCGAATACATGCCGCAGGAGCGCAACGGCGTGACCCTGGCGGAGGAGACCGACCGCTACGGCCTGCCGATCCCGCGGATCACCTATTCGTGGTGCGACAACGACAGGGCCGTGAACCGGCACAGCCTCGCCTTCATGCGGCAGGCCCTCGCGGCGGCCGGCGCCCGCGAGATCTGGGCGCAGGAGGACGACACCTGCCACCTCAACGGGACCGCCCGGATGGGCAGCTATCCCCGCACCAGCGTCGTCGACGCCGATTGCCGCTCCTGGGACATCCCGAACCTCTGGATCTGCGACGGCTCCGTCTTCCCGACCGTGGGCGGGGTCAACCCGTCCCTGACGATCCAGGCGATCGCGCTGCGCACCGCCGACCGGATCGGGGCGCTCGCCGCCCGCGGGGACCTTTCGGCCCGCTCCCGCGCTTGGTCCGGGTGAGGGCGAGGAGGAGCGGGATGCCGGCAGCAGACGCCGCGATCGTGGTGGAGGCGGGCGCCGTGATCGGCGAGGGGCCGTACTGGTCGCCGCAGGAGCGGGTCCTCTACTGGATCGACGTGAAGGCGCCGGCCCTCTTCCGCACCGAGCCGGGCAGCGGGGCGACGCGGCGCTGGCCGCTGCCGGCGGAGATCGGCGGCTACACGCTCCTGCCGGACGGCGCGGGCGCGCTGGTGGCGCTCCGCGGCGGCCTCTTCGCCCTCGACTTCGCGAGCGGCGCCCTCGACCGCCTCGCCGCGCCGCCCTTCGACCCGCGCACGCACCGCTTCAACGAGGCCGATTGCGATCCGGCCGGGCGGCTCTGGATCGGGACGATGTTCGAGCCGCTTCCCGGCACCGAGGCGCCGCCGCGGCCGGACCACCTCTACGCCTATACGAGGGAGGAGGGACTCGTGCGCCACGCCGCGACCGCGCTCACCGCCAACGGCTTCGCCTGGAGCCCGGACGGCGGCAGGTTCTACCTCGCCGACAGCCGGGAGGGCCGCATCGACGCCCTCGCCTTCGACCCGGCGCGGGGCGCCCTCGGTCCGGGCCAGCCCTTCGCGGCGCTGCCCGCCGGTCTCGGCGTCCCGGATGGCGGCGCGGTCGACGCCGAGGGCTTCTACTGGAGCGCGATCCACGGCGGGGGCTGCCTGCACCGCTACGCGCCGGACGGCCGGCTCGACCGCGCGGTGCCGCTCCCCGTCCGCTACCCGACCATGATGGCCTTCGGCGACGAGGATCTGGGGACGCTCTACGTGACGAGCGCCCGCAAGGACGACGCGGCCCCGCAGGCGGGCGCCGTCCTGCGCCTGCGGCCCGGCCCGCGCGGCCGGCCGCGCCCCCGCTTCGGGGAGGCCCTGCCGCGGGAGTCCCGGCCATGAGCCCGCGCCGTCCCAGCGCCGTCGTGACGGGCGGCACCGCCGGGGTCGGGCGGGCGGTGGCGCTCGCCTTCGCCCGCCGGGGCTACGACGTCGCCGTGCTGGCCCGCGGCCGGCGCGGGATCGACGGCACCCTGGCGGAGCTGCGCCGGGCGGGCGCGCGGGCGCTCGGCTTCCAGGCCGACGTGGCGGATGCGGGCGCGGTGCAGCGGGCCGCCGACGCGGTCGCGGAGGCCTGGGCGGGGATCGACGTCTGGGTCAACAACGCGATGGTGACCGCCTACGCGCCGGTGCGGCGGCTGAGCCCGGACGAGTTCCGGCAGGTCACGGCCGTGACCTATCTGGGCCAGGTGCACGGCACGCTGGCGGCCCTGCGGCACATGGCACCGGCCGACCGCGGCACGATCGTCTGCATCGGCTCGGCGCTCGCCTACCGGTCGATCCCGCTCCAGGCGCCCTACTGCGCCGCCAAGGCGGCGGTGCGCGGCTTCGTCGATTCCCTGCGCTGCGAGATCCTGCACGACGGCAGCCGGGTGCGGCTCACCATGGTGCAGCTGCCGGCGGTCAACACGCCGCAATTCGACTGGGCCCGCTCGGTCCTGCCGCGCCGGCTCCAGCCGGTGCCGCCGATCTACCAGCCCGAGGCGATCGCCCGGCACGTCGTGCGGGCGGCGGAGGAGGCGCCGCGCGAGCTCTGGATCGGTCCCCCGGCCTGGCAGGCGATCCTCGGCACCCTGGTGGCGCCCGGCCTGCTCGACCGCTACCTCGCCACGGCCGCCTACGAGGGCGAGATGACGCCCGAGCCGGCGGACCCGCACCGGCCGGACAACCTGTTCGGGCCGGTCGACACGGATCCCGGGGCGCATGGCCGCTTCGACGGGCGGGCGCGGGCGAGCGTGGTCGCGGCCGCCCCGAGCACGCTGAAGGCCGGGCTGGCCCTCGGGCTCGGGCTGCTCGCCGGCGGGGCGCTGCTCGCCGCGCGGCGGCCGAGGCGGTGAGGGGCGCCGCCCCTCGTCCCAAAGCGATGAGGGGCGCCGCCCCTCGTCCCGAAGCGGTGAGGGGCGCCGCCCCTCGTCCCACATCCGAGCGATCCCTTCGGGATGGCGGATTGGGGCGTCGCTCAAGCGCCGCGCGGGATCGTGAGACGGGATCCGCTTCGACCAACCGGGTCCCGGATCACTCCGGCAGCGCGAACACCGTCAGCATCCCGCCCGGGGCCGTGTACTGCGACAGGGCCGCGTAGCCGCCCACCGCCCCCGACCCGTCCGCCGGATCGGTGAGCCCGGCGGCGAGCCCGATCCCGGCCCAGCCGCCGACCCCGGACAGCACCGCCACGTATTGCCGGCCTCCATACGCGTAGGTCGTCACGTTGCCGACGATCCCCGACCCGGTCCGGAACCGGTAGAGCTCGCGCCCCGTCCGGGCGTCGAGCGCCTTCAGGTCGCCCTCCAGGGTCCCGTAGAACACCACCCCGCCGGCCGTCGCGAGCGCCCCCGACCAGACCGAGAAGGTCTCGGGCCGCGACCACGCGATCCGCCCCGCGATCCCGTCCCAGGCGATGAAGGCCCCCGTGTGCCGGCTGCCCTCCGGCGGGTGCAGCGTCAGCGTCGCGCCCACGAAGGGCTGGCCGGCCGCGTAGGTCACCTGAAAGGGCTCGTAATCCATGCACATGTGGTTGGTCGGCACGTAGAACAGGCGCGTCCGCGGCGAGTAGGCCGCGGGCTGCTGGTTCTTGGCGCCGAGCGCGCCGGGGCAGATGCCGGTCGTGGTCTCGTCCTCGCCCTTCGTCTCGGGGGCGTAGCGCGGATCGACCTCGGGGCGGCCGTAATCGGGCGAGGCGCGATCCATCACGATCCGGCGCGCCCAGTTCACGCTCGGATCGAACTTCTCCGCCACCAGCACGTCCCCGCTCTCCCGGTCCAGGGTGTAACCGAAGCCGTTGCGGTCGAAATGGGTGAGGAGGCGGCGCGGGCGGCCGTCGACGTCCTGGTCGGTCAGGATCATCTCGTTGACGCCGTCATAGTCCCACTGGTCGTGCGGCGTCATCTGGTAGACCCAGCGCGCCGTCCCGGTCTCGACGTCGCGGGCGATGATCGCCATGGCCCAGCGGTTGGCGCCGGGGCGCTGGGCCGGGTTCCAGGTCGAGGGATTGCCGGTCCCGTAATAGACGAGGTCGAGGGCCGGGTCGTAGGAGAACCAGCCCCAGCTGCAGCCGCCCCCGATCCGCCACTGGTCCCCCTGCCAGCTGGAGAGGGAGGAATCCCGCCCGATCGGGCGGCCGAGTTCGGTCGTCCGCTCCGGGTCGACCAGCATGTCGGCGTCGGGTCCGGTCGCGTAGGCGCGCCAGAGCCGGCGCCCCGTCGCCTGGTCGTAGGCGGTGACGTGGCAGCGCGCGCCGTACTCGCCTCCCGAGAGGCCGACGATGAGCCTGTCGCGCACCGGCAGCACCGTCGCGGTGTTGGTCTCGCCGCGGGCCGGATCGCCGTTGCGCACGCTCCACACTTCGCGCCCGGATTCGAGGTCGAGGGCCACCACCCTGGTGTCGGCGAGTTGCAGGAAGAGCTTGCCGTTCGCGGCGGCCGGCCCCCGCCAGACCGTGTCGCAGCACATCACCGGGATGACGTTCGCCTCCTGGCGCGGGGCGTAGCGCCACGCGATCCGTCCGTCCCGGTCGAGGTCGAGGGCGTAGACCACGTTCGGGAACGGCGTGTGCACGATCATCAGGTGGCCGACGACCAGGGGCGCGCCCTCGTGGCCCCGCAGCACGCCGGTCGAGAAGGTCCAGGCGACCTTGAGCCGGCCGACATTCTCGGCGGTGATCTGGTCGAGCGCCGCGTAGCGGGTATTGGCGTAGTCGAGGGTCTGGAGGACCGGCGCGGCGGCGTCCCCGGCCCGGGCCGGGACCGCCGCGAGCAGCAGGGCGATGAGGACGAGGAGACGCATCGGGCACATCCTTGGCGGGGCCCCGCCCTGACCGGGCCGCCGGGCGAAAGCGTGGCGCTTCCCCTACCCGCCTCGGGAGCGCGAGGCGACGCGGCCGCCGTCGCGGGACGTGACCCGGTCGAGGATCCGCCCCAGTTCCTCGCCCGAATAGGGCTTGTGGAGCAGCTCGAACCCGTGCGCCCCCTCCTGGGCCAGGACGTGGCTGTAGCCGGAGGCGAGCACCACGGGCAGGTCCGGCAGCCGCCGGCGCAGCTCGCGGGCGAGGGCGATGCCGCCCATGCCGGGCATCACCACGTCCGAGAACACGGCGTCGAACGCCGACGCCTCCCCGCCGAGCCGGTCGAGCGCCTCCTCGGCGTTGCAGGCCCACTCGGTCGTGAAGCCGAGATCCTGCAGGATCTGGCAGGCGAAGCGCCCGACCTCGACATTGTCCTCGACGACGAGCACCCGCCGTCCCGCCCCCGAGGGCGAGGGGCCTTGCGGGTCGAGGTCCGGCCGGAGCGCCCCGTCGGGCACCTCGACCTGCGGCAGGTAGAGGGTGAAGGTGGTCCCCGTCCCCGGGGTGCTCTCGACCGCGATGTCGCCGCCGGATTGCTTGGCGAAGCCGAAGACCTGGGACAGGCCGAGCCCCGTGCCCTTGCCGACGTCCTTGGTGGTGAAGAAGGGCTCGAAGATCCGGCCGAGCAGGTCGGGCGGGATGCCGGTGCCGGTATCGGTCAGCGACACCGTCGCGAAGGGGCCGGGCGCGCCCGCGTGGCCGCGGATGGCCGGGAGGGAGCGGCCGCAGCTGACGCGCAGGGTCAGGGTCCCCTCCCCGTTCATGGCGTCGCGCGCATTCACCGCCATGTTGACGAGGGCGGTCTCGAATTGGCTCTGGTCGGTGCGCACGAAGCAGGGCCGGTCCGGCACCTCCGTGACCACGCGGATGCGCGCGCCCGTCACGGCGTCGAGCATCTCGCCGACGTTGCGCAGCCGCGCCCCGACATCGATCACTTCGAGCCGCAGCGCCTGGCGCCGCGCGAAGGCGAGGAGCTGCCCAGTGAGCTTGGCGGCGCGGTCGACCGTGTCCGACACCGCGTCGAGGTAGCGCCGCCGCCGCTCCTCCGGCAGGTCGGGCCGGCGCAGGAAATCGACGGAGGAGCGGATGATGGTGAGCAGGTTGTTGAAGTCGTGCGCCACCCCGCCGGTGAGCTGGCCCACCGCCTCGAGCTTCTGCGACTGGCGCAGCGCCTCCTCGGCCCGGCGCTGCTCGGAGACGTCGCGCCCGAACCCGTAGAGCGTGTCGTCCTCCGGCACGATGGTCCAGAGGATGCGCCGCGCCTCCCCGGACTTGGTGAGGCAGGCGATCTCGACGTCGCCGCCCTCCCCGGCGGCCCGCCGCGCCAGCTCCGCCTCCAGGGTGCCCCGCTCCGCCGGGACCACGAAGTCGAGGAGGGAGCGGCCGAGGCACTCCGCCTCGCTCCAGCCGAGCGTGCGCACCCAGGAGGGATTCACCGACTGGATCGCGCCGCCCGCCGAGGCGATCACCTTCAGCACCGGCGAGAGGGTCCAGATGCGGTCGCGGTCGCGGGCCTGGGCGGCGATCTGCGCCTCCAGGGACTGCGTGCGCGCCTCCAGCAATTCCTCGACGCGCTTGCGGTCGGTGACGTCGTGGACGAACACGTAGACGCCGTCGACCTCGCCGCCCGGCCTGCGGCGGGGCAGGTAGCGGATGTCCGCGATGCGGGTGCGCCCGTCCGGCCAGGGCCAGGTGCGCTCGATGCGCACCTCCTCGCCGGCCAGCGCCCGCTCCACGGAGGGGCGGCGGATCGCGAATTCCTGCTCGCCGATGAGGTCGCCCATGTGGCGGCCGATCACGGCGTCGCGGGAATGCCCGAACCAGGTCTCGTAGGCGGCGTTCACGAAGCGGTAGGTGAAGGACCGGTCGATCACCGCGATGAGCACCGGCATCGCGTCGGCGACGAGGCGCAGCTCCGCCTCGCTGTCGCGCAGGGCGAGTTCGCCGACGCGGCGCGGGGTGATGTCGTTGAACAGCACGGCGACGCGGTTGAGGTCCGGCTGGTCGACCCGGTAGGCATGCACGTCGTACCAGCGCCCGAGGGCCCTGGCGGCGTTCTCGACGCGGACGGGCCGGCCGGTCCGCGCCACCTCGCCGAACAGTTCGGGCCAGTAGGGCTCGTTCTCCGGGGCGAGGTCGCGCATCTTGCGCCCGACCGGGTCGGCGAGGCCGGTCTGGCCCGCGAAGGCCGGGTTCACCTCCAGGATGCGGAAATCCTCCGCCTTGCCCCCGTCGCCGAAGAGCACCTCGATCAGGCAGAACCCGGCATCGATCGAGTTGAACAGCGAGCGGTAGCGCTCCTCGCTCACCCGCAGGGCCGCGTCGGTGCGGCGCATGGCGAGCTGCGCCATCACGGTCCGGGCCAGCGCCCGCAGGATGAAGCGCTGCGGCTCGGTCAGCTCCCGCGGCACGCGGTCGAGCACGCAGAGCGTCCCGATGGCGTAGCCCTCGGGCGTGAGGAGCGGGACGCCCGCGTAGAAGCGCAGGTGCGGGGTCTCGGCCACCAGCGGGTTGGCGGCGCGGGCGGGATCACGGTCGAGGTCGGTGAGCTCCACCACGTCGGGTGCCCGCAGCACCTCGGCGCAGAACCCGAGGTCGAGCGGCATCTCCCGCCGGTCGTGCCCGACCGCCGCCTTGATCCACTGCCGCTCCGCGTCGATGAAGTTGATATGGGCCATCGGCGTGCCGCAGGCCTGGGCCGCCATCTGGGCGATGTCGTCGAACTCGGCCTCGGGCGGCGTGTCGAGGATGGCGTAGCTGCGCAGCGCCGCGAGGCGCCGCGCGTCCCTGAGGAGGAAGGGCGGGCCGTCGGATCTCTCGCCGTGTACCGTGGCGGAGTGAGTCGTGGCGGCGCGATCGATGATGGCCTCCCGGGCGTAACGACGCTTATGTAGCGCAGCCGAGCGGACGGGATACCGGCCCGCCCGGGCGATCCCGGCGCGCCGGCCCCCGGATCCGGCCGCGCGGACCCTGGCGTATCGCTCCGCTCATGTAAAATGTTAAGAGGGAAACGGTCGATCCCCGATGGTCCCGCCCCGCCTCGCCGCACCGCGGGCCCGGCCCCCAGCAACGCGGCCGGTCCGACCGGCGAAACATCCCCCTCTGCCTTCCTGTCGTGAGTGGTCGCGCGCGGCGGGGTGAGGGAGGGTTAAACGGGAGCGGCGGGGCCGGCCGGAGCCGAAGGCCGCCCGCACGGCGCGCGACGGCTGCCGTGAGTCCCCCTGCCGGCACCCGCCGCCGAAGCTTGAGCATAGCATTCGGCATCCCGCATGCCCTCTTATGGCCAAGCTTGTCCTGCAAACAGGAGCGCGATCACTCCGGGCTTGTTCGATCAATACGTCACACGTTCGCAACACTGCGAAACTCTCCTTCGATTGACCATAGTCTCGCCCCAGAAATGCCGGGACAGCTGCGCTCTCTCCTGCACCCGGAGCCCTCGGGCGTGTCAGGGGAGGCGAGCAGGTGGGCGGCGTGAAGATGGTTCTCGAGTCCGCGGCCTTTCCTTGGGCGGCGTTGCCGTCACCCGGACGCCGCTCCGGGCCCCTGGCCGCCGCCGTGATCGCGCTCGCGGGTCTCGCGGTCGCGGATGCCCGGCGCGCCGAAGCGCCCGTCCTGGCCCAGGCCTCCCCGGCCCAGGCCTCCCCGGCGCCGCCGGTGCTGGCCTCGGGGGAGCTGACCTTGGGGGAGATGACCTCGGGGGAGGCTGCCGACCCGGCGCCCGTCGCGCCGCCGCCGGAGGCTGCGCTGTCGGAGGCGGCGCTGCCGGAACCCGGAGCGGCGCTGCCGGCGCCCGCGGCCTGGGCGGCGAGGCGCGATCCGCTGCTCGCCGCACCGAACCCCGCCGCGTGGCAGACCGCCCTCCTCGATCCCCTGCTGCGCCCCAGCCCGGACAGGCCCGCCGACCCGGCCGAGGCGCCGTCCGACATCGCCGACGCGGCGGCGGAACCAACGCCCGCCCAGGAGGCGCCCGCGCAGGAGGCGGCGAGGCTCGCCGAGCCGGTGCCGCTGCCGGTGCCGCGCCCGCCGGAGCTGCGCCGGCCGCGGGACGGCCGCCTCGCAGAGCGCGCCGCGCGCCGCGCGGCCCGTCCCGCCTCGGCCCCGGCGACCCCGGCCGAGGACACCCGCAACCTGTTCGAGAAGCTGTTCGGCCTCCCGGCCAGCCCCTCCGCGGGCCCCGGCCTCGCCTACGCGGCCCTGGAGACCAGCCCCGCCCCGGCGCCGAGCCGGCGGCTCGTCGCCCCGATGCCGGGCCCCGACGCGGCGCGGGCGACGGCGATCTACGACATCAGCGCCCGCATCGTGACGCTGCCGAGCGGCGAGCGGCTGGAGGCCCATTCCGGGCTCGGCGACAAGATGGACGATCCCCGCTTCGTCCACGTGCCGATGCGCGGCGCCACCCCGCCCGGCACCTACGACCTCACCGAGCGCGAGAGCCTGTTCCACGGCGTCCGGGCGATCCGGCTGACCCCGGTCGGCGGCAACGGGGCCGTCCACGGCCGGGTCGGGCTCCTCGCCCACACCTACATGCTCGGCCCGACCGGCGCCTCGAACGGCTGCGTCTCGTTCCGCAACTACGACCGCTTCCTGCAGGCCTTCCTGCGCGGCGAGGTGCAGCGCCTCGTCGTGGTGGCGGGGCGCGGCCCGGACGGGCCGCCCGCCGCGCCCGACCGCCGCATCGGCCTGTCGGAGCGGCCTGCCACCGGCGGGGGCGCCTAAGCGGAATTGCGCCCGGCAACTCTGCTTAACTCTTGTTCCTGCATCGTTTTGGCCGCCGAACCGGTGACCATTTCGGCACCGGCCGGGCCCGGCCGGCGGAATGATGCCTAGGCCCCGCCTCGGCCGCCCTCGCGCCGCGGCGTGCGCGACGGACGTCGATCGCCCGCGCGGGCGAGGGCGCCGGGACCGCCCCTACTCCCCTCCGTCGATGCGCTTGCCGATGATGGCGATGGCGCGCTGGTAGACGGAGGCGGCGTTCCAGCCCTGGATCGCCGCGAAGTTCGGCTCGCCCGGCTGGTAGCCGGCGCCGCGCTGCCAGCCATGCGCGCGCAGGAAGTTCGCCGTCGAATTGAGCGCGTTCGACACGTTGTCGAGGCTGCCGCCCGTGCCGTAATTCAGCACGTTCTTGGGCAGGAACTGGGTGTGGCCGACCTCGCCATGCGCGGCGCCGCGGGTGCTCGGCGACATGACGCCCCGGTCGATCAGCGCCAGCGCGGCGTAGAGCTGGTCCGTGAAATAGGCCGAGCGGCGGCAATCGTAGGCGAGCGTCGCCACCGCCGAGAGGGTGTTCACGTTGCCCTTCACGGCGCCGAAGCCCGTCTCCATGCCCCAGATCGCCAGGAGCGGCCCGGGCGGCACGCCGTAGCGCTGCTCGATCCCGGCGAACAGGGCGGCGTTCGAGGCCCTCAGCGCCCGCCCGCGCGAGACGATGGCCGGCCCGCCGCGCTTGGCCATGAACTGCTCCAGCGAGAGCCGGAAGCTCTTCTGGCCGCGATCCGCCGCGATGGTGGGGGAGGAGTAGGAGGTGCCCATCAGCGCCTGGAGGCTCGCCGCGCTCGCCCGGCCCCGCGCCTCCTCGGCGAATTCCCGCTTCCACGCCTCGAACCCGCCCGGACCGTTGCCGCACTGGGCGGCCTCGGCCGCGCCCGCCGCGACCATGAACGCCGCGAGACCGACCCCAAGATAGGGCTTTGCGTACCCAGCACCGCTCATCGCAGACTCCCTCACCCCGGCGGACCTCGTCCGACCGGCCGTCCTTCCGCATACTTAGCCGTTCGTCCGGCCACGGCTACGCCCCGTTCGACGCGGCTCGACTTCGGATGCGGGCACGATGGCGATCCGCAACACTGTGTTGTGCCGCTGCATCGCTGCCCTGCACCTCCCGCTCCACCGAGCCCGATTTTCCGCGCGCCGCCAAGGCACGAGTGAGGCAGGCGGCGCCGAGCCGGGCGGCGGCGCGTCGAAATCGGTGGAGAACCGGGCCTGTCCGGCCGGATCAGGGAACTTAGATACGGGCGGGATGTATGTACCTCGATCCCCCGCGGGATCGGCAGCGGAAGGGCGTGTGCGTGCCGCAGACCATCCTGATCACCGGCGGAGCCGGTTTCATCGGCCGGGCGGTCGCCCGGGCCCTCGTCGCGAGAGGCGACCGGGTTCGCGTCCTCGACAGCCTGATCGAGCAGGTGCATGGCGGCCTCGCGCGGCCGGACGACATGCCGGACGACCTGCCGGACGCGGTCGACCTGCGGCGCGGCGACGTGCGCGACCCGGCCGCGGTGGCGCAGGTGCTGATCGGCGTCGACAAGGTCATCCACCTCGCCGCGGAGGTGGGGGTCGGCCAGAGCATGTACGCGGTCGAGCGCTACGTCTCGGTCAACGACGTCGGGACGGCGGTGCTGTTCCAGGCGCTGATCCAGCGGCCCGTCGAGCGGGTCGTCGTCGCCTCCTCGATGAGCATCTACGGCGAGGGGCTCTACCGCGACGCGGAGGGCCGGCTCGTGGAGGACGTCGTGCGCCAGCCCCGCTCGGGGCCGGACGCGCCCTGGGACCCCCTCGATGCGGCGGGCCGCCCGCTCACCCCGGTGCCGACGCCGGAATGGAAGCGCCCGGCCCTGGCCTCGGTCTACGCCCTGTCGAAATACGCGCAGGAGCGCCTCACCCTGATGCTCGCCCCCGCCTACGGGATGGAGGGCGTCGCCCTGCGCCTCTGGAACGCCTACGGGCCGGGCCAGGCCCTCTCCAACCCCTACACGGGCGTCCTGGCGATCTTCGCCTCGCGCCTCCACAACGGGGCGGCCCCGGTGATGTTCGAGGACGGGCAGCAGCTGCGCGACTTCGTGCACGTCGACGACGTCGCGCAGTCCTTCCTGCTCGCGCTCGACCGGCCGGAGGCGGCCGGTCAGGTCTACAACATCGGCTCGGGCGTCTCCCGCTCGGTGAGCGAGGTCGGGACGCTCCTCGCCCGCGCCATGGGCCGCAGCGAGATCCGCCCGGAGATCGCCGGCAAGCTGCGGGCGGGCGACATCCGCCACTGCATCCCGGACATCACCAAGGCGCAAACCGAGCTCGGCTACGCGCCCCGCCGCGACTTCGCGGAAGGGCTCGCGGAGCTCGCGGCCTGGGTCGCCGCGCAATCCGACGCGCAGGACCGCGTCGCCGAGGCCCGGCGCGAACTCGAGAAGCACGGGCTCGTCGCATGAGCGGGCGCAGCGACGGGGGACCTATCCTGATCACCGGCGGCGCCGGCTTCATCGGCGCGAACCTCGCGGACGCGCTCGCGGCCGAGGGCCGCGACGTGCTGATCTACGACGCGCTGCTGCGGCCCGGCGTCGAGGCCAATCTCGACTGGCTCAAGCGCCGGCACCCGCGCCGCGTCTCGGCCGTGGTGGCGGACGTGCGCGACACCGCCTCCCTCTCGGCCGCCGCCGCGCGGGCGGGGGCGGTGTTCCACTTCGCCGCCCAGGTCGCCGTGACGACGAGCCTCGTCGCGCCGGCGGAGGATTTCGCCGTCAATCTCGGGGCGACGCTCGCCCTGCTCGAAGCCCTGCGCGGCCGGCCCGATCCCGCCCCGCTGCTGTTTTCCTCGACCAACAAGGTCTACGGGGACCTCGGCGACCTCGCCTTCCGGCGCGAGGGCGAGGCCTACCGGCCGGCGGAGGAGCGGCTGCACCGCCACGGCATCGGCGAGGACCGCTCCCTGGACTTCCACACCCCCTACGGCTGCTCGAAGGGCGGCGCCGACCAGTACGTGCTCGATTACGCCCGCAGCTTCGGCGTGCCGACCTGCGTGATGCGCATGAGCTGCATCTACGGCCCGCGCCAGATGGGCACCGAGGACCAGGGCTGGGTGGCGCATTTCCTGATCCGCGCCCTGGAGGGCCAGCCGATCGCCATCTACGGCGACGGCTGCCAGGTGCGCGACATCCTGCACGTGGCGGACGCGGTGGCGGCCTACCGGGCGGCGCTCGCCCGGATCGACCTCGTGAGCGGGCGCGCCTACAATCTCGGCGGCGGACCGGCCAACGCGGTGAGCCTGCGCCAGGTGCTCGCCGCGATCCGCGACATCGTCGGCCGCCCCCTCGACCTCAGCTTCCACGACTGGCGCGCGGGGGATCAGCGCTACTATGTCTCCGACACGCGCCGCGCCGGCGCCGATCTCGACCTCGCCGCGCCGATCCCGTGGCGGCGGGGTCTCGCCGACCTCGCCCGCTGGCTCGCCGAGGCGCGCGGCCTCGCCCTGCCGGAATCCGCCCCGCGCCGCGAACCCGAGCCGGTATCTTCCGCTTAACCAGGATCGGGCGAAAAGGCCTTGTCGCCGAAGATCGCCCCACCAGTTCCCGCAACGCGTATTCAGCCGGCGTCAGGACCTCAATCGGTGAGAATTGCCCTCGTCAACCCGACCTGGACCTTCACGCAAAGCATCTATTTCGGCTGCCGCGAGGCGCATCTGCCGATCGAGCTCGGCGCCTGCAAGGTGCTGCTGGAGGCGGCGGGCCACGAGGTGCTGATGCGGGACGGGGCCCTGGACGGGCTCGGCCTGGACGCGCTGGCGGAGGAGGTCGCGGCCTTCCGCCCGGCCATGACGGTGGTGACGACCGCCCCCACCTACCTGTTCTGGCGCTGTGCCCAGCCGGAGCTGCGGGTGCCCCGGGCCTTCCTGGAGGCCCTCGGCGACCGCGGCGGCACCACGGTCGCGGTCGGCCCGCACGGCTCGGTGACGCCCGAGACCACGCTCGCCAAGCTCGGCTGCGACCTCGTGGTGCGGGGCGAGTGCGAGGAGGTGGTGGCGGCCCTGGCCGCCGGCGGCCTCGCCGCCCCCGCCCGGGTCCCCTCCCTGGCCTTCCGGGAGGAGGGCGCGATCACGGTCACGGGCGGGCCGGCGGCGACGCACTTCACCGACCTGCCGGCGCTCGCCTGGCCGGATGGCTGGATCGCCCGGCACCACCACCATCACCACCGCTTCGACCGCGCCCCGGACGGCCCGGGCGCGGAGGTCGAAGCCTCCCGCGGCTGCCCCTACAGCTGCACCTTCTGCGCCAAGATCGATTTTCGGGACACGTATCGCCGCCGCGAGCTCCCCCTCGTGCTGGCGGAGATCGACAGGCTGATCGCCCAGGGCGTGACCTACATCTACTTCATCGACGAGATCTTCCTGCCGCAGAAGCCGCTGCTGGAGGCGTTGGTCGGCCGCGAGGTGGCGTTCGGGGTGCAGACCCGGATCGACCTGTGGAAACCCGACATGCTCGACCTCCTCGGGCGGGCCGGCTGCGTCTCGATCGAGGCCGGGGTGGAGAGCCTGACCGAGGAGGGCCGCGCCCTCCTCGACAAGAATTGCCGCGCCTCGACCGACGACCTCGCCGAGCGGCTGATCCACGCCCGGCGCTCGGTGCCCTTCGTGCAGGCGAACCTGATCAAGGTGGCGGGCGACGACCCCGACCTCGTGGCGGCGTGGCGCGACCGGCTTCGCGCCGCCGGGGTCTGGGCCAACGACCCGGTCCCGCTCTACCCCTATCCCTCGTCGCCCGATTACCGCCGCCTGTGGGGCGCGCCGGACGGGCAGGCCTGGGAGCGGGCCCACGCCCATTACCTCGCGCAGTTCGACCGCTTCAGCGAGATCCAGGAGGAGCGGCCGGCCCCGTTGACCGAATTGGAATCCGCATGCTGCCCGGCCTGACCGCCGCGCGCCCGCGCGCTCCGTCCCTCAACCTGTTCATGACCGCGGACGCGGTCGGGGGCGTCTGGCAATACGCCCTCGACCTCTGCCTCGACCTCGACCGGCGGGGCCTGCGGGTCACGCTGGCGGTGCTGGGCCCCGAGCCCAGCCTCGACCAGCTGCGGGCGGCCCGGGCCATCAGGGGGCTCGACCTGCGGGTGATGGACGTCCCCCTCGACTGGACCGCCCTGACGAGGAGCGAGGTCGAGACCGCGGCCTGGCGCGTCGCCCGCGAGGCCGAGCGGGCCGAGGCCGACCTCATCCACCTCAACAGCCCGGCGCTGGCCGGGGTGGTGCCCTTCCCGCGGCCGGTCGTCGCCGTGGCGCATTCCTGCGTGGCGACGTGGTGGGCGGCCAATCGCCCGGGGCCGCTGCCGCCCGACCTCGCCTGGCGGGCGGCGCTGGCGGGGTCCGGCTACCGGCGGGCCGCCTGCGTGCTGGCCCCCACCCACGCCTTCGCGCAAGCCACCCGGGCGACCTACGGGCTCGCCAGCCCGCCGCGGGTGGTGCCGAACGGGCGGCGCAGCGCGGCGGAGCGCGGGCATCGCACCCCGCGCGGCGCCGCCGCCTCGCCCTTCGCCTTCACGGGCGGGCGCCTGTGGGACGAGGGCAAGGGCACCGCGACCCTCGACCGGGTCGCCGCCCGGATCGCGCCGCTCCCCTTCCTGGCCGCCGGCCCCCTCGACGGGCCCAACGCCGCCCGGGTCTCGCCCCAGCACCTGCGCTGCCTCGGCCGGCTCACCGACCAGGACATGGCGCGCTGGCTCGCGGGCGCGCCGATCTACGTCTCGGCGGCGCGCTACGAGCCCTTCGGTCTCGGCGTCCTGGAGGCGGCGAGCGCCGGCTGCCCGCTGATCCTCTCCGACATCCCGACCTTCCGCGAACTCTGGGACGAGGCCGCCATCTTCATCGAGCCGGAGGACGACGCGGGCTTCGCGGCGGCGGTCGCGCTCGTAGCCGGGGATCCGGCCATCCGGGCGCGGCTCGGCGCCGAGGCGAAGGCCAGGGCCGACCGGCTCACCGTCGAGGCCATGGGCGCGGGCGTGCTCGCGGCCTACGAGGCCGTGCTCGGCGAAGCTCCGCTTCGCGCCGGAGCCCCCGCGTGAGGATCAGCGTCTTCACCCATTCCCTGCGCTCCTGCTGGAACCACGGCAACGCGCATTTCCTGCGCGGCGTCCTGCGCGAGCTGATCGCGCGCGGCCACGCGGTCTCCGTGCACGAGCCCGAGGGCGCCTGGAGCCTCGCCAACCTGCGCGCCGACCACGGCGAGGCCGGCGCCGCCGCCTCGCTCGCGCCCTATCCGGAGCTGTCCTCGCGCATCGACCCGCCGGGCTCCGACCCGGCCGATTTCCTCGACGGGGCGGACCTCGTCCTGGTCCACGAGTGGAACGAGCCCGCCCTCGTCGCCCGCATCGGCGCGCTCCGGAAGGCCGGCGGGCGCTTCACGCTGCTGTTCCACGACACCCATCACCGGGCGGTGAGCGAGCCCGAGGCCATGCGGGCCTTCGACCTCACGGGCTACGACGGGGTGCTCGCCTTCGGCGAGACGCTGGCCGAGGTCTATCGCGGCTGGGGCTGGGGCGACCGCGTCTTCGTCTGGCACGAGGCCGCCGACACCCGCCTGTTCCGCCCGCCGCCGCGGGAGCAGGCCCGCGCGGGCCTGGTCTGGATCGGCAATTGGGGCGACGGCGAGCGCAGCGCCGAACTGGAGACCTTCCTGTTCGGGCCGGCCGGGGCGGCTTGCCTCCCCCTCGACGTCTGGGGCGTGCGCTACCCGCCCGAGGCCCTCGCCGCCCTCGACCGGCACGGGATCCGCTACTGCGGCTGGCTGCCGAACGCCCGGGCGCCGGAGGTCTTCGCCCGCCATCTCGCCACCGTCCACGTGCCGCGGCGGTTCTACGTCGAGGCGCTGCCGGGCATCCCGACCATCCGGGTCTTCGAGGCGCTGGCCTGCGGCATCCCCCTCGTCAGCGCGCCCTGGCGCGACAGCGAGGGCCTGTTCACCCCGGGCCGCGACTTCCTGACCGCGGCGGACGGGGCGGCGATGACCCGCCACCTGCGGGCGCTGCGCGAGGATCCCGCGTTGCGGGCGGAGCTCGCGGCGCACGGCCTCGCGACGATCCGGGCGCGCCACACCTGCGCGCACCGGGCCGAGGAATTGCTGGCCGTGGCGGAGAGGCTGCGCGGCGCGGATGACGCGCGGCGCCGAGGGCCGGCCGCCGAAGCGGCCGCGAGAACGGCCGCGAGAACGGCCGGATGAGGAGGGCGCGGGTGGAATCGACGGACGGAGCGCGGGCCCGATGAGCACCATCGCCTTCTACGGCTCGAGCCTCCTCTCCTCCTACTGGAACGGCGCGGCGACCTACTATCGGGGCCTGATCCGCGACCTCGCGGGGCGGGGCTGGCGCACGACCTTCTACGAGCCGGACGCGTTCGACCGGCAGCGGCACCGCGACATCGACCCGCCGGACTGGGCCGCCGTGACGGTCTACCCGGCGACCGAGGAGGCGGCGCGGGCGGTCATCGCCGAGGCGGCGCGGGCCGACGTGGTGGTGAAGGCCTCCGGCGTCGGCGTGTTCGACGACCTGCTCCTCGCCGGGCTCGCCGCCGCGTCCCGGCCCGACGCCCTGCGGCTGTTCTGGGACGTGGACGCCCCGGCGACCCTCGCGGAGCTGCGCACCGCCCCCGACCACCCCCTGCGCCGGGCCCTGCCGGACCTCGACCTCGTGCTCACCTACGGGGGCGGCCCGCCGGTGGTGGAGGCCTACGAGGGGTTCGGCGCCCGGCGCTGCATCCCGATCTACAACGCCCTCGATCCCGACACCCACCACCCGGTGCCGCCGGATCCGCGCTTCGCCGCCGACCTCTCCTTCCTGGGCAACCGCCTGCCGGACCGGGAGGCGCGGGTGGAGGAGTTCTTCCTGGCCCCGGCGGCGCGCCTGCCCGAACGCGCCTTCCTGATCGGCGGCAACGGCTGGGAGTCGCGCGGGCTGCCCGCCAATGTCCGGCATCTCGGCCACGTCTCCACCCGCGACCACAACGCCTTCAACGCGACGCCGCGCGCGGTGCTCAACATCGCCCGCGACTCGATGGCGGCGACCGGCTGGTCGCCCGCCACCCGGGTCTTCGAGGCGGCGGGCGCCGGGGCCTGCCTGATCACCGATGCCTGGACGGGCCTGGAGATGTTCCTGAGCCCTGGCGAGGAGGTGCTGGTGGCCCGCGACGGGGCCGACGTCGCCGCGCATCTGGCCGACCTCACGGCCGAGCGCGCCGCGGCGATCGGGCGGGCGGCCCGCCGCCGCATCCTCGCCGAGCACACCTACGCGCGCCGCGGCGCCGCGGTGGACGCGATCCTGCGCGCGGCCCTGGCGGAGAAGCGCGGAGGGCGCGCCCCGTGACCCGCCCCCTCGACCTCGTCGTCCTCGGCCTCAGCCTGTCCTCGTCCTGGGGCAACGGCCACGCCACCACCTACCGGGCGCTGCTGCGGGCCTTCGCGGCGCGCGGCCACCGCGTCACCTTCCTGGAACGGGACGTGCCCTGGTACGCGGCCCATCGCGACCTCGCCGCGCCGGATTACTGCGACCTCGTCCTCTATCCCGACCTCGCGGCCCTGCGCGACCTGCGCCCGCGCCTGCTGCGGGCGGACGCGGTGATGGTCGGCTCCTACGTGCCGGAGGGCGTCGCGGTCGGCGCCCTGGCGGTCGCGACGATGCGGGAGGCGGGGGGCGTCGCCGCCTTCTACGACATCGACACGCCGGTGACGCTCGCCAAGCTCGCCCGGGGCGACCACGAGTACCTCACCCCCGACCTGATCCGCGCCTACGACCTCTACCTCTCCTTCACGGGCGGGCCGGTGCTGGAGCGCCTGGAGCGGGAATTCGGCGCGCCCCGCGCCCGCGCCCTCTACTGCTCGGTCGATCCCGCCCTCTACGCGCCGACCGGCGCGGAGCCGGTCTACGACCTCTCCTATCTCGGCACCTACAGCCCGGACCGGCAGCCGACCCTGGAGCGGCTCCTGATCGAGCCCGCGCGGCGGGCGCCCGAGCTGCGCTTCGTGGTCGCCGGGCCGCAATATCCCGCCGACATCGCCTGGCCGCCGAACGTCGAGCGGCGCGACCACGTCGGCCCCGCCGATCACCCGGCCTTCTACGGCCTGAGCCGCTGGACCCTGAACGTCACCCGCGCCGACATGCGCGCGGCCGGCTACAGCCCGAGCGTCCGCCTGTTCGAGGCCGCCGCCTGCGGCACGCCGATCCTCTCGGACGACTGGCCGGGCCTCGGCACGATCCTGGCGCCGGGCCGCGAGATCGTGGTGGCCGAGGGCCCCGACGCGGTGCTGTCGGCGCTCACCCGGACGAGTCCGGCCGAGCGCGCCGCCCTGGCGCAGGCGGCCCGCCGCCGGGTGCTGGCCCGGCACAGCGCCGCGCAGCGGGCCCAGGAACTCGAGGCGGCGCTCCTCGAGGCGGCGCTGCGCGAGGCGGCGGCGCCTTCGCCCAAATACTCGCATGAAGTATCGAAACTCCCGCTTGCCGAGGGCGTTAGGGGGCGGAGCTAAGTACCTTTCGGTGGGGGCTCTCGGGCCTTCCCGCTGCAACCGCAGGAGGAACCATGACGCACCGCAAGTCCACGACCGTCCTCGTTGCCGGCGGTGCGGGTTTCCTGGGCTCCCATCTCTGCGACGCGCTCCTGGCCCGGGGCGACCGGGTGATCGCCCTCGACAGTTTCCTCACCGGCCGCCGCCGCAACCTGCGCCACCTGGAGCGCGACCCGCGCTTCGACCTCGTCGAGCACGACGTCGTGCGCCCCCTCCCGGCCGCCCTGCGGCGCCAGACTTTCGACCGGGTCTACAACCTCGCCTGCGCGGCCTCGCCGCCGCACTACCAGGCCGACCCGGAGCACACCCTGCTCACGAGCGTGCTCGGCACGCGCCACCTGCTCCTGGCGGCGGAAGCGTCGGGCGCCCGCTTCTTCCAGGCCTCGACCTCGGAGGTCTACGGCGACCCGGAGGTGCATCCGCAGCCGGAGGGCTACTGGGGCCACGTGAACCCGACCGGCCCGCGCGCCTGCTACGACGAGGGCAAGCGGGCGGGCGAGACGCTCTGCTACGACTACGCCCGGGCCGGGCGGGTGGCGGTGCGCGTGGCGCGCATCTTCAACACCTACGGGCCGCGGATGCGGGCGGATGACGGGCGGGTGGTCTCGAACGTGGTCTGCCAAGCGCTGGCGGGCGACGCCATCACGGTCTACGGGGACGGCTCGCAGACGCGCTCCTTCTGCTACGTGGCCGACCTGATCGAGGGGATCATCCGGCTCTCCCTGCACGAGGCGCCGGGCCTCGCGGTGCCGCCGGTCAACCTCGGCAACCCGGTCGAGCTGACCGTGTCCGACCTCGTGGCGCGCGTCCTCGCGATGACGGGCTCGGCCTCGCCGGTCGTGACCCGCCCGCTCCCCACCGACGACCCGCGCCGCCGCCGGCCGGACATCGCCCGGGCGAAGGAGCTGCTCGGCTGGTCGCCGGCGGTGCCGCTGGAGCAGGGCCTCAAGGCCACG
This sequence comes from Methylobacterium sp. CB376, assembly GCF_029714205.1. NCBI lineage: Bacteria > Pseudomonadati > Pseudomonadota > Alphaproteobacteria > Hyphomicrobiales > Methylobacteriaceae > Methylobacterium > Methylobacterium sp. CB376. The sequence goes on along the minus strand of NZ_CP121648.1, from coordinate 2,343,159 downwards.
ATCCTGTGGTTCGCCGACGAGGCGGAGGATGGACCGCGCGGGGCGGTGGTCAGCGAGGAGCGCCGCGCGGCCCTGGTGTGATCAGCCGTGACAGGTGCAGCCGGCATGTCCGCAGCCGGCATGGTCCGGATGACCGGTCGCGCACTCGTCGCAGCAATAGGCCCGCCCGTCATGCTGCACGGCCTTGGCGAGCGGGACGACGCAGACACAATCCTCGCAGGCGCATTTCACCATCTCGACCGCGACTGGCTCGCTCATCGTCCGTCTCCCGGAATCCTCACGATGAGGGCGGCGAGGATGAGCCATCGGAGAGGCTTCCGCAAGGTCAGGGCGCGGGAGGCTCGCCGAGGGCGCTCTCCGCCGCCCCCGCCAGGGCGAGGAACCGCGCGCCGGTCAGGCCGAGTCCCCATTCCTCGTAGAGCAGCCGCCCCCCGTTCGGCAGCGCGTCGAAGCGGAGGTCGGGCGCCTCGCGGAAGCGTTCGAGGGCGATCGGCAGCCGGTTGAGGATCGCGGCCTGGCTGGCATGGGCGGCGAAGAGGTCGGCCTTGAGGGCGCAATCCTCCGGGTCGAGGTGGAGGGCGACGGCGCGCCGCGGCGGATCGGCCGGCAGGAAGCGCCCCTCCTCCGGCCCGGCCGGGCCGCGGTGGTAGTAGGGCATCTCGATCACCGCGAGCGCGCCGCCCATCAGCCGCTTCGCCCCCTGCACGGCGAGCGCCACCGCGTCGTGGTCCGGATGCCCGCCCTCGTAGGTGTGCGTGAGGGCGACCCGGATGCCCCGCGCGGCGAACAGCCCGGCGAGCCGCCGCGCCAGGGGCGCCAGCGCCTCCGCCACGCCCTGGTCGGGAAGGCCGAGGGCGAGGCGCCGCTCCGGCGGCACGCCGGCGCGGGTCAGGGCGGCGTCGAGCTCGCGCGCCCGGGCCGCCGCGTAGGCCGCCGGGTCGGGGAAGCCGCGGCGCGCCGCGTCCCGGCCGTCGCGCGGCGCCCCGTCGGTGACGTGGATCACCGTCAGCCCGGCGAGGCGCGGGAGCTGCGCCCCGCAGCCGATGCTCTCGTCGTCGGGATGCGCCACGACCAGGGCCGCCCGGCCGGCCTCGATCCGGCCGCGGGCCGGATGCGCCAGGGCGCTCAGGAAGGACTCGGCCTCCGGCGAGGAGGGCGCCAGCGGGCCGGTGACCACTTGGCTCACAGGAGGGGCGCCGGCATCACCAGCGCCTCCGGACGCGGGCGGAGCTGGGCGGCGTAGCGCCGGATCATCGCGGCGCAGAACTCCGCGAATTCCTCCTTCACCTGGGGCGGGCTGGTGTGGTGGGGCGCGATGCCCCGGTGCTCGGGGGTGAAGCAGAACGTCACCGTCACGTCGAACTCCGCCAGGGCCTCCATCTGCCGGTCGAACCAGTCGAGGGCGTTCGGCCGGAAGGAATCCGCCCAGGAGAGCCCGGTGCGCAGGGAGCGCACGCCGAGGCGGCGCATCCAGGCCACCGCGTCGTCGAGCCGGTGGTCCTCGAAGTGGAACCACTGGCACAGACCCATCGCCGGGGTGTGGCGGGCGAAGTGCTCCAGGGCGGGCTTGGGCGCGCCGTCCTCGCGCAGCAGCCCCATGTAGAAGTGCCGGTAGTAGGAGGAGCCCTCCGCCTCCCGGTGCCGGGTGGTGGCGCCCCAGGCCTGGGGCAGGTCGTAGAGACTGTACCAGTGGATGCGCGGGGTGCGGCCGATCAGCAACTCGGCGGTGCGGTCGAGCCCGAAGACCTGCACCTCCTCGGCCCCGAAGGTCGAGACCCCGACCTCGGTCACCCAGACCGGCTTGGGGGTGACGGCCCGGATCTCGGCGAGCTTCCGGGGCCACTCGTCGATCTGCCAGAGATTCCAGTCGAGGGGAAAGCCGTGCACCGCCACCACGTCGACGTGGTCGAGGGCGCGCTTGGACTCGAGGAACTGCACGAAGGTCGGGTCGATCGGCGAGAGGCCGCCGAGCACGGTGGGCAGCGTCGGCGCCTCCTGCTTCAGGGCGCGGGCCGCGCAGGCGAGGGTGTCGGCGAAGAGGTGCCAGCCCGGATCGATCTCGGGATCCCAGTGCGACTTGTTGTTGGGCTCGTTCCAGATCATCGCCGCTTCGATCATGCGGGCTCCTTCTCACGGCGCATCCGCCGTCGGGCGGGGGCGGTTCGTCGCGCGCCTCTCAGGCAGGCGATGTGGCGGGGTGCATCGCGCCGGCAAGGGTACGACGCCCTCGCGAGCGAGACGGCGCGGCGCATCTCGGCCATGGTCCTCGTCCTCGCATCATTCCCGCCGCCGGGCCAGGGGCCGCTTCGGTGCGAGCCGCCGGAGCCGTGCGCCCGTTGACCGGCGCGGGGCCCGGCCGGCCGTTCCGGCCTCATCCCGGCCCGTCCGGCCCGGAGGATGGGCCGGTCCCGCCTCCGCTGAGGTTGAAGCCCAGGGAAGGCCCGACGCGCGGGCCGCCCGGCCGTCGCCGTCACCGCCGAGGCGCTTCCGCCCTCGCGTGCGCGGTCCCTCCGAAACCGCGCGGGACAGGCCCATCGGGAGCGCCCTCTCGGCGCGTCGTGGATCGGCACCACGGACTTGGAGGCACGGCGAACAGATTGTCCGTTCGCCTCGGCACAGGATGCAACGTATCTCGCTTGCACATCGTAAGGAAATTAATGTAACTTGCGACGACCCTGAAATGGAAGAGGGTTTCGACATTCTTGATTTCTCGACGTATATCTCGTTAGATTTGCCAATTAGATCGTTTGTGTTCTCTGGAGACGAGGAGAATCATAGACCAAATAGCCTGATGTGGTGCCAATCGCGCATGTGCACACGGACGCGCATCTTAGCCCCGACAGGACGATAACGGGAGGGTGGGTGAACCCGAACATCGCCAGAAGTTTTAAAAGAAAAGACGAGATAAATATGAAAGTACTAAGATATCCAACTGAGGAGGAAATCAAACTTTGGAGCCGTATAGCAAAACAAGATTCTGATTTTTGGACTAGATTTAAAGCACTAGAGACTGAAGCGGAGAGCACCGTTCTCACGAACAGCCAGTTAACAAATATAAGCGATGTTATAGATGCAACATATGAAGTTAATTTCGCCTCTGTCACGGTAGATATGTTGGACAGAAACGGCATAAAACATGACGACTGGGTGGTTGGTGATCTCGTTATCTGCTTGCACGGTCAAGCCCGATTTGAACTTGGCTACGCCGTATAGATGGAAACGTAAAAGGCGAGCCGATGTGTAAATAATGACGATGGAAGCAAAAAAACTCGAACATGGGTAGACGCAAATCACGATGGGTTTGCTCAGAACGGGGAGCTGACGACACTCGCCGCACACAACATACCAAAAATAAATCTGTCATCAGATGAAAAGAAATTCCTCCTTCCAGATGGCGCAAAGATGCGCGGCTCAAGTAATTTTATAACGGACTCAGGAACTACGGACATGATAGCTGATATTTCGTTCGCGTATAGAGCATTTTCCGACGAAGCGGATGCCGGTTCGTCGAAGAGAATGCAGCAAAATCAAAGACCTAGAGCAGGGTTCCGTTGCAACTTGATCGAACCCTGCTCCAGCGTCGAGGAGCGACCGGCTTGAGACCGGCCATGGCCGGGCTGCGGCACGCCGGACAGGGGCGTGCCGCAGCCGCGTACGAACGCCGCGTCTCACGGCGTGGGATGCTGGCGCGCAGCAGGCCGCGCGCCGCCGCCGCGCCACACCATCCCGCTCACGCGTCCTTGTCGAGCACCTCTTTGCTCTCGACCGTGGTGTCGGCCTTGAGGCGGTAGACCAGCGGCACGCCGGTCCACAATTCCAGGCCGGGGATCGTCTCGGTGGTGAGCCCGTCGAGCACCATGACCAGCGCCCGCAGGGAATTGCCGTGGGCCGCGACCAGCACGCGCTCGCCGCGCATCACCCGGGGCAGAATCTCCCGCATCGTGTAGGGCAGGACGCGGGCCACCGTGTCCTTCAGGCTCTCGCCGCCGGGCGGGGGCACGTCGTAGGAGCGGCGCCAGATATGGACCTGGTCCTTGCCCCAGCGCGCGCGCGCATCGTCCTTGTTGAGCCCCGACAGGTCGCCGTAATCGCGCTCGTTGAGCGCCTCGTCGGCGATGGTCGGCAGGTCCGGCTGGCCGAGCTCCTCCAGGATCAGGGCGGCGGTGCGCTGCGCGCGGGTCAGCGCCGAGGTGAAGCAGATATCGAACCGGATGCCCTTCGCCTTCAGCCGGCGGCCCGCCGCCCGCGCCTCGGCAATGCCGACCTCGGTCAGGTCGGGATCGCGCCAGCCGGTGAAGAGGTTTTTCAGGTTCCACTCGCTCTGGCCGTGCCGCGCGAGGACGAGAAGGCGCTCCATGATCTTCCGTATCGCTCCGTGAAGCCTGAGGCCCTCAGAGGCCCAGGACGTCGTCCATGTCGTAGAGGCCGGGCTTCTGCGGCGCGGCCCAGAGGGCGGCCCGGATCGCCCCGCGCGCGAAGAGCCCGCGATCCTCGGCCCGGTGGGTGAGTTCGATCCGCTCGCCCGCCCCGGCGAAGATCACGCTGTGCTCGCCGACCACGCTGCCCCCGCGCAGGGTCGCGAAGCCGATCGTGCCGGGCACGCGGGGGCCGGTCTGGCCGTCGCGCACCGCGACCTTGCGCTCCGCCAGGGCCACCGCCCGGCCCTGGGCCGCCGCCTCGCCCAGGAGCAGGGCGGTGCCGGAGGGCGCGTCGACCTTGTGGCGATGATGCATCTCCAGGATCTCGATGTCGAAGTCCTCGCCGAGCGCCGCGGCGACCTTGCGCACGAGGCCGGCGAGCAGGTTGACGCCGAGAGACATGTTGCCCGAGCGCACGATGCGGGCGTGGCGGGAGGCCGCCTCCAGCCTGCGCAGATCGTCCGGCGACAGGCCGGTCGTGCCGACCACGTGCACGAGCCGCGCCTGCGCGGCGAGTTCGGCGTAGAACACGGTGGCGGCCGGGGCGGTGAAGTCGAGGACGCCGTCGGCCTCCGCGAAGGCCCGCAGGGGGTCGTCCGTGACCGCCAGGCCGAGGGGGGGCAGGCCGGCGAGCAGGCCCGCATCCGTGCCGACCGCCTCCGCGCCCTCGCGCTCGACCGCGCCGGCGAGCGTGCAGCCCTCGGTGCTCGTCACGGCCTGGATCAGCATCCGGCCCATGCGCCCGGAGGCGCCCACCACCACGAGACGCATCGCGCTCTCGCTCCCCCAAAAGGCCAATCCGGCCGCGTGCCTCCTACAGGGCGGCAGCCCCTCTGCCAAGGCGCCGGTGCTCAGCCCGCCCGCGCGGCGAGCAGCGGCGCCAGGACGTCGACGACGCCGGTGAGCGTGATCTGCGTGCCGACGCAGAGCAGCAGGAAGGCCGAGAGCCGCCCGAGCACCCGGGCGCGGGCAGGGCCGATGCGCGCGACCACCCGGTCGGCGGAGGCGTAGGCGAGGTGCACCGACAGCGCGATCACCAGCGCCGCCAGCGAGGCGCCGAGGAGGAAGCCGTAGCGCGCCGCCCCGCTCTCCGGCCGGCTCGCCCCGAGCGCGATGGCGACCGAGATCGTGCCGGGGCCGGTGGTGAAGGGCAGCGTCAGGGGGAAGAACGCGATCTCGTCGAGGCCCGCCCCGGCGACGCCCTCGGGGCCGCGGTCGGGGGCGCGGGACGGGTCCGGGATACGGGACGGGTCCGGGATCCGGGAGGGGTTCGGGATCCGGGACTTGGCCGGCTCGGCCTGCGCGGCCTTGCGGGCCTCGCGCTCCTCCGGCGCGGCGAGGAGGCGCCAGGCCTGCGCGGCCACCACGAGGCCGCCGGCGATGCGCAGGGCCGCCAGCGTGATGCCGAAGAAGCTGAGGAGCGCCGCGCCCATCCACAGGGAGATCAGCATCACGGCCGCCGCGTAGAGGCCGATGCGCCGCGCCAGCAGCGCCCGCTCTCCGTGGCTGCGCCCGCCCGTCACCTCGGCGAAGATCAGGGCGGCGCCGAGCGGGTTGACGATCGAGAACAGGGCCGGGAGGGCGAGGAGGAAGCTCTGCAGGGCCGCGTCGAGCCCGGGGACGGGCAGCATCGCGCGTCAGACCCCGCCCGGCACCGGGGCGGGCGCGGGGGCGGGCACCAGCACCGGTGCCCGCAGCCGCGCCGCCCGGCGGGCGAAGACGGCGACCGGCCGGTGCAGCTGCTTGATCGCGTCGACCACGTGCAGCCCCGCGAAGGGGAGCGACAGGCCGGTCCCGACCCGCTCCCAGGCGCTGGCGGTGCGCAGGGTGACCCAGCCCTCGACCGGCGGCATGTAGAGCGTCTCGGCCCAGCCCTCGGCCGAGAACAGCGTCTCGCGCATCAGCCGGCTCAGCTGCGAGCGGCTGTAGGGCTGGCCGTGCCCGAACGGCGTCGCGTCCCGGCGCGCCCACAGGCCGCGGCGGTTCGGCACCACCAGCACGAGGCGCCCGCCCGGCGTGAGCACCCGCCAGACCTCCTGCAGCAGCTCGGCCGGGCTCTCGACCGCCTCGATGGCGTGGATGACGATCACCCGGTCCACCGCCGCCTCCGGGAGCGGCATCATGGTCGGATCGACGAGGGCCGAGGCGGTGCGCCCGGTCGTCGGCCAGTTCACCACGCCCTGCGTCGCCGGCATGAAGGCGAGGGTCCGCTCCGCCGCGTGCCGCACCGGGCCGAGATAGGGCACCGCGTAGCCGAGCCCGAGCACGCGCAGCCCCGCCACCGAGCCGAGGAAGCGGTGGACGGCGCGCCCGACATGGCGCTGCGCCACGGCGCCCAGGGGACCGCCGTAGAAGGCGCGAAGATCCGTGACGTCGACACTCATGCGATACGACTGGGCACCCGGGGGCGCGACGCGGCGCCGCCGCCGGTCGCGTCGTGGTCATCAATGGGCGCTGTCAGGCCCGGCGGCAAGGCGTCGGGGGAGGCGCCGCCTTGACTCGCCGCGAATCTGCCCGCCGGAATCCCCGCGCGGGCCCGCCGCCCTACCTTCCCGGCCAGACGATTCGACGGAGACGCCCATGCCCGAGATCCGCACCTTCCTGTGCCGGAGCGACAATATCGGCGTGCTGATCCGCGACCCCGCCACGGGCGCCTGCGCGGCGATCGACGTGCCGGAGGCGGGGGCGGTGCTGCGCGTCCTCGGGGAGACCGGCTGGTCGCTCACCGACATCCTGGTCACGCACCGCCACTTCGACCACGTCGAGGGCACTCCCGAGGTGAAGGCGCGCACCGGGGCCCGGGTCACCGCCCCCGCCAAGGCCGGCGACGCCGTGCCGGAGGTCGACGCCACGGTGCGGGAAGGCGACGCGGTCAGGCTCGGCTCCCTCGTGGCGGCGGTCTGGGAGACGCCGGGCCATTGCGCCGACCACGTCACCTACTGGTTCGAGCGCGAGCGCATCGCCTTCGCGGGCGACACCCTGTTCACGCTCGGCTGCGGGCGGGTGATGGAGAGCCCCCCCGAGGTGCTGTGGCGCTCGCTCAGCCGCTTCCTCGCCCTGCCGGACGAGACCGCGATCTATTCGGGCCACGATTACGTGCTCTCGAACGCCCGCTTCGCGCTGGCGGCGGATCCGGACAACCCGAACCTCAAGGCCCGGGCCGAACTGGCCGAGCGGGTGAAGCGGGACGGCCGCTTCCTGATCCCGACCACGCTCGGGGAGGAGAAGGCGACGAACCCCTTCCTGCGCGCCACCGAGCCCGCCCTCGCCCGCGCCGTCGGCATGGCCCCGGGCTCCGACCCGGCCGCGGTGTTCACGGCCCTGCGCGAATGGAAGAACCGGTTCTGACGGCGGACCGGCCGGCGCGGCGCCGGCCGCCGCTGGCCGGGCCCGTCGCGCAGCATCGCGCGCGGCTCCGCCCCGAACCCGCCTCATCCCGCGCCGAGGACCCCGTTCCGTGACAGCCTCCAGCCTCACCGCCGCCGAGGTGATCCGCCTCCTCGACCTCAAGCCGCATCCGGAGGGCGGCCATTACCGCGAGACCTTCCGCGACCCGCACCAGATCGAGGGTCGGGCCGCCTCGACGGCGATCTACTACCTGCTCGACGTCGGCGAGACCTCGGAATGGCACCGGGTCGATGCGGCCGAGCTGTGGTTCTGGCACGCGGGCGCGCCGCTCGTGCTGACGGTGAGCCCGAACGGCCACGACGCCGAGGCGGTGCATCTCGGCCCCGACCTCGCCCACCGTCAGCGGCCGCAGGCCGTGGTGCCGGCCGGCCATTGGCAGACCGCGACCAGCCTCGGCGCCTGGACGCTGGTGAGTTGCACCGTGGCGCCGGGCTTCCGCTTCGAGGGGTTCGAAATGGCGCCGAAGGACTGGCGCCCGCTGCCGCGGCGATGAGGGTCCGATCCGGGCTCCGCCTGATCGAAGCGGGTCCCGGATCACGAGCCCGCGCGGCGCCCGAACGAAGCCGGCATCCGCATGGCCGAAATGGAAGATGGCGAAGCCATCAACTGGATGGCGGATGACCTCGATCGACCGCCCGGCTCCGCGCGCCGCGGACGCGCGGGTGCCCTTGATGCCGCGCCCGCCCGGGCCGCGCCCGCCGGTCCCCGGACCAACCCGAGAGGGTTCGTCCCCGCTTCGTGCGCCGAAATCAATTGCCGATTGGGGCCTACACTTCAGGCATATCCCGCCATAGATCCCCATTGTCGTTGCCGGCCACGATATGATCAAGGCTTGGCAGCGCAGATCTGCGGAAACTATCTCGAAATTGCGAATCTCGGACTCGTCACTGCCGCTGGAGGCTCGACAATTGGAAGCTTGGCAATTGGAGGCTTGGCAATGAGAGGTTACTGGGTGCGGCGGACACGGTGGGGAACCTTCGCGATCCGGCTATCCCGGGACGGGCGCTGGCTCGCCATCTGCGACGGCGAGAATCTGGGCGCTTACCTCACGCCGCAACGGGCGCTCGATGACCTCACATCCGGCCATGCCCAGACGCCCGCGAACGGCGTGAGCACGTCGGGAGCCGGTCTTCCCGGCGCACTGGGCGAGTGGACGTTCGTCCGCTCGGGCTGAGCCGCCGGCACCTGCGCGGCCTCCCGAGGAAGCGCGCGAGGCGCGCGGCCGCCGGCTACGCCGCCCGCGCCCGCTCCGCTCGGTCCGCCCGCGTGGCGACGAGCGCCCCCGCCACGATCAGCGCGCAGGCGAGCGCCAGCGACAGCGTGGCGGGCGCGTAGCCGGCCGCGACCAGGATCAGCGTCGAGAGGACCGGGGCGGCGTAGGAGCCGACGCCGAGGAGCCGGATGTCGCCGCGCTTCACGCCGATGTCCCAGAGATAGAAGGCCGCCCCGACCGGCCCGAGGCCGAGCGCCGCGACCGCCCCCCACTGGCCCGGCGTCGCGGGCCAGACCGTGGTCTCGAAGGCGAGGTGGCAGAGGAGGCTCAGGAATGCGGTGGCGAGGCAGAAGCCCGCCACCGCGTCGGTCGGCACCGCGCCGACCCGCCGCGACAGCACCGAGTAGCCCGACCACAGGAAGGCGCAGGCCAGGGCCGCGAGGTAGCCCGGCAGCGCCGCCGCCTCGAAGCTCAGGCTGCCGCGCCCGAGGAACAGCGCGACGACGCCGGCGAGCCCGAGCAGCGCCCCGATCAGGTGCGCCGGCCGCAGGCCGCCCTCTCCGGGCAGCAGGGCCGAGAACAGCACGATCAGGAGCGGCCAGAGATAGCTGATCAGCCCCGCCTCGGCCGGGGGCGCGAGGCGCAGGGCCGCGAAGTAGAGGGCGTGGTAGCCGAACAGCCCCGCGAGCCCCAGCGCCCAGATGGCGGGCGGCTGGCGCAGGGCGGCGATGCCGGAGGGCCGCAGGATCCAGCTGGCGCAGCCGATCAGCCCGCCGAGCAGGAAGGTCATCGCGGCGAGCTGGAAGGGCGGCACGCGGCCCGAGGCCGCCGTGAACAGGGCGAGGAGCGACCAGAGCAGGATCGCCCCAGAGCCGGTGAGGGTGGCGGTGCGGACGGTCATGGCCCGCGCCTATCACGGGGCAGGGCTCGGGCGCACCCGGTTTCGCCGGTGAGGTCTCCGGCGGGTTCGCGAGCGGGACGGCCGAGCGGCCGCGCAACCCGCTCGGTCGCCGCGCCCCCGCGAGGGACGCTACTGGCTGGTCTCGGCCGGCATCGCCTCGCGGGCCCGGGCGGCCTCCTCGGCCCGCCGGCGCGCCTCCTCGGCCTGGCGCCGCGACTCCTCCTCCACCCGCCGCCGCGACTCCTCGGCTTGGCGCCGCAACTCCTCGGCTTGGCGCCGGGCCTCCTCGGCTTGGCGCCGGGCCTCCTCCTCCGCCCGACGCCGCGCCTCCTCGGCGGCCCGCGCGGCGGCGGCCTTCGCCTCCTCGGCCTGCCGGCGCGCCCACTCCACCTCGGCGGCGGCGCGGGCGCGGTCCATCTCCAGGCGGCTGCGGCGGCGGGCCTGCTCGCTGCGGTCGGCCTCGACCGTGTCGATCTTGTCGAGTTCGCGCTGCAGCACCACGGCGGCGAGCGCCGTCGTCAGGGTCGTCACGTCCGCGTCGCGGGCGGGGCGCGCCAGCGGGCCCGAGAGCGAGAGGGCGAGGCTCGGCGGCGGCGCCGTCCAGGCCCGCGGCGTGCGCTCGGCCGTGAAGGTGCCGCGGGCGTCGAGCCGCAGCGTCCGCAGGTCCAGCTGCACCATGCCGGCCCAGGTGAAGGGGCCGGGATCGACCGTGAAGGTGCCGGTGCGCAGGACGCCGCCGACGAGCGCCGCGGGCACCGAGACCGAGCCGGTCAGCCTCAGCATCCCGCGCCCGAACTCCTCCGACACCACCTGCTCGACCCGACCCGCGCGCAGCGGATCCTCCTCCGCGAGCAGCCGCACCAGCGCCCGCTCGACCCCGGACGGGTCGATCTCGCGGATCGTCAGGTCGGAGAAGCCGACCTCGCCGCTTCCCGCGAGATTGCCCACCAGGGCGGCCGGCGAGTCGCCCGCGGCCCCGACGCGCAGCCGGCCCGACAGCCGGCCGCGCACGGCCTCCCCACCCGTCAGGACCGGGATCGCCAGGTCCTCGAACAAGCCCTCGCCCGAGACCGTCGCCTGCCCGCCCTGGCGGGCCAGGGTGACGCGCCCGGAGAGCCGCCCGCCCGCGACGGCGCCCTCGAACTGGCCGAGCGACAGGCCGTCCGGCCCGAGGCCGAGGTCGAAGCGGGCGCCCTCGGCGGTGAGCCCGCGCCCGAGCGCGAGGCGCTGCGCGGTCACGGCGAGGCGGCCCCGGAAGGCCGGGGCGGGCGCCGGGCCGAAGCGGGTCTCCGGCCAGGGATCGGCCGGGCCGCCGCGCGCGTCGAGCACGAGCGCGGAGGCGAGCCAGGGCAGCGAGAGCTGGTCCAGCCGCGCGCTCCCCGAGAGCCCGCCCTCCTCCGGCCGCAGCACCGTCGCCGAGACCGCGCTGCCGAGCACGCTCCCCGCCAGGGACAGGCGCGGCACCTCGCCCTCGCGGCCGAGCCCGATGGTGAGCCGGGCCGGGACCGGGCCCGGCGGGGCGGCGCCGGGCCCGAGGAAGCCCGCCAGCGGGCGCAGGTCCGGGCTGTCGAGGGTCAGTTCGCCGTCCCGCGGGAGCGCGATCCCGTCGAGGGCGAGGGGGCGGCTCGTGGCGATCCGCACGCCCGCGAGATCGCCCGCGACGGTCACGGCGAGGGGCGAGGCCGGATCGCCGCGCCGCCCGCTGACCCGCAGGGCGGCCGGCATGGCGAGGGCGGGGTCGTTCGGGCGGCCGAGCCATGCGCCCGAGCGGACCCGGTCGAGGCGCGCCTCGACGCTCTCCAGGCGCCCGGCGCTCGTCACGATCGAGAGGCCGAGGCGCCCGCCGCCCGCCTCGCCGCGGGCGTGGCTGCGCAGGCGCCCGCTCCCGCCGCCCGGGTCGCGCTCCAGCGTGACGTCGAGGGCGAGCGGCGCGGCGCGCAGGAAGTCCGGGACCGCCTCCGCCTCGGCGACGAGGTTGCGCTCCAGGAGGTCGATTAGCGGCGCGGCCACCGGCGCGGTGATGCGCCCGGCGATGCGCCCGGATCCGTCGGCGGCGATCCGGCCCGCGAGGCTCGCCTCCGCCCCCGCGAGGCCGCGCACCTCCAGGCTGCCGACCCGCAGAGCAGTCCCTTCGGATTGCAGGCTCGCCGCGATGGCGCCCGTGCGAGGCCCGCCCGGGCCGTAGCGCAGGTCGCGGGCCTGGAGCGTCAGGCCGAGATCGTGGTCGTGCAGGGTCTCGAACAGGCCGCGCAGCGGCGGCAGTTCCGCGAGGTCGAGGCCGTCCGCGACGATCTGGGCGTCCAGGCGCGGGCGCCCGCCCTCCTCGGCGGCCGGGCTATAGCGGGCGCTGCCGGTCAGCCGCGCCTCCCCGAGCGCCACCCGCGCGTTGCGCAGGGAGAGGACCGGCAGGGCCGCCGTTACGTCGGCGGCGGCCTCGAAGGGACGCCCGTCGAGGAGGCGCAGGAGCGGGCTGCCGAACCCGAAGCGGTGGAGGAGGCGCGCGAACCGCTCGGAGGCCGGCGCCCTGACCGAGACGCGGCCCGCGAAGCTGCCCGGTCCCGAGAGGTCGCCGTCGAGGGAGAGCCGGGCGCCGCCGGGCGCCGTCGCCTCGACGCGGCGCAGCGCCAGGGCGCCCGAGGGGCGCAGGATCGCCGCCGCCGCGATCTCGGACCATTCGCCCTGCGCGATCGCCGCGCTCTCGACGGCGAGGTCGAGGGCGACCGTGCCGGGCAGCGGCGGGCCGAAGGCGGTGAAGCCGCGGGCGAGGAGGGCCTGCCCGTTGGGCGAGGCCAGGAAGGCGTCGAGGTCGAGGCGCCGCGCGTCGAGGGCGAGGGCCGCCTTCAGGCTCGGCAATTCGAGCGTGCCGCGGCCGCCGAGGCGCAGGGGCGCGCCGCCTCCGTCGATCTCCAGGGTCAGGGCGTCGAACGTGGCGACCCGGCCCTTCGCCTTGAAACCGCCCTGGAGGGTGAAGGGCAGGACGGGGGCGTGCCTGCCGGCCCCGCCCGCCCCGGGCGGGCCCGCGGCGGGCGGGGGCGACGCCACCGTCAGCCGCGCGGTGCCGCTCGCCTCGGGCGCGAGGCCCCGCACGGCATCGCCCACAAGGGCGAGCCGGGCGTCGATCTCGATCCGCGGCAGGGTCTCGCCCCCGGCCGTCGCCTTGACCGGCAGGGCCCCGTCCGGGAGCGGCATGCCGGTGGCGAGGCGGAACGGCAGGGCGCCCGCCATCCCCTCGGCCCGCCAGGGACCGGCGAGGCGCGGCGCGGAGAGGCGCACCGCCTCGGCGTAGAACTGGTCGGTGCGCCCGGTCGCCGGCACCACCGTGGTGAGGAGGAGCTGGGCGATGCGCAGGTCCTCGACGGCGAGGTCGCGCCCGCCCAGGACGGCGCCCAGATCCGGGGACAGGACGAGGGCGCCGGCCTCGCTCACCGGCACCGTCACCTCGGCGCGGCCGATCTTGGTCTCGGTGAAGCGGATCTCGCCGGACAGGAGCGGCGTCAGCGCCACCTCGGCCTTGACGTAGCGGGCGTCGAGGGAGGTCCGGCCGGGGCTGCCGAGGACGACGTGGTCCATCCTCAGGCGGGGCGAGGGCAGGAGGCGGATCTCCAGGCGGCCGTCGCTGCGCACGGGCAGCCCGAGGGAGCGGCTGACCGCCGCGTCCACCGCGGCCCGATGCCCCTCCCAGTTCACGAAGGGCGGCACCGCCAGCGCGGCGACCAGGACGACGATGACGAGACCCGCCAGGGCGGTCAGGATGTCGCGCACGAAGAAGCCTTCCCCTCCCCTTCCGCCGGGACCCGGCCGCGGCCGTAGAATCCTGACACCGCTAGCATATCGGCATCGGCGGCAGCGCCCAATCCGCAGCCTGCCACGGGCGGCGCCCCGCGTCTTCGCGGGGGCGATGCCGGAATGCCACGGCCTGACAGCGCCGCAGCGGCCTGTTAAGCGCGCCTCACGCCCCCGGAGACCTGGCCCGCACCGATGCGCTTCTATCTCGGCCTCGCGACCACCTTCCACGACCCGGCCCTCGCCCTGGTCGGGCCGGACGGACGAATCCTGTTCGCCGAGGCGACGGAGCGCTACCTGCAGTACAAGCGCGCGCCCAATTGCGAGCCGGATTCAGCGCCGCGCATGGCCGAGCTGCTCGCCCGGTACCTGCCGGCCGGGGCGGAGCTGGTGGTGGCGACGAGCTGGGGGCCGGATTTCTCGGCCTTCCTGGCCCAGTCGGCGGCCGCGGGCGCCTTCGGGCTCGACGTGCTCGCCGCCCATTCGCCCGAGCTCAACCGCTCGCTGGTGCCCGAGCGGGCCGAGCGCACCTTCATCGCGCAGCTCGGCCTCGCGCAGGCGCGGGCGGGCTACGGCACGCTGCTCGGGCTCGACCGGGCGCATGGCGGGGCGAGCCGCCTCGCGGGCCTGCGGCGCTACCCGCACCACCTGACCCACGCGGCCTACGGGCTCTGGGGCAGCCCGTTCCGGGACGCGACCTGCCTCGTCGTCGACGGCATGGGCGAGACCGGCGCCTCGGCCATCTACCGGATGGCGGCAGGCCGCCTCGCCGAGGTGAAGCGCCACCGGGGCCGGGACTCGGTCGGCTTCTTCTTCGGCCTCGTCACCGACCTCGCGGGCTTCGACCAGGCGAAGGGCGAGGAATGGAAGATCATGGGGCTCGCCCCCTACGGCCGGGCCGATCCCGCGCTGATGGGGCTGCTGCGCCGCCTCTACCGGGTCGAGGACGGCCGGCTGCGCTTCGCCCCGGCCGAGACGGTGCGGGCGACGGTGGCGGAGATCCTGGCCATGCGCCCCGCCGACGCGATCGAGACCGGCTGGGCCGACCTCGCCCGCTGCGGCCAGGACGCCTTCGGGGAGATGATGGACGCGCTGCTCGGCCAGGCCGAGGCCCTGGCGCCGGGCGAGAACCTCGTGCTGACCGGGGGCTGCGCGCTCAACTCGTCCTACAACGGACGGGCGCTCGCCCGCAGCGGCTACCGCGCCCTGCACGTGCCCTCGGCGCCGGCCGACGACGGCAACGCGGTAGGGGCCGCGTGGCTCGCCTTCGCGGAGGACCACCCCGACTGGACCGGCCCCGGGGACGGCGCGGCGCTGACCCCCTATCTCGGCTCGACCGTCTCGACGGAGCCCCTCGCCCGCATGGCCGGCTCCGAGCCGCGCCTGCGGCAGCTCGGGCGGGCCGGCGTGACGGAGGCCGCGGCCGCGATCCTGGCGGCGGGGGGCCTCGTCGGCTGGGTGCAGGGCCGGGCGGAGTTCGGGCCGCGCGCGCTCGGCAACCGCTCGATCCTGGCGGATCCGCGCCCGGCCGACGCGAAGGCTATTCTCAATGCCAAGGTGAAGTACCGCGAGGCCTTTCGGCCCTTCGCGCCCTCCATCCTGGCCGAGGCCGGGCCCGCCTGGTTCGAGGATTACCAGGACAGTCCCTACATGGAGCGGACCCTGGTCTGGCGCGAGGCGGTGCGGGGGCGGGTGCCGGCGGTGGTGCACGAGGACGGCACCGGCCGGCTCCAGAGCGTCACGCGGGCGCGCAACCCGGCCTACGCGGCCCTGATCGAGGCCTTCGCGGCCCGCACCGGCGTGCCGATCCTGCTCAACACCAGCTTCAACGTGATGGGCAAGCCGATCCTCCACACGGCGGAGGACGCGATCCTGATGTTCTACACCACCGGGCTGGACGCGCTGGTGGTCGAGGATTGGCTGCTGGTGAAGGACCCGGCGGCGCTGCCGGGCGGCGAGACCGGCGCCTGAGGCCCGGTCGGCATCGCACCTTGGCAAGGCTGCCACAAGGCAGCCATCGGCGGTGCCGACCCGAGCAGTCGATGCGGAATGGAACGCCGGGACACCGCGCCGCGCACACCGGATCGCACGGGCCGTTTCCAGCCGGCGCGCGGCGCGGGCCGGCGGCGTGCGCCGCCCTCACCTGAGAGCGATTGATACAACCCACACGGATCGTTAACGACGCGCGATCGCCGATCGTCCGACACGGGCTTCATGCCGCATCCGGGTACCCACGACACCACGCTCGTTGCGCTCTCGGTCGTGATCGCGATGATCGCCTCCTACACCGCGCTCGACCTCGCCGCGCGGATGCGGGCGGCGAGCGGCTGGGCGGCCCTGGCATGGCTCGCCACCGCGGCGCTCGCCATGGGCGGCGGCGTCTGGTCGATGCACTTCGTCGGCATGCTGGCCTTCACCCTGCCCGGGCTGGAGGTGAGCTACGACCTCACCCTCACGCTGATCTCCCTCGCGCTGCCGATCGGCGTCACCGCCCTCGGCTTCCTGGTGGCCCATCGCTGGCCGCGGAGCCTGCCGGCGCTGGCGGCGAGCGGGCTCGTCATGGGCCTCGGGGTGGCGGCCATGCACTATACGGGGATGCGCGCGATGCGGATGCGGGCGGACCTGCAGCACGCCCCCGCCTGGGTCGCCGTCTCGCTCCTGATCGCGGTGGGCGCCGCGACCGCCGCCCTCCGGCTCTCCGCCCGCACGGTCGGCTTCGCCGAGCGCATCGCGGCCGCGACCCTGATGGGGCTCGCCGTCGCGGGCATGCACTACGCGGCGATGCAGGGCGCGGAATTCTCGGCCAGCGCCCCGATCGATCCCGGGCACGGGGCCGCGAGCCTGCGCCAGACCCACCTCGCCCTGTGGGTCACCGGCACCACCTTCCTGATCCTGATGCTCGCCCTGATCGCGGCGACGTTCGACCGCCACCTCGCCGACCGGGCCTCCCGCGAGGCGATCGCCCTGCGGGAGAGCGAGGAGCGTTTCCGCCTGCTCCTGCGCAGCGTGACGGACTACGCCATCTTCATGCTCGACGGGGAGGGGCGGGTCGCGAACTGGAACGCCGGCGCCGAGCGCATCATGGGCTACCGCGACCACGAGGTGATCGGCACCCACGTCTCGCGCTTCTCCACGCAGGAGGACCGGGCCCGCGACCTGCCCGGACAGGCCCTGCGGATCGCCGCGGGCGCGGGCAAGTTCGAGACCGAGGGCTGGCGCCTGCGCAAGGACGGCAGCCGCTTCTTCGCGAGCGTGGTCATCGACCCGGTGCGCGACCCCGAGGGCCGCCTCATCGGCTACGCCAAGGTCACCCGCGACATCACCGAGCGGCGCCAGGCGCTGGAGGCGCTCGAACAGGCCCGCGTCGCCCTGTTCCAGGCGCAGAAGATGGAGGCGCTGGGCCAGCTCACGGGCGGCGTCGCGCACGATTTCAACAACCTGCTGATGGCGGTGCTCGGCAGCCTGGAACTCCTGCGCAAGCGCCTCCCCGACGACCCGAAGCTCACCCGCCTCCTCGACAACGCCGTCCAGGGGGCGCAGCGCGGCGCGGCGCTGACCCAGCGCATGCTCGCCTTCGCCCGGCGCCAGGACCTGAGGCCCGAGACCGTGATCCTGCCCGACCTCGTCCAGGGCATGTCGGACCTGCTGGAGCGCTCCCTCGGCCCGGCGGTGCGGATCGAGACCCGCTTTCCCCCCGACCTGTCCGCGGCGACGGCCGATGCCCACCAGCTCGAACTGGCGCTTCTCAACCTCGCGGTGAATGCCCGCGACGCCATGCCGGAGGGCGGGCAGCTCACCATCGCGGCGCGCGAGCGCGCGGCGGACGAGGCCCCTGGCGGCGAAGCCGCCCCGGAGGGCTTGCCGCCCGGCCGCTACGTCTGCCTGTCGGTGCGCGACACCGGGCAAGGAATGGACGAGGCCACCCTCGCCCGGGCGCGGGAGCCCTTCTTCACGACCAAGGGGGTCGGCAAGGGCACCGGGCTCGGCCTGTCGATGGTGCACGGGCTCGCCGAGCAATCGGGCGGGCGGCTGGTGCTGCGCAGCCGTCCCGGGGAGGGCACGCTGGCGGAGATCTGGCTGCCGGCGGCGCCGAGGCCGCAGCGCAGCGAGAGGCCGGCCCCGGCGCGGAGCCTGCCCCGCGCCGCCGAGCGCGCGCTCACCGTGCTGGTCGTGGACGACGATCTCCTGGTGCTGGAGAACACGGCGGCGATGCTGGAGGATCTCGGCCACCGCGTGATCGAGGCGCGCTCGGGCGCGGAGGCGCTCGGCCTGCTCGCCTCCGCGATGCCCCTGGACCTCGTCCTGACCGACCAGATCATGCCGGCGATGACCGGGCTCCAGCTCCTGGAACAGGTGCGGGCGGCGCGGCCGGAAATCGGAGCGATCCTGGCCTCCGGCTTCGCCGAGATCCCGAGCGGGGCGGCCCCGGCGGTGACCCGGCTCGCCAAACCGTTCGACCAGGCGACCCTCGCCCGCACGATCGAGGCGGCGCTCGCGGCGAGCCGGGACGAGCGGATCTCGGCCCTGCGGGCGGGCTGATACCACCGGTCATTTCTCATGACCGGTGGTACCGGTGGTGCGGCTCTCGAATTTTCGCCAAGCCTCTGGCTCGCCAAGCCTCTGGCTCGCCAAGCCTCTGGTTCGCCAAGCCTCTGGCTTGAAATCGAAAATTCGAGATGGAGCAACGGCTCGATGCGCCGGCATCCTGAGCCGTTGGCATGATCCGGCGCTCGGCTCAGCATCGCAACCCGGGCGGGGGCGTCATCGGCGGCGCCCGCCCGATCGGGCGAAGGCCGCGCCCCCGCCCTCGCGGACCGCCCGCGCCCGTCAGGCCGCGAGGACCGCGTAGACGTCCCCCGAATTGGCCTCGTGCGGCAGGTCCTCCAGGATCCCGCGCATCGCCGCGACCGGGACGAAGCGGCCGAGGCGCAGGCGGTGCTCCTCGCCGAGGGAGTAGTCGACCCGGTAGGGCCCGAGCGCGTCGAGGCGGTCGAGGGCGCGCCGGGCCGGCCCGCGCGCGATGGTGGTGAACTCGAAGGAGAGGGCCGGCAGCGGCCTGCCCAGCCCCGCCAGCACCCGGTCCTCGACGCCCTCGACGTCGATCTTCACGAAGGCCGGGGCACCGTGGCGGGCGATCAGCCGGTCGAGGGTCGTGGCCGGGCAGGCCGCCGCCTCGTCCCAGACCTGACCCTCCCAGCCGGGCGCCCCGCGCGCCGCCGCGACGAATTCCGCCGAGGCGGAGGAGACCGTCGGGTTGCGGCGGTTGATGGCGAGGGTGACCTCGCCCTCCGCCTCCGCGACGGCCGCCGCGACGAGCGTCACGCCCGGATCGCGGCCGTGGAGGAGGCGCAGGGCACGCAGCGGGCCGGCCTGCGGCTCGACGGCGACGACCCGGGCGCCCAGCCGCCGGAACGAGGCGACCCGGTCCCCGACATGGGCGCCGATGTCGAAGGCGAGATCGCCCGGCCGCAGGAAGCGCCCGTAGAGCGCGTCCATGGCGTCCCGCGGCGCCCCGGGCCCGTGATAGAGGCGCAGCGAGCGCCCGATGGCGGCGGCAGTTCCCCTCGGTCGCACGGTCGGGCCTCCGGTCGGCGCCATCCTAGAGCATTTTCCGACGAACACCGTGATCGGGCGCAGCTGTCGCGCGCGGCGCGGGCCGCGCCAGCGCGGATCGGCCGGCCTCTCCCGGTCCGGGGCTGCGCCATACCCCGCCATAACCCCCGCCCCGCCCCGGCGGCTTGCTCCTCCGCCCAAGCTCCGGCAAACCGGTCCGATCAGGTCCGGCCGCGTCCCGGGCGGGGGCGGTGAAGGTGCGCGATGGCGTTGGTCAAGAAGGCGAAACTCGCGGCCCGGGAGACCGCCGGGAACCCGGCCCGGGACGAGACCGCGCCCGCGCAGCCCCCCGCACCCCGCCCGGCGCCGCGCCCCGCGATCCACCAGAAGGCGACCGAGCGCCTCGCCGCCGCCACCCAGGAACTCGCGGCGGGCCTGGGCGAAGCCTCCGCGGCGGCCGAGGAACTCCGGCGCGCCATGGAGGAGATCGCGGGCGGCGCCGCCGAGGCCGCGGGCGCGGCCCAGGAATCGCTCGCCGCCGTCACCACCATGGCCGGGCGGCTCACCGAGGCCCGCGCCCGGGCCGACCTCTCCCGCCAGCGCACCCACGCCTTCCAGGCGCTGCTGATCGAGGCGAACACCCAGGTCACGGGCTCGGTCGCGGCGATCCGGGCCAGCGCCGAGCGCCAGAGCGGCATCGTCGCGATCGTGGACGCGCTCGACCGCGGCGCCGCCACCATCGGCGAGGTCACGGGGGCGGTCGGCTACGTCGCCGAGCAGACCAACCTCCTCGCCCTCAACGCGGCGATCGAGGCGGTGCGGGCGGGGGCGGAGGGGCGCGGCTTCACCGTGGTGGCGGACGAGGTGCGCGCCCTCGCGGAGACCGCAGAGAGCCATGCGCGGGACGTCCTGCCCCTCGCCGAGGCGATCCGGGCCGAGGTGCGGGAGATCGGCGCCACGGTCCGGGCGGCGGCGAGCCGCGCCGCCGACGAGGCCGCGGCCGGCACCCGGGTCGCGCACGCCCTCGACGAGGCGCGGAGCGGGCTCGGGGTGGTGGCGGAGGGCGCCCAGGCGATCCTCGCCGCCGCGGTCGAGGCCGAGACGATGGTGCGGGAGGCCGAGCGCGGCGCCGGGCAGACCGCCGCCGCCGCCGAGGAGCAATCCGCCGCCGCCGCGCAGGCCCAGGCGGCGGTCGGGCAGCAGACCGCCTCCCTCGACGAGAGCCAAGCGACCGCCCAGGCCCTGTCGGACCTCGCCGACGCGCTCCGGCGCCGCCGGGGCCGGCGGGAGGGGGCCGCCGAGATCGCCGGCGCGAGCGAGACCCTGGCGGCGACGATCCAGGAACTCTCGGGCACCGCCACCCAGATCCTCGCGGCCGTCGACCAGATCAGCCGCGGCACCGCCATCCAGAGCGCGGCGGCCCGGCAATCGAGCGCCGCGATGGTGGAGGTGGAGCGCGGGGCGGGCCGCACCCGGGAGAGCGCCGCGGCGGCGCTCGCCCGCGTCGCGGCCCTGGCGGGGACGATCCGGGAGATCCGCGGGATCCTCGACGGGCTGGCGGCGGCGGTGGCGCGGAGCCTCGCCGAGACCCTGGCCGGCCTGGAGCGCGTCGCCGCCCTGGAGGGGCACAATCGCCGCATCGAGACGATCGTCGACACGCTCGCCCTGGTGGCGGTGCAGATCAGCATGCTGGCGGTGAGCGGCGCCATCGAGGCCGCCCGCGCCGGGGAGGGCGGCCAGGGCTTCGCGATGGTGTCGGGCGACATCCGGGCGCTCGCCCGCGAGGCCGGGGCGAGCGCGGAGCGCATCCGCGGGACCGTGCGGGCGATCCAGGACGGCGCCGCCGCCATCCGGCGCGCCCTGGAGCAGGTCGGCGCCGCCGCCGAGGCCGAGGTGCTGCGCAACCGCGCCCTCATGGAGAGCCTCGACGCCGTGGCGCAGGACGTGGACGCGCTGGAGCGCGCGAATGCCGCGATCGCCGAGGGCGCCGACGAGATCCTCCTCGCGGCCCGCGAGACCGCGCAGGGCGCCGCGCAGATCGCGGCCGCCGCCGAGCAGGCCGACCGGGCCGCCAGCGAGGCCGCCACCGCCGCCCGCCAGCAGGCGCGCGCCGCCGAGGACCTCGCCGCCGCGGTCGAGGAGATCGCGGCCCTCTCCGAGGCGCTGCGGGGGGCGAATGGCTGAGGCGGGCCCCGGCCCGGCCGGCGGCCGCGTCCTCCTGGTCGGGCACGGCCCCGGCCTCGTCGCCGTGCCGGCCGGGCTCGTCCGGGAGATCCGCCAACCGGGGCCGCTCACCCCCTGTCCCGGCAGCCCCGCGCCGCTCCTCGGCCTCTGCGCCCATCGCGGCCTCGCGCTGCCCGTGCTCGACCTCGGTCGGCTGCTCGGCCGGGAGGCGGCCGCCCCCGGCCGCCTGATCGTGGCGGAGGCCGGAGACCCGGTCGGCCTGCTGGTCGAGCGCGTCCTCGGCTTCGCGGCCGCGGCCGGGGACGCCGAGCGGCTCGACCTGCCCGGGCGCCTCGCCGCCCTGCCGGCCCGGGAGGCGCCGCGCCGGGCCGGGCTCGCCCTCGCCCGGGCGCAGGCCGAGGCGCGCGCCGCGGCCGTCGGCCTGCTGCGCCTGCGCGCCGGCGGGCGCCCCTACGCCCTCCCCCTCGACGCCGTGGAGGAGGTCCTGCGCCTGCCGGCGGAGTGGTTCCCGGCGGCGGGGCCGGCGCCCGGCGCCCTCGGCCGCATGCGGCGGCGCGGGGCGTGGCTGCCGCTCCTGGGCCTCGCCGCCCTCCTGGAGGAGGAGGCCGGGCCGCCGCGGCCGGGGAGCCCGGTGATCGTCCTGCGCATCGGGGGCGCCCCGCTCGGCCTCGTGGCCGAGGCGCTCGGCCCGGTGCTGCGCCTGCCGGACGAGGCGATCGATCCGCTGCCGCGGGTGCTGCGCCGCGCCGGGGGAGCGCTCGCCGCGGTCGCCCGGCTCGATGACGGCGACCTCGTCCCGCTCCTCGCGCCCGAGCGCCTGCCGCGTCCCGAGGCCGCGCCCGATCGGGCGGCGCCGGTCCCGGGCGCGGCGCGGGAGCCGGTCCTCGCCTTCGACCTCGCGGGCACGCGCTACGGCCTGCCGGCCGGTGCGCTCGCCGAGGTGCTGCGTTGGTCCGGCATGATCACGCGGCTGCCCCACGCCCCCGCCTCCTGCCTCGGCCTGATCGGCCGGCGCGGCGAGGCGCTTCCCGTCATCGACCTGCGCCGCCTCCTCGGCCACCCGCCGGGCGCCGCGGTCCCCGGCCGGCCCATCCTCGTCCTCGACGGGCGGGAGCGCCTCGGCCTCATGGTCGACGCGGTGGCGGGCCTGGGGCGGGACATGCGCCCGGCGCCCGACGCGGCGGCGGGGCCCCCGCGGCGCCTCGATCCGGCGCAGCTGCGCGAGGCCGTGGCGCGCGAGCGGCGGCTCCCGACCGGCCTCCCGCCCGGGGCGGCCGCATGATCCGCCTGCTCGTGGTCGACGATTCGGCGCTGATGCGGAAGGTCATCGGCGGCATCTTCGCGGCCGAGGGCGATTTCGAGGTCGCCTCGGCGCGGGACGGCGTCGAGGCGCTGGGGATGCTCAAGCGGTTCCGGCCGGACGTGATCACCCTCGACGTCACCATGCCGGGGCTCGACGGACTCGCCTGCCTCGATCGCATCATGCTGGAGCGGCCCTGCCCGGTGGTGATGCTGTCGGGCCTGACCGCCGAGGGCGCCGAGACCAGCCTCGACGCCCTCGCCCGCGGCGCCGTCGACGTCCTCGCCAAGCCCGAGGGCGTCGCCTCCCTGACCAGCGACGCGCTCGCGCCCACCCTGGTCCAGAAGGTGCGGGCGGCGTCCCGCGCCCGGCTCTCCCCGGCCCTGCGCCTCGCCGCGCGGCTGCGGGCGCGCCACGCCGGCCTCGAGGCGCCCGCCCGCCGGGAGGCGCCGCCCCTCGACCCCGCACCCGACCCGGCGCCGGGCCCCCTCGCCGGGCTCGTCCTCGTCGGCACCTCGACGGGCGGCCCGCCGGCCCTCGACGCGCTGCTGTCGGGCCTCCCTGCCGGCTTCCCCTGGCCGATCGTCGTCGCCCAGCACATGCCGGGCACCTTCACGGGTCCGCTCGCCCAGCGCCTCGACCGCCTCTCCCCGCTCGCCGTCCGGGAGGTGACGCGGCCGACGCCGCTCGCGCCGGGCCACGTCTATCTCGGGCGCGGCGACGCGGACGTGATCGTCACCCGCCGGCCGGCGGGCCTCGCCGTGGCGCCGGCCCCGGCCCATCCCGACCATCCCTGGCACCCGAGCGTGGACCGCCTGGTCGAGAGCGCCCTCGCCCATCTCGACCCCGCCAGCCTGATCGGCATCCTGATGACCGGGATGGGGCGCGACGGGGCCCGCGCCATGGCGGCGCTCAAGGCGCGGGGCGGGCGCACCATCGCGGAGGCCGAGGAGAGCGCCGTGGTCTGGGGCATGCCCGGGGAGCTGGTGCGGGCGGGGGGCGCGAGCCGCGTCGTGCCCCTCGACGGGATCGCGGCCGAACTCCTGACCCTGGTGCGCCCAGCCCTCGTGCCCGCAAGCGTGGTTCCTCCAGGGGGCGTCCCCCCATGCCGCTGATCCGCCGCGATCCCCCCGGCTGCGCGCCGCCCGGCCCGGCCGCGCCCGACGACCTGACGGCGCCCGAGCCCGAGCGCCGCCTCGCCGCGATCCGGGCGCTGTCCGGCCGCCGCGAGGCCGCGGGCGCGCTCGGCGAGGCGCTCGGCCGCGAGGGAGTGCCGCGGGTGCGGGAGGCCCTGCTCAGCGCGCTGATCGCCTGCGCCGACCCGCAGGCCGCGGCGGCGCTGGCGGCCCATCTCGGCGCGCAGGACCCGGCCCTGCGCAATGCCTGCGTGGAGGCGCTGCAGGACATGCCGGCGGCGGTGCTGCCGCTCCTGCCGGACCTCCTCGCCGATCCCGATCCGGACGTGCGGCTGCTCGCGGCCGGGGTGGCGCGCGCGCAGCCGCCCGAGACCGCGACCCGGCTCCTCGCCGGACTCCTCGACGGGGAGACGCACCCGAACGTCTGCGGGGCGGCCGTGGAGGTGCTGGCCGAGACCGGCACCGCCCTGGCGGTTCCGGCGCTGCGGGCGGCCCGGGCGCGCTTCTCCGCCGAGCCCTTCCTGCCGGGCGCGATCGACCACGTCCTGTCCCGCCTCGCCGAGGCGCCGTGACCCTCCCTGCCCCCTCCGCGATCCCGGCCCTGGCGGAGGCGGATCTCGCGCGCTTCGGCGAGTTCGTCTACCGGCGCACGGGCCTGCGCTTCGCGCCCGGCCAGCGCGGCATGGTCGAGCGGCGGGTCGCGGAGCGCATGCGGGAGGCCGGGACCGCCACCTTCGCGGAGTACTTCGCGCGGCTGCGGGCCGATCTCGACCGCGAGGTCGAGCACCTCATCAACGCGCTCACCGTCAACGAGACCTACTTCCTCCGCGAGGAGTACCAGCTGCGCTGCCTGACGGCCTCGCTGATGGGGCTCGTGACCGCGCGCAAGCGGCCCGGCGACGCGGTGCGGATCTGGTCGATGCCCTGCGCCACCGGCGAGGAGCCCTACTCGATCGCGATCTGGCTGCTGGAGCATTGGCCGGAGGTGGACCGCTACGAGGTGGAGATCGTGGGATCCGACATCGACACCGCGGCGCTCGCCGCCGCCGCGCGGGGCTCCTACGGGGAGAGGGCGCTGATGCGGCTGACGCCGGACCTCGTGGGCCGCTACTTCGCGCCGGAAGCGGCGGCACGCCCCGGGCCGCGCCCCGGGCCGCGCTCCCCGCCGCGCTGGCGCATCATCGAGGAGCTGCGCCGCTCGGTGCGCTTCTCGCCCTGCAACCTGATGGACCGGGCCGCCATGGCGGCGGAGGGCCGCTTCGACGTCGTCTTCTGCCGCAACGTGCTGATCTACTTCGACGACGCGTCCCGCCGGGTCGCCGCCGACCACCTCTACGACGCGCTCGCGCCGGGGGGCTTCGTGTGCCTCGGCCACACCGAGTCGATGAGCCGGATCTCGCCGCTGTTCCGCGTCTGCCGGCTGGCGGACGCGATCGTCTACCAGCGCCCGGAGCAGGACGATGGCTGAGACCGGACCGGCGCGCATCCTCGTGGTGGACGACGCGAGCCTCGTGCGCCGCTACTACCGCGAGGTGCTGGAGGCCGGCGGCTTCGCCGTGGACGAGGCGATCAACGGCATCGAGGCCCTGGAGCGGCTGCTCTCGGGGCCCTACGACCTCCTGGTGGTGGACGTGAACATGCCGAAGATGGACGGGCTCACCTTCCTGCGCGCCCTGCGCGCCCGCGAGGCGCCGCTGCGCGGCCTGCCGGTCCTCGTCACCAGCACGGAGGCCGGCGCCGCCGACCGGGCGGCCGCCCGGGCCGCGGGGGCGAATCTCTACCTCGTCAAGCCGATCGCCGCCGAGGTGCTGCGCGCGCACGCGGCGGCCCTGACCGGACAGCCGTCGTGAGCGACCTCCTCGCCCAGTTCCTGATCGAGGCGCGGGACCTGATCGAGGGCGCCGCCGACGACCTCATCGCCCTCGAGCGGGCGCCGGACGACGCGGCGGCCCTCGACCGGGTCTTCCGGGCCTTCCATACCCTGAAAGGGTCGGTCGGCCTGTTCGACTTCCCGCCCTTCCTGGCCCTCCTGCACGCGGCCGAGGACGGGTTCGCGGCGGCGCGAGCCGCGCGGCGCGCGGAGGACGGGCTGGTCGACCGCGCGCTGCAGGCCCTCGACGCCGCCTCCCGCTTCACCGAGGCGATCGCCGCGTCCGGCGCGCTGCCGCCCGGCGCCGCCCGGGAGGCGGACGGGCTCGGGCGGCTCCTGCGCGGCGGGACCGAGGCCGAGGCCCCGCCCGACCCGCCGGACGCGGCGGTGCCGGACTGGGCGGAGGCGCTCCTGGCGGGCGCGCAGCCGGTCGCGCCCGGCACGGGCCTCGTCGCCCTGCGCTACCGCCCGCGGGCGGATTGCTTCTTCGCGGGCGACGACCCGATCGGCCTGGTGCGGCGCGTCCCCGCGCTCCTGGCCCTGCGCCTCGCCCCGGCCGGGCCCTGGCCGGAAGAGGTCGACGTCTTCGCCTGCAACCTCGACATCGCGCTCCTCAGCGCCGCCCCCCTGGCCGAGGTCGAGGCGCCGTTCCGCCTCGTGCGCGACCAGACCCGCGTGGCGGCCTTCCCGGCCCCCGCCGCCCCCGCCCTGCCGCCGCTCGCCGCGGCGATCCTGCGCGAGCAGCTCGACCTCGTCGGCGCGCCGGGCGAGGCGGAGGGGGAGGCGGGCCGGCGCGAGGCCGCGTCCCGGTCCGCCGCCAACGCCCTGCGGGCGGCGGGGCTGGCAGCGGCCTCCCTGGCGGTCCTCGACGCCGCCGCGCAGGGCACGCAGGCCCTGTCCGCCTGCCTCGCGGCGCTGCTCGCGCGCGGGGTGCAAACCACCCCGGGCGGGGTGCAAACCACCCCGGGCGGGGTGCAAACCACCCCGGGCGGGGTGCAAGCCACCCCGGGCGGGGTGGAAACCACCCCGGACGGGCCGAGGGCCGCGCCGGGCGCGGCGCAGGCCGCGCCGGGCGAGCGCCTGCTTCGGGTCGAGGCGGCCCGGATCGACCGGCTCGTCGCGCTCGCCGGCGACCTCGTGACGGCCCGCACCGGCCTCGGCCACCTCGCGGCCCGGGCCGAGGCCGGGACGGAGGCCGCCGCCCTGGCCCGGGCCCTGCGCGAGACCGACGCGCAGCTCGGTCGCCTCGCCGGGGAATTGCACCGGGGCTTGGCGGCCCTGCGCCTCGTGCCGCTCGGCCCCCTGTTCCGGCGCTTCCCCCGGCCCCTGCGCGAGATCGCCCGCAGCCTCGGCAAGGAGGTCGTGCTGGTGCAGGAGGGCGAGGAGGTCGCGGCGGACCGGGCGCTGGTGGATGCGCTGTTCGAGCCCCTGCTCCACGTGATCCGCAACGCCGTCGATCACGGGCTGGAGGAGCCGCAGGTGCGTCTCGCCGCCGGCAAGCCCGCCGCGGGGCGGATCACCCTGCGGGCGGCGCTCGTCGGCGAGACGCTGGCGGTGACGGTCGCGGATGACGGGCGCGGCATCGATCCGGAGCGGCTGCGCCGCCGGGCCGCCGCCGCGGGCCTGCGCGCCCCCGAGGCCCTGGCGGCGATGAGCGACGCGGCCGCGATCGACCTCGTCTTCGCCCCCGGCTTCTCGACCGCCGAGCGGGTCAGCGACCTGTCCGGCCGCGGGGTCGGCATGGACGCGGTGCGGGCGGCGGCCGAGCGCCTCGGCGGGCGGGTCGCGATCGAGAGCGAGGTCGGCCGCGGCACCGCGATCCGCCTGCTCCTGCCGCAGCGCCTCGCCCTGACGCGGATCGTGCTGGTCGGCGTCGGACCCGACCTCTACGGCCTGCCCCTGGAGGCGGTGGCGGAGGCGGCGCGGGTGCCGCGCGCGCAGATCCGCGCGGTCGGTCCCGGCCGCGCCGCCGTCCTGCGCGGGCGGACCGTGCCGGTGGTCCGGCTCGCTTCCCTGCTCGGCGCGCCGGGGGCGGAGGCGTCCGGGGAGGCGCGCCTCGTCGTCCTCGGCAGCGGCGCCGACGCCCTCGCGCTGGAGGTCGACCGCTTCGGCGAGCGACTCGACGTGCTGACGCGGCCCCTCCCGGCCCTCGCCGCGGCGCCGGGCCTCGGCGGCACGGCGCTCCTCGGCGACGGCCGGGTGCTGCTCGTCCTCGATCCCCCGGCCCTGCTCGCCCTGGCGCTCGGGGAGGGCGCGGCGTGAGCGCGGTGCGCGGGCGACACGGGGTGCGACCGCCAAATTCGGCGACCAAGTGCGGCGACCAAGTGCGGCCGTCAGGTCGCGGCCCGGAGAGGCGTGAGCGATGAGCGTCCAACCCGATCCCGACGACCCCGCCCTGATCCGCCTCGAAGGCCCCTGCCCGGTCGAGGAGGCGGAGACACTCGCCGCGCTCCTCCTGGCGCGCCCGGGCGCGCGCGTCGACTGGACGGCCTGCACGCGACTCCACACCGCCGTGCTCCAGGTGCTCCTGCGCCTGCGGCCGCCGCTGCGCGGCCCCTGCGGCGATCCCCTGGTCGCCCGCTTCCTCGATCCCGGCCAATCGAGCCCGGACGAGGCCGCCCGGCTCGATTGCGGCTTCACCTGAGCGGATCGCGGGCGCATATACGCCGCTGACCGCTCGCATTGCCCGACGTCGCTCCCGCCTGTGATGACCCCATGTCCGTGACTGCCCTGATCGTCGACGACAGCAAGCTCGCCCGCCTCGTGGTGGCCAAGCTCCTGCGCCAGCTCCGGCCGGACTGGACGCTCGCCGAGGCGGGCAATGCCGAGGAGGCGGTCGCCCGGATGGAGGCGGAGCGGATCGACGTCGCCCTCCTCGACTTCAACATGCCGGGCCGGGACGGGCTCGACCTCGCCGCCGACCTGCGCGCGGCCCGGCCCGAGATGCCGATCGCGGTGATCTCGGCCAACATCCAGGACGAGGTCGTGGCGCGGGCGCGCAGCGTCGACGCCACCTTCCTGGCCAAGCCCCTGACCGAGGAATCCCTCGGCGGCTTCGTCTCGGGCGCCTCCCTGCGCCTGCGCAGGGGCGCTCCGTGAGCCCCGCGCCGGTCGAACTGACGCCGCTCCAGCAGGACGCCTTCACGGAACTCGTGAATATCGGGGTCAGCCGCGCCGCCGCGAGCCTGCGCAAGATGATCGGCGTGCAGGTGCTGCTCTCGGTGCCGTCGGTCGAGATCGTGTCGCGCCGCGACGCCGCCCGCCTCGTCGCCGAGCGCGAGGCGAGCGACCTCGTCGTGGTGCATCAGAGCTTCGCGGGCGCCTTCTCGGGGCGCGCCCTGCTGATCTTTCCCCAGGAGACCAGCCGCGAGCTCGTCCGCGCCGTCACGGGCGAGGAGCTCTCGGCCGAGGAGGTCGAGGCCCTGGAGGACGAGGCGCTGACCGAGACCGGCAACATCATCCTCAACGGCTGCCTCGCCACCATGGCGAACATGCTCCAGCGCACGCTGACCATGTCGCTGCCGGCGGTGATGCGGGGCGACGGACGCCAGATCTTCCGCCCCGGCGACGCGGCCGACGCGGACACGCTGGTGCTGTTCCTCTACATCAACTTCTCGGTCCGCGAGCGCGACATCCGGGGCTATATCGCGATGCTGATGGACCTGCCCTCGCTGGAGAACCTGAGGATTCTCATCGACGACTTCATCGTGCGGGCGATCGGCGAGACGGGGGAGTGATGGGCGTCGGGCGCGAGCGGCGGGCGGGCGCTCCGCCGCGGCCAGGGCCGGTCGCGCCAAGGCGCGGCATGCCAGGGCGCGGCATGCCAGGGCGCGGCATGCCAGGGCGCGGCAGGTCATGAGCGCAGAGCGGTGCGAGCCGCAGGGCGTGGCCGACCTCGCCGCGGCGGCGGCGGCCCTGCGCCGCCATGCCGGGCCGTTCTTCACCGTGCTGGAGCGGACGCGCCAGCCGATGATCTTCACGGACCCGCGGCTGCCCGACAACCCGATCGTCTTCGCCAACCCCGCCTTCCAGGCGCTCACCGGCTACGGGGAGGCGGACCTCGTCGGGCGCAACTGCCGCCTGCTGCAGGGTCCGGGCACCGACCCGCAGACCGTCGCCCGCATCCGGGCCGCGGTCGCGGAGGGCCGCGAGGCGCGGGTCGCGATCCTGAACTACCGCCGGGACGGCACCAGCTTCTGGAACGAGCTCTTCGTCTGCCCGGTCTTCGACGAGGCCGGCCGGCTGATCAACTTCTTCGCCTCGCAGATCGACGCCAGCCAGGCCCACGCGGCGCAATCCGCCCACGAGCGGCTCGGCGCCGCCGAGGCACGGCTCGCCGAGGTGCAGCGCCACCTCGCCCTCACGCTCTCGGCGGCCGGAATCGCCGGCACCTGGGACTGGGACATCCCGAACCGGCGCCTTCACGTCGACGAGCGCTTCGCGCTCCTCACCGGCCTTCCCCTGCCGGTCGACCCGGCGGGGGTGCCGACCGCATCCTTCTTCGCCAGCATCCACCCCCTCGACCGCGCCCGCATCCGCCTCGCGGTGAGCGGGATGCTCAACGGCGCCGAGGTGTTCGACAAGGAGTTCCGCCTGCGCACCCCGGACGGGGCGGTGCGCTGGGTCCACGCGCGCGGGCGCTGCCTGTACGGGGCGGACGAGGCGCCGCTTCGCTTCACGGGCGTCCTCGTCGAGGTGACGGACCAGAAGCGCGTCGAGGAGCGCCTGCGCATCGCCCAGACGGCGGGCCGGGTCGGCGCCTTCGAGTACGTGCCGGGCTTCGCCACGGTGGCGGTCTCGCCGCAATTCTGCAGCCTGCTCGGCCTGATGCCGGCCGAGACGCTCGCCGTGAGCGCGGTCAACGCCCTCGTGGTCGAGGGTGATCCGGCGCTCCTCGATCCCGGCCTCTGCGAGGTCGGCGAACTGCCCCACGCGGAGATGCGGGTGCGCCTCGCCGACAGCGGCGAGACGCGCTGGCTCGCGCGGCGGGGCGAGGCGATCCGCGACAACGAGACCGCCGACCTGCGCCACGTCGGCGTGATCTACGACGTG
This sequence comes from Methylobacterium sp. CB376, assembly GCF_029714205.1. Classification (NCBI taxonomy): domain Bacteria; kingdom Pseudomonadati; phylum Pseudomonadota; class Alphaproteobacteria; order Hyphomicrobiales; family Methylobacteriaceae; genus Methylobacterium; species Methylobacterium sp. CB376. The sequence continues at coordinate 2,312,341 of NZ_CP121648.1, read as the reverse complement.
ACCGCGACCAAGCGGGCCGAGGTCGCGCTGCGCGAGCTCAACGACACGCTGGAGGCCAGGGTCCGCGAGGCGATCGCCGAGCGCGAGCAGGCCGAGGAGCAGCTGCGCCAGTCGCAGAAGATGGAGGCGGTGGGCCAGCTCACGGGCGGCATCGCCCACGACTTCAACAACCTCCTCACCGGCATCGTGGGCTCCCTCGACCTGATGCAGACCCGGATCGCCGAGGGGCGCACCGAGAACCTGTCCCGCTACGCGGGCCTCGCCATGACCTCGGCCCAGCGCGCCGCCGCGCTGACCCACCGGCTCCTCGCCTTCTCGCGCCGGCAGCCCCTCGAATCGAGGCCGGTCGACGTGAACCGGCTGGTCAATTCGATGGACGAGCTGCTGCGCCGGACCCTCGGCGAGCAGGTCCGGCTGGAGATCGTGGTGGCGGGCGGCCTCTGGCTCACCCTGTGCGACCCGAACCAGCTGGAGAACGCGGTCCTCAACCTCGCGATCAACGCCCGCGACGCGATGCCGGACGGCGGGCGCCTGACCATCGAGACGGCCAACGCCCACCTGGACGAGGCCTACGCGGCGCGCGAGATCGGCGTCAGGGCCGGGCAATACGTCTGCATCGGGGTCAGCGACACCGGCACCGGCATGCCGCCCGACGTGATCGCCCGCGCCTTCGACCCGTTCTTCACGACGAAGCCGCTGGGCCAGGGCACGGGGCTCGGCCTGTCGATGATCTACGGCTTCGCCAAGCAATCCGAGGGCACCGTCAAGATCTACTCGGAGCCCGGCCAGGGCACGACGGTGAAGCTCTACCTGCCGCGCTACCGCGGCGAGATCGAGTCCGCGGGCGACCACCGCGGGGAGGCGCCGCGGGCCGAGCGCGGGGAGACCGTGCTGGTGGTGGAGGACGATGCCACGGTGCGCGCCCTGGTGACGGAGGTGCTGCAGGAACTCGGCTATCAGGCCCTCGAGGCGCCGGATGGGCCGGCGGGCCTGCGCGTCCTGCAATCCGACGCCCATGTCGACCTGCTGATCACCGATGTGGGCCTGCCCGGCATCAACGGCCGCCAGCTCGCCGATCAGGCCCGGCTGTCGCGCGCGCAGCTGAAGGTGCTGTTCATGACCGGCTACGCCGAGAACGCCGCCTTCGGCAACGGCCAGATCGCGCCCGGCATGCAGATGATCACAAAGCCCTTCGCGGTCGACGCGCTCGCCACCAGGATCCGGGCGATCTTCGAGACCTGATCCGACATCCGACGGATTGCTCCGCCATGCGGATGTCGGCCTCGCTCAGGCGCCGCGCGGGCTTGGCAGACGCTGTCCGGACGTGATCGTCCGGACAGCGTATAGTCGGCGGCCTCAGGTCGCGAGCGCGTCGTGGCCGGCGAGGCTCTCGGTCAGGAAGCTGATGAGCGGCTGCACCCGGTCGGGGGCCCGGTCCTCGCCCATCGCCACCAGTTCGGTCGTCGGCAGGCCGGCCAGAATTCGGGGGCGCGCAGGATCTGCATGCCCGCCTGCACGAAGGAGCGCCCGAGCAGGGTCACGCCGAGCCCCCCGCCACCGCCGCCTGGATGCCCATCAGGCTCGACGCCGTGCAGGCCGCCACCCATTCCCGGCGCACCGAATCGAGGGCGGCGATCATCATCTCCCGATCGCTGCAGGGCGGCGCCAGCATCACGAGGCGGGCCGGTCGCGCGACGTCGGGCTGGTAATCGGCCGCGGCGAGCCAGACCAGGAGCTCGCGCCAGATGACCCGGCCGCGCGGACTGCCTCCGCTGCGCTTGGCGATCACCGCGTCGAGGCACTTGTCCTCGTAGGCCGCGATCAGGGTGCAGCTGAGGCCGGTCATCGGCTCGATATGCACGCCCGGATAGAGGCGCCCGAAGCGGGCGAGGAGCTTGGGCAGCTGGCCGGGGATGAAATCCTCCGAGACGCCGAGCCGCAGCGTGCCGGTGGCGGCGGGCTCGCGCCATTCCCGCATCACCCAGTCGTTGAATTCCAGCACGTGGCGGGCGGCGACCAGCAGGCGCTCCCCGTCCGGGGCCAGGCCGAGGGTGGGGTCATCTCCGGACGGGCCGGGGCCGCCCAGACCACTGGCTGTCTGTTCGGCCTCTCGCCAACTCGAGGTTGATCTGGCAGCGTCCGCGCCGCCTCGCCTCGGCAGGAGAGTGTGATGCCCCGTTCGTTTCCGGCCGTTCCGGCCTCGTTCTTCGGCATGGTGCTGGGCCTCGTGGGGCTCGGCAATGCGTGGCGGGCGGCCGCCCAGCTCTGGGGCGCCCCGTCCCTCGTCGGCGAGGCCGTGATGCTGCTCGGGGTGGCGGTCTGGGCCGCCGTGGCGGCGCTCTACGGGGCCAAGTGGCTGCGCGCCCGCCCGGCCGCCCTCGACGAGGCGCTTCACCCGGTCCAGTGCTGCTTCATCGGGCTCGCCGGGGTCTCGACCATGCTGGTCGCCCTGGCCGCCCTCCCGTACGCGCGGCCCCTCGCCTTCGTGCTGTTCGGGTTCGGCGGCCTGTTCACGCTCGGCTTCGCGGTCTGGCGCACGGGGGGCCTCTGGCAAGGCGGGCGCGACGTCGCCGCGACGACCCCGGTCCTCTACCTGCCGACCGTGGCGGGCGGCTTCGTCACGGCGGCGGCCGCCTCGGCCTTCGGCCTGCACGACCTCGCGCAGCTCGCCTTCGGGGCGGCGCTGCTGTCGTGGCTGGCGATCGAATCGGTGCTGCTGCACCGGCTCTACACCGGCCCGACCCTCGGCGCGGCCCTGCGCCCGACGCTGGGCATCCAGCTCGCGCCGCCGGCGGTCGGGGGCGTCGCCTTCCTGAGCCTCGGGGGCGATCCGGCCGGGCCGGTGGCGCTGGGGCTGTTCGGCTACGGCCTGCTGCAGGGATTGGTGATGCTGCGGCTCGTCCCCTTCCTGCGCGGGCAGGGCTTCTCCCCGGCCTTCTGGAGCTTCTCGTTCGGCGCGACGGCGCTGGCGTCCCTCGGCCTGCGGATCGGCGCGACCGGGCAGGCGCCCGCGGTCGCGGCCCTGGCGCCGCCGGTCTTCCTCGGCGCCAATCTGCTCGTCGGCTGGCTGGTGCTCGGGACGCTGCGGCTCCTGGCGGCGGGCCGGCTCGTCGCGGCGCCGGCCCCGCCGCCCCCGGCCGAGCCGCTGCTGCCGCAGGCGCGCTGACCCGAGGACGGACCGGCCCCGCCGCCTCCGCCACGGCTCGCGCATCATGCGCCGAAGCGGTGACCGCTTCGGCGGCGAACCGAAGGACCGCGTCAGCGAAGAATAATGCGACACCAAGTGGCGAGGCAGAATTGCACGGCGCAATTCCGCCTCGCTTCGCGGCGCGAGCGGCGCCGCCCGTCCCGCTGTCTTGAGGGGAACCCCGATGAGCATCTTCGAGCCCGATCTGCGCAGCCTCGCGGGCGAGACCCGGCCGTCTCGCCGCGCCGTGATGGTGACGAGCCTCGCCACCGGCTTCGCGCTGGCCGCGCAGCCCATCGCCGCGCAGACCGCCATCGCCACCGACGCGAACGGCCTCACCGCCAGCGAGGTGAAGGTCCCGACGCAGGATGGCGCGATCCCGGCCTACCGGGCGATGCCGGCGAGCGGCGGCCCCTTCCCGGTCGTGCTGGTGGTCCAGGAGATCTTCGGCGTCCACGAGCACATCAAGGATGTCTGCCGCCGCCTGGCCAAGCTCGGCTTCTACGCGGTGGCGCCGGAACTCTACGCCCGGCAGGGCGACGTCTCGGGCATGACCGACATCCAGGCGATCGTCCGCGACGTGGTCGCGAAGGTGCCGGACGCGCAGGTGCTCGGCGACCTCGACGCGACGGTCGCCTTCGCCAAGGAATCCGGGCAGGCCGACACGGCGCGGCTCGGGATCACCGGCTTCTGCTGGGGCGGGCGCATCGTCTGGCTCTACGCGGCGCACAACCCCGCCCTGAAGGCCGGCGTCGCTTGGTACGGGCGGCTCGCGGGCGCCACCACGCCGCTGCAGCCGAAGAACCCGCTCGACCTCGTGACCGCGCTGAAGGCGCCGGTGCTCGGCCTCTACGGCGGCGCCGACCCGGGCATCCCGGTGAGCACGGTCGACCAGATGCGGGAGGCCTGCCGGGCGGCGGCCAAGACCTGCGATCTCGTGGTCTATCCCGACACCCCCCACGCCTTCAATGCCGATTACCGGCCGAGCTACCGTCCCGGGCCGGCCCGGGACGGCTGGCAGCGGCTGCAGGCCTGGTTCCGGCAGCACGGCGTGGCCTAAGGGTAAGGGACGGCCCCTCCGCCCGGGCCTCTCAGGCGGCCGCGTCGGACCCGGCGCGGCCCGCCTCCGCCCGGCCCGGCCCGGCGCCGCTCCGGCCGGCCGCGAGCGCGACCTGGTCGGGCACGTCCTCCTCGGAGCCCCACCAGATCGTCTCGCCGCTGCTCATCCGCGCGTAGCGGGCGAGCCCGTAGGTGCCGATCTCGACGATTCGTCCGGGCGCGCGCGCCCTCCCGGTAGCTGCCATCGCCAGGTCTCCGTCTCCACGATCCGCCTACAAACGACGGGACGGGCCCGCGGGTTCGACGCGGGATGCGGCGTCCCGGCGCGGGCGCGATCGGTGCGCTGGCGCACCGACCTCGCGCGCACGGTCATGGCCGGGTCACACCCTGTCCTCATGTCAGCCCTGGCGCATACCGGACGAGGTGGGAATGAGCACCGTCATCACCGATCTCGTGGCGGAGGCGATCCGGGAGGTGGACGCGCAGTTCGTCATTCCCTACGGGATCGAGCCCCGCGACGCGCAGGCGCTCGCCCGCGCGGCCATCGCCGCCTACGGCGACGCGCTGGCCTCGGCCGGCCTCGCGATCGTGCCGCTCGCCGCCGCCGAGACGCTGCGGGCGCAGGACGCGCGGTCGCACGAGGCCCGCGCCCAGACCCGCGAGGGCCGGCAGGTCGCGGGCCGCGCGATCCTCAACGCGCGCCTGCGCCCCTATCGCTCCCTCGTCAGCCGCCGGGGCTGAGCGGGGTCCCTTTTTCCCGGGCCGGCCCTAAACTACCACGCCGGCCGGGCGGCCAAGGAGGGAGCGCGCAGCAGAGGGCGCCGGGCCGCGCGGCCCGCGCCCCGCCGAAGAGGATGCGTCATGCTCTCGAGCCTCCGGTGCGCACTCGCCCTCACCGCTTCCCTGCTCGCCGCCGGGCCCGGTCCCGCCGCGGCGCAGGCCTCCTCCTGCCCGCCGGGCTACAAGGTCGCGGCCGGGGCCTGCGTGCGCAGCTGCCCGGGCGGCTTCGAGGATACCGGGCGGGCCTGCGTCTTCCGCAGCATGGGGCGCTGATCCGCCCCGTGCGCCAGCGCAGGGACGCGGCGCCCGGCCCACGCAATCCTGCTGCAACGCAACTCGGGCAGGAGCTGGCGGGCCGGCGGGGACCGGCGGCATCCGTCAGGAGGGCTGATGACGGGCAACGAGATTCCGACGCTGGGCGAGCTGTTCCGGGTCCGGGCTGTCACCGATGGCGAATTGAGCGCCGCCGTGACGTCCTTCTTCGCCGATCCGCGGCCCGGTCCGCGCGAGATCGCCCGCGGCATCCGCCTCGACATTGCGGCGGCGGTGGCGGCGCACGAATGGGCCTGCCGCGTGGTCGCCGACGAGGCGATCGTCGCGACGGCGCGGCGCAACGCCGTGCGCGCGGCGATCCTGCGGGCCCGCCCGCTCTGACCCGCGCTCACGGGGCCGGCTCGTCCTCCTCGTCGACGATGCGGCGGGCGAGGGCCGGCGCGAAACCCGCCCGCGCCAGCGCGGCGATGTCGCGCTGGCGCGCCTCGACCCGGTCCTGAGATCGCCGCCAGGGCCCGAGCCGCCGCCGCCGCGCATAGGCGCGCGCCGCCGCTTCCTCGTCCTCCTCGGGGCCTTCCTGCCCCTCGCCCGCATGCGCGGCCAGGGCCGCCCGCACCGTGTCGCGGTCGACCCCCTTGGCGGCGAGCTTGGCCTGGATCGCCCGGGCGGAGCCGCCGCGGCGGCGCAGGCTGCGGACCTTGGCATCCGCGAAGGAGGCGTCGTCGACGAGCCCGGCCCGCCCGGCCCGCGCCACCACCGCCTCCACCATCGCGGCGAAATCCTCCGGCGCCTCGCCCCGCAGCCGGCAGCGCGCCTCCACGCGCCGCAGCAGCACCCGCCGCAGCATCTCCGTCGAGGCGCCGTAGCGCTCCAGGTAGGCCAGGGCCGCGCGCTCCAGGGAGGCCGGGGTGATCGGCCGCGCCGTCTTTCCGCCATCCCGGTCGGCATCCTGGCCGGGAGCAGGGATCGCGCGGGGCTCGTCCGGGTTCATAGGGCGCATCCGTTGCGAGGAGCGATGCCCACGATACTGCACAGGCGCGATATCCTCTTCCTGACGGTCGGCCTCCTGCTGGTGGCCGTGACCGCCCTCGCCTTCGTCCTCACCCGCCCGACGACGCTGCGGGTCGCGGTCGGGCCGCGCGACGGCGTCGAGGCCCGGCTGATCGGAGCCTACGCGGAGGCGCTCGCCCGCGGCCAGGAGGATATACGCCTCAAGGTCGTGCCCTACGACGACGTGCGCGACAGCGCCGCGGCCCTGCAGGAGGGGCGCGCCGACCTCGCGGTGGTGCGGCCGGACGTGAAGCTGCCCGAGAACGGGCTCACGCTCGCGGTGCTGCACGACGAGGCGCTGATCATCGCCGCTCCCGCGGGCGCCGGCCTCGGCGAGCTCCCCGAACTCACCGGCAAGCGCCTCGGCCTCGTCGCCCGGCACGGCGCCGACCTGCCCTTCATGGCCAGCCTCCTCACCTATTACGACCTCGCCCAGGCTCCGGCGGAGCGGGCCGGCGCGCCCGGGACCGTGGCGCTGGTGCCCCTGCGGGCCGAGGAGGTGACGGCGGCGCTGACGGGCGGGCGCATCGACGCGGTCGCGGTGATCGCCGCCCCGTCCTCGCGCTGGGCGGGGCACGTGGTCCGGGCCGTGGAGGCCGCCTCGCCGGAGCACCGCGCGAGCTTCGTCGCGGTGCCGGACGGCGAGGCGATCCTCCAGCGCCTGCCCGAACTGCAGAGCGTGACCATCCCGGCCGGCACCTTCGGGGGACGCCCCAAGCGCCCCGACGAGGACGTGCGCACGGTCGGCGCCTCCTACCGGCTGATGGCGCGGGCCTCCCTCGACCGGGACACCGCCGCGCGGGTGACCCAGCACCTGTTCGAGCTGCGCTCCCGGCTCGCGGCCCGCACCACGACCGCGAACCTCGTCAAGGCGCCGGATTTCGACAGTTCCGTCGCGGCGACGAGCGCGCGGCTCCCCAACCACCCGGGGGCGGTGGATTACTTCGAGCGCGAGCAGCAGACCTTCCTGCAGCGCTACGAGGACCTGATCTACCTCGTGGCCTTCTTCGGGGGCGGGCTGGGCTCGGCCGGGGCCTGGATCGGCCAGCGGCTGGCGCGGGAGAAGCGGGCGCGCGTCGACGCCGTGCTCGACCGGCTGCTCGGCATCCTGAGGGAGGCCCGCACCGCCCCGGACCCGGCCGCGCTCGACGCGCTCGCGGTCGAGATCGACGGGCTCGTGGTCGACGTGGTCGGGCATGCCCGCGCCCACGACACCGACATCCGCACGATGAGCGCGCTGATCCTGGCGGTGGACGCGGCCCGGGCGGCCATCGCCGATTGCCGGGGCGCGCGGGGCGAGGAGGCGCCGCGCGAGCGGGCCGCGCGGGTGCTGAGCCTGCACGCCCCGGGCGGGTAGGCGGGCCGCCGCTTAGAGCGGGAGGACCTTGCCCGGATTCATGATGTTGTCCGGGTCGATCGTCCGCTTGAGGCCGCGCATCAGGGCGAGGGCCGGGGCGCCGTGCTCGATCTCCATGAAGCGCATCTTCTTCTGGCCGATGCCGTGCTCGCCCGTGCAGGTGCCCTCCATGGCGATCGCCCGGGCGACGAGGCGCTCGATGAAGCCCGTCACGCGGGCGATCTCGTCGGCATCGTCCATCATCACCAGCGGCGAGGTGTGGAAGTTGCCGTCCCCGACATGGCCGGCGATCGGCGCGATGATCCCGCTCTCGACGATGTCCCGCTTGGTCGCGTCGACGCATTCGGCGAGGCGCGAGATCGGCACGCAGACGTCGGTGGCGATCACCTTGGCGCCGGGGCGCATCCCGCTCGCGGCCCAGTAGACGTCGTGCCGGGCCTGCCAGAGGCGCGAGCGCTCCTCGGCCTTCGTCGCCCACTCGTAGGGGCCGCCGTCGAACTCGGCCGCGATCTCGCCGAAGCGCTCGGCCTGCTCGGCGACGCTGGCCTCCGAGCCGTGGAACTCCACGAGGAGCAGCGGCGTCTCGGGCAGCGAGAGCTTCGAGTAGGCGTTGCAGGCCGCCACCTGCACCTCGTCGAGGAGTTCGATCCGCGCCACCGGCAGCCCGGACTGGATGGTCAGGATCACCGCGTCGCAGGCGGCCTTGATGGTCGGGAAGGGGCAGATCCCCGCCGAGATCGCCTCCGGGATGCCCGAGAGCCGCAGCGTCAGCTCCGTGATGATGCCGAGCGTGCCCTCCGAACCCACGAGCAGGCGGGTGAGGTCGTAGCCGGCCGAGCTCTTGCGCGCCCGCGAGCCGGTGCGCAGGATCTCGCCGTTCGGCAGCACCGCGGTCAGCGCCAGGACGTTGTCCTTCATGGTGCCGTAGCGCACCGCGTTGGTGCCCGAGGCCCGCGTCGCCGCCATGCCGCCCAGGGAGGCGTCCGCGCCGGGATCGATCGGGAAGAACAGCCCCTGGTCGCGCAGGTGCTCGTTCAGCGCCTTGCGGGTGACGCCCGGCTGCACCACGCAGTCGAGATCCTCCGCGTGCACGGCCAGCACCCGGTTCATGCCCGAGAGGTCGACCGAGACGCCGCCGTAGGGGGCGTTCACGTGGCCCTCCAGCGAGGTGCCGGTGCCGAAGGCGACGACCGGCATGCGGTGGGCCGCGCAGACCCGCACGACCGCCTGCACCTCCTCGGTGCTGTCGACGAACACGACCGCGTCCGGCGGCTGGTTCGGCACCCAGGTCAGGGTGCTGCCGTGCTGCTCGCGCACCGCCTGGGAAGTGACGAGGCGGTTGCCGAACTGCGCCGCCAGCGCCGCCGTGACGGCCGCCACGGTCTCCGGGCTCGGGCGCTCGCGCAGCGCGGGCAGGGGGGCGGGGCTCGCGGCGTTCATGCTCGTCTCCCTCATGGCTCTCCGGGCGCGGCCGGCGCGCCCGGTCCGGTCCCCGGGCCTCGATTCTTCCAAAGCCCTCTACGCGCCCTTCATCCCGGTGTCATACGAAATCCCGCCGGGGGCTTGCCGGGGCACCTGCCGGGGGCTTGCCGGGGGACCTGCCGGGGGCTTGCCGGGGGACCTGCCGGGGGCTTGCCGGCCGCGAACCCATCCCGCTGCTTTTGCGGCGGAATGTCGCGCCTGCTGATTTGTTGTGCAAATATCACGGTCAAGTCTTTGAGGGCCGGCTTGGCCGCATCGGCCCCCTCCTCCTGGGGGGTAGACCTTTTGGCCGAGCGTGCTACCTCGGGTGACGCTGTCCCGAGATCCCGCCGCGCTTGCCAGGAGTCCGCCATGGCAGACGAGCGTTCCGCATCGGTATTCTTCTTCGCGCCATTCGTCTCGTCGACGATGCCGATCGAACCGGCCTGGATCGACTATAACGGCCATCTCAACATGGCCTACTACCACGTGATCTTCGATCGCGCGGTCGACGAGGCCTTCGAAATCGTCGGGCTCGGGCCCGAATATATCGCGGAGCGCGGCGCCACCTACTTCGCCGCCGAGGTTCACGTGCGCTATCGGCGGGAGCTGACGGCGGACGACCGGGTGCGCGTGACGCTGCAGCTGGTCGATTTCGACGAGAAGCGCCTGCACTTCTACCTGGAGATCCGCCACGCCCAGGAGGGCTGGGTGGCGGCGTCGTCCGAGAACATGGCGCTGCACGTCGACGCGACGAGCCGCCGGGTGACGCCCTTCCCGCCCGACATCCTCGCCAACCTCGCGGTGATGCGGGCGTGCCACGCCCGGCTGCCGCGGCCGGAGGATCTAGGCCGGGTGATCGGCATCCCGCGCCGCGCCCGGCGGGACGGGGACGCGGTCGCGGTCCTGGCCGGCGCGCGGCACTGAGCGGGCGCCCGCGGCGAGAGCGTTCTCCGACGACGTGGATGCCGGTCCGTCGGAGACAACACGGCAGCATGACGGACCGAGAGCAGCCCCCGAGTGCGGCGTGATCGGGCGCTGCTCTAGTCCGGGCCGAAGGCGGCGTTGGTCGGCGCCGTGCGGTGCGCCACCAGCGTGGTGCAGTCCCGCGGCCGGCCGGCATGGATCAGGCGGTGGCGATGCAGCGCCGCGTCCGCGAAGCCCAGGACGGCGAGCATCTCGCGGATCGTCCCCGGGGCGAGGCGCCACCAGGATTCCCAGCGGTCGGGCCGCGAGGCCCGGGGCAGGAAGGCCGGCGGCCGGTCCGGGGACCCGAAGGGCCAGCGGCGCCGGGGGGCGACCTCGATCACGATCAGGCTGTCGCGCGCGATCCGGGCGGCGGCGTGCAGCGCCCGGAACGGGTCGCGCAGGTGGGGCAGCACGCTGCCGAGGAGCGCGACGTCGACGGGGCCGACCTCGGCCGGGATGGCGTAGGCCGTGCCCTGCACGTAGCGCGCCCGCGATCCCAGGGCCCGGTGCGACAGCCAATAGGCCCGCCGGATCGCGTCGAGGTGCCGCCCGAGGAGGTCGAGGGCCGCGTCGCCGTCGAGTTCCGGGAAGGGAACGACGTCCCAGTGCCGGGCGCCCGGGATGTCCAGCGAGACGATCTCGGCCCCGCGCGCCTCCAGCTCGAAGCTGAGGAAGCCGCTGGCGCAGCCGATGTCGAGCACCCGCTTTCCCGCGACGTCGACGTGGCCGAGGCAGGATTCGACGCGGCCCCGCGCGTCCCACTCGCCCCGCATCAGGCCGTGGCCGGGCAGCTCGATCGTGTGCGTGAAGAAGCAGTCCTGCGGGCTGTCGACCCGCAGGGGCGCCGCGACCGGGCCGCCCGGACGCGGGGCGGAGAGGTCGCAGGCGGGATGGACCAGGGCCTCCACGAGGGCGCCGATCCGCCCGCCCGCCGGCAGCGGCGCCCCGCCGCCGACCCGCAGGTGGCGGAAGCAGGCCGAGCCCCCGGCCGCGCCGCCATCCGCCGCGCCGCCATCCGCCGCGCGGGCGGCCGCGAAGCGGACCTCGCGCGGCCCCGTCGCCTCCGGGGGGCCGAGGCGCTCCCAGCGGACGCCGTCCACCGACCCGTAGGCCTCGAGACCCGGCCCGAGGGGGGCCGGCGCCGTGAAGGTGACGGCCCGCAGGTCGCGGATCTCGCCCAGGTCGATCTCGGCCGGGGCGCGCCCGGCCGGGTCCCGGCCCTGCCGGCCGAGCCCCGCCACGTCGCGCAGCTCCCTGCGCATGCCCTGGTCCGCCGCCCAGGCGTAGAAGGCCCGCAGCGCCGCCTCGTAGGAGGTGTCGGGCGGGAGCTGCCGCTGCGCGTGGCGGGCGAACTCGAAGTAGGTCTGCCGGTCGATCACCGTGTCGTGGAAGTGCAGGAGCGTCCGATCGAACCGCAGGCCGAGCGTCTCGGCCACCGGGTCCAGGATCAGCCGGTAGCTGTCGGCGCCGATCGCGTCGTTCGGCAGCAGGCCGATCGCGTCCGACAGGCCGAGCCAGCGCAGGATCCGCCGGCACAGTTCGAGGAAGAACAGCGAAGTCGGATGGAAGTGTTCCGTGAACAGGTTGTCGCTGCGGTAATTGTTCACGAAGTAATCGAACATCGGGATCTCCGAGAGCGCGTCGACCTCCCGGAAGGTGTCGAGGGCGCGATCGAAGTGCTGGAATGTCCAGGTCCGACCGGGATCATGCGCGATGTACTCGGCGAAGCTGCGGCCCGGCGCGTCGTCCGGCGGGAATTTCAGCCAGTTCGAGAAGGGTTCGAGCGGGATCGGCCAGAACCCGTTGCAGCGCCAGAACTCGAGCGGCAGGAAGGCGCAGCCCTTCCCGGTGAGCGCCCGCAGGGCCTCGTTGCGCAGCCACGGGATGCTCTTGACGTTCTGGCAGATGACGACGTCGGCGGCGGCCACCGCCGCCTCGATGGCCGCGCGGGCCGCGGCGTCGTCGGCGCTCAGGTAGGTGACGAAGGTGGTGATCTCGTACTGCTCGCGGATGACGGGGTGCGAGGCGAGGTAGCGTCCCACCTCCCGACCGTGGCAGTTCATCAGGATGACGAGGCTTCTCTTCACGGGCATCCCCCGGCCGGAGGGCCGTCTCGCGCGCATGTCCGCCGGCCGCCGGACCCGCCGCCCGGACCGGGCGGCGGCCTCACCCGGGACGCGCAGGATTGCCGGGATACCGCCGGAGCGAGGCCGAGGCCAGACCGGCGGCGGCCGGATCGCTCGATCCGGCGGCGGCGGCGCGCCGGCAGAGCGCTCCTGACCGCCCCTCGCTGTCGTCCAGTTCACTTCCTCGACAGATCGCGCCGCTGCCGACCGACAATCAAAGCTGAGTGGACGGCGCGGGATCACGGCCGCGTGATCTGGTGCCGCCGATTTCGCATCCTGAACGAAGGCTGTTTATCAGCCAATCTCCGGGAATCCACCGGGAATCAGCAGCTTGCGTCAGGCCCGCAGCTGAAATTCATGTTCACGAATAATTAATAAGCAAATCGACTACAACATCTCCGAGTCATGCGGCTTTGTTGCTACGTTGCAACACTTGGCTTCGACTTTTGCGGGCCAGGACCCGCCCGATCCTGTCCGATCCGGCTTGGAAAAGGGTTAACATGCCTCAACCATTGCGGTTTTTCGGTCAGGGCGGCGCCCGGGCGGCTCCGGCGCGACCTGCGCTCCATCAGTCGAGGCGTATGGATTTCGGCTCGGGAAACGAGGATGCATTGGTGCTGCCAAGCTAGAGCGTTCGCTGCGGGCGCAACTCTGCTCATCAGCTGGCAAAATAGGGGACGCGACACATGACAAAGAGCACTCTGCACGGAGTGACTGCCGCGCTGGCCGGAACGCTGCTCGGGGCGCTCGCCTGGGGGCAGGAGGCGCGGGCGCAGGCCGCTCCGACCCTGAACACGCTGCAGTCGCCCTGCCCGGTCGAGCAGGCGCAGCTGGAATCGGCGGTGCGCCAGGCGGCGGCGGCGGATTCCACCGGCCTCGACAACGATTTCTGGGCGGTGGTGGTGAACCTGACCGGCCAGGTCTGCGCGGTGGCGAAGTCCGGGCCGTTCCAGGAATCGCAGTGGCTGGGCAGCCGCCAGATCGCGGCCGCGAAGGCCTACACGGCGAACGCCTTCAGCCTCAACCTGCCCAAGGGCCCGCTCTCGACGGCCCAGCTCTACGGCTTCGTGCAGCCGGCCCCGAGCGGCGGCAACCCGCTCTTCGGGCTCGAGGGCGGCAACGTCGAGAGCAGCCTCGTCTACGCGGGCGACTACGCCAAGTTCGGCACCACGCAGGACCCGATGCTGACGCAGCGCGTCGGCGGCACGATCACCTTCGGCGGCGGCCTCGCGCTCTACAGCGGCCCGTTCCGCGTCGGCGGCCTCGGCCTGTCGGGCGACACGGCCTGCGCCGACCACTCGGTGGCGTGGCGCACCCGCCGGCTCCTCAACCTGCAGGGCCCGGAGACCGACAAGCTGACCTTCGTCAACAACGCGACGCCGGCCACCGGCGGCCATCCGCGCTGCCCGAACGACACCGGCACCCAGGGCGCGGTGTTCCCGCCGAACTCGTAAGGTCGGACGAGACCGGGGGCGGGCGCGGCCCGCTCCCGGCCAGAGCAGGATCCGATCGCGGCGCGATCGGATCCTGCCCGAGATTCTTGATCGTGCCGCATCGTCCGCGACGAACCGGCGGCCTATTCGTCGGCGAGTGTTCGTCGGCGAGCGTTCGTCGGCGAGTGTTCGTCGGCGAGTGTTCGTCGGCGAGAGCTTGAGCGGCCCGGCGCACCGCCGGGCTGGCGCCCGAGGCGCCGCCCGGGCAGGATCGCGGCCCCGCGCGGCCACCACCGGATGATCCCGATTCGCCCCATGCCCGCCCCCGCCCGCCCGGCCGCGGACCCGCGCGGGAGAGAGCCGGCGGCTTCGTGCTGCTCGAACTCGCGCTGGCGCTCCTGATCCTGGCGCTGCTCGCCGCGCTCGCCCTGCCCCGCGCGCGGCCGTTCGACGGGCCGGCCCGCCTCGGGCTGAAGGCGCAGGAGATCGCCGCGCTGCTGCGGCGCGACCGGGACGCGGCCCTGCGCGGGCAGACGACGATCCGCACCGAGATCGACCTCGCGCGCCGCGCGGTGCGCTCGGGCGCGGCGAACGGCGAGGTGCCGGTGCCGACCGCCTACGCCATGCGCGTCGCGGCCCGCGAGACAGCGATCCGCTTCCGGCCGGACGGCAGCGCCTCCGGCGGCACGGTCTTCCTCGCCGGGCCCGGCGGGGGCAGCCTCGCGGCCGTGGAGGTGGACGACCTCACGGGCGCCGTCACGGTGACGCGGGAGGGCCGCCATGGCCGCTGAGCGGAGGGCGCGGGGCGGCTTCTCGCTGGTCGAGGTGCTGGCGAGCCTCGCGGTCGCGGGGGCGGTCCTGGCCGCCCTCGCCTCGGCCGTCGCCCTCCTCACCCGTCAGGCCGAGCGGGTCGCGGCCGGGGCCGAGGCGCGCGAGCGCGCCGGGCGCAGCCTCGCCACCCTCGCGCGCGCCGTCGAGGGCGCGGCCCGCGCGCGCTGGGACGCCCCGCGCCGCGGCTTCGTCTTCGCCGGCACGCGCGACACGCTGGTCTTCGCCGCGCAGCGCCGGGAGGGCGCCGCCCTGCGCATCGTGGTGGTGCGGGCCGAGAGCGTCCCGGCGCCGGAGGGCGGGGCGCTGCTGTGGCGCGAGGGCGCCTTCGTCCCGTCGCTGCGGGACCTCGACGCGGTCGCCTTCGGGGAGGCGCGGCGCCTCTCGACCGGGGGGGCGCGGCTGCGCTTCGCCTACGTCACCCCCGGCACGCCGCGCCTGCCCGAGCTGCTGACCGACGAGTGGCCGGCCGAGGACGCCCTGCCCGAGGCGGTGCGCCTCGCCCTCACCGATCCGGCCTCGGGCGAGATCCGCGGGAGCCTGCGCGTGCCCCTGCGGGCCGCCGCCGAGCCCGGCTGCCTGTCGCCGCGCAAGGCCCTGTGCAGCCGCTTCGACGAGCGCAAGGCGCCCGAGGACGACGCGCCCTCCGTGGCCTCGATCCTCGGCGCCCTCCCCTACCAGGTGCGCCGATGAGGGGCGGCCGCGAGGGCTTCATCCTGGTGGCGACGCTCGGCGTCCTGGCCCTGCTCGCGAGCCTCGCCGGGGGGGCGGCCCTCGTCACCCGCGGCAGCGTCGAGGGCGCCTGGACCGAGGGCGAGGTGCTGCGGCGCGACGCGCTGATCCGGGCCGGGATCGAGCTTGCCGCCCACCAGCTCCTCGGCCTGCGGCTCGCGCCCGACCGCATCGCCGGCGAGATCCGCCTCGACGACGGCACCGTGCGGATCGCGGCGCGCGACGAGAGCGGGCTCATCGACCTGAACTGGTCCGAGCCCGCCCTGCTGGCGGCGGCGGCCGCCGCCCTGCGCCTGCGCGGCCTGGCCCCGGCCGATTTCGCGGCCGCCGTGGTGGCGTGGCGCGGCCGCAACGAGCCCGCGCCCGCCGGGGCCACCGCGGCGGCGCGCGCGGCCGCCGGGACGGCGCGCGCGGCCGCCGGGACGGCGGCCCCGGGGGCGCAGGCGGTCAAGCGCGACGGCTTCCGCGCGGTCGAGGACCTGCGCTGGCTCCCCGGCCTCACCGACGAGGACGTCGCGGCCCTGGCCGAGATCGTCACCGTGCACAATCCGTCCGGGAAGGTGAACGTGCTCGCCGCGCCCGATCCGGTGATCCTCGCCCTGCCGGAGGCGACGCCCCAGCTCGTCGCGGCGGCGGCGGCCCTGCGCCGGATGCCGGCCGAGCGGGCCGCCGGCGAGGTGCCGCGGCTGTTCGCGCGCCAGCAGGCCTATGTCGGCGCCAAGCCCGGCGGCGCCTTCCGGGTGCGCGTCGAGGCCCGGCGCGGCGCCACCACGGGCGCCGTCTCGGCAATCCTGATCCGCGCGCCCGCCGACGAGGCCCCGTACTTCATCACCGAGTGGCGCGAATGACCAGCACAAGGCGCCGCCCCGGCGCACCGGGACCGCCTGTGCTGCCCGTGACACACGTCTTGCTTTTCTCTTAACGGCGCGTGGCCGGCCTCCGCGGGCCGGCAGATCGCCGTTAGACTTCACCGGACAAGCAAGCTGACGAGTCGAGCCGGCCGGCACCGGGGCCCGGCACCGGGGGTGGCGAGGGTGGGGGCGTTCGAGCGGTCCGTCACGGGAGAGGCCCTGCCGCCGGAGGCGGGGGGCGCGGAGGCGCTCTGGCGCGCGGGCGGCGTCCCGGCGGGGGACCTCGCCCAGGCGCTCGCCGCGCATCACGGCCTGCCCCGCCTCGACCGCGACGCGGTCGCGGCCCTGCCGGACCTGACCGCCGGGCTGTCCCGCCGCTTCCTCGCCGACGCCTTCCTGTACCCGGTCGCCGGGCCGGAGGGGCCGCTCCTCCTGGTGGCCGATCCCGGAAACGAGGAGGCGATCCGCGCCGTGGCGCTCGCCCTCGGCTGCGCGCCCCGGCTCGGGGTCCTCTCCTTCGAGGAGATCGGCGAACTCATCGCCCGGGCCGAGGGCGCCACCGCCGCGCCCGAGGCGCGGGCGCGCCCCGCCCACGCGGATCTCGGCCTCACGGACGACGTCGAGGCGCTGCAGGACCTCGCCCGGGGCGCCCCGATCGTGCGGGCCATCGACGCGCTCCTGGAGCGCGCCGTCGAGGTCGGGGCGACCGACATCCACCTGGAGACCGGCCGCGAGGAGTTGCGGGTGCGGCTGCGGATCGACGGGCGGCTGCGCCTGCACCAGACCCTGCCGAAGGACATGGCCCCGGCGATCATCTCGCGGGTGAAGATCCTGGCCGGGCTCGACATCGCCGAGCGGCGCCTGCCGCAGGACGGGCGCACCAATGTGCGGGTGCGCGCGAGCGAGGCGGATCTGCGCGTCGCCGTGATGCCGACCCTCTACGGCGAGACGGCGGTGCTGCGCATCCTGGTGAAGGACGCGCGCCTCCTCGACTTCGCCCGGGTCGGCCTCTCGGCCCGCGACCGGGACGCGCTGGAGCGGATGCTCGGCGAGCCGCACGGGCTGATCATCGTCACCGGGCCGACCGGCAGCGGCAAGACCACCACGCTCGCCACCGCGGTCTCGCTCCTCAACGACCCGGCCCGCAAGATCGTCACGGTCGAGGACCCGATCGAGTACCAGATCCCCGGCATCCACCAGACCCAGATCAAGCCCGGCATCGGGCTCACCTTCGCGAACGCGCTGCGCTCCTTCCTGCGCCACGATCCGGACGTGATCATGGTCGGCGAGATGCGCGACCGCGAGACGGCGGCGATCGGCATCCAGGCGGCGCTCACCGGCCACCTCGTGCTGACCACCCTCCATACCAACAGCGCCCCGGACGCGGTCATCCGCCTCGCCGACATGGGCGTCGAACCCTACCTGATCGCCGCGTCCCTGCGGGGGGTCGTCGGGCAGCGCCTGGTGCGGCGCCTGTGCGAGCGCTGCCGGGCGCCGGATCCGGACGGGGGCGCGGCGCTCGACGCGGTCTGCGCCCGCCGGGGCTTCGCGCGGCCGGGGGGCGGGCGGGTCCATCGCCCGGTCGGCTGCCCGCATTGCGGCGGCAGCGGCTTTCGCGGCCGGGTCGGGGTCTTCGAGGTGATGCCGGTGGACGAGGCGCTCACCGGCCTGATCCGGCGCGAGCCCGACCCGCTGGTGCTGCTGCGCGCCGCCCGCGAGGCCGGGATGACGACGATGCTGGAGGACGGCCTCGCCAAGGCCGCCGACGGGCTCACCTCGCTCGACGAGGTGATGCGGATGACCGGCTAGGGAGGCGCGCGTGGCCCTGGCCCTCCCCTGGATCCGGCATGCCGGACCGCCGCTCCGCCCCCTGCGCGACCTCCTCGCGGCGCTGCTCGACGAGGCCGTCCGGCGACTCGGCCCCGTGGCGGCGCGCCTCGGCGGCGGCCGGCGGGTGGTCGTGGTGGAGGAGGACGCGCTCCTCGTCTACGGCGTCGCGCGCGGGGGCGAGGCGGTGCTGGCCGCGCGGCTCGGGCCGGGCGAGGCCGCCCCCGAGCGCCTGCGCGGCGGGCCCCTCGAGGCACGCCTCCCGGCCGGCTGCTTCCTGCGCCGCTCGCTCTCGGTGCCGGAGGCGGGCCGCGCCTACCTGCGGCCGATCATCGAGCACCGGCTCGAACGCCTCACGCCCTGGCAGCCCGACCGGGTGCTCTACGGGTTCCGGGTCGCGCCGCCCGCCCCGGGGGGCGACGTCACGGTCGACCTCCTCGTCACCGCGCGGGAGCGGGCCGAGCCCCTCCTGGCGCGGGTCGCGGCGGCGGGCCTGCGCCCGACGGCCCTCGGCAGCGCCGAGGAGCCCCTCGCGGCGCCGCTGGCGATCGACCTCTATGCCGGCCGGGCGGAGGCGGGCGATCCCGTCCTGCGGCGACGGCTCGGCCGCGGCCTCGCGGGCGCGCTCGCGCTCCTCGCGCTCGCCTGCGCGGGCACGGCCTGGCTCGCGGCCTCGGCGGAGGCCGAGCTGCAGGCCACGGAGGAGCGGCTCGCCGCCCTGCAGGCCCGGGTTCAGGCCCGGACCAGGCCGCGGGCGAGCCGCGCGCAGGCGCTGCTCGCCGCGAATCGCCCCGAGGCGGGAATGGGCTCCCTCCTCGACCGCCTGAGCGCGGCCCTGCCGGACCACACGGTGCTGCGGGAACTCGACGCGGGCCGGGGCACGCTGCATCTCCTCGGGCGCTCGGCCGATGCGCCGGCCCTGGTGGGCCTGCTGGAGACCCAGGCGGGCCTGTCGGGCCTGCGCTTCGCCGCCCCGGTCGTGCGGGACGGCGAGGGGCGCGACCTGTTCGATCTCGCCGCCACGCGCGCGGCGCCCCCGGGAGGCGTGCCGTGACCGAGACTCCCGCCCGGCGCTGGCTCGGGCCGGCCGCGCTCGCGCTCTTCCTCGGCCTCCCGGGCCTGCTCGCCGCGACGACGCTCGCCAACGCCCTGCGCTGGTCGCAGGCCGCGGAGGCTGCCGGGGAGCGCGGCGCGCAGCTCGCCCGGCTGGAGGCGAAGGTGCGCGGCCTCGCCGCCGCGCCGGCCGCCGCGCCGGCCGAGACCGCCTCCCCGTTCCTCGAAGCCCGCAGCCCGAGCCTCGCCCGGGCCGAGCTGCAGACCCGCCTCGTCGCCCTGGTGGAGCGGGCGGGCGGGCGCCTGATCGAGGTGCAGGTCGAGGAGGAGCCGGCCGCCGCCGATCCCCTGAGCCTGCTCGCCCGCGTCACCCTGGAGACCCGCAATCCCGGCCTCCTCGACCTGCTCACCGCCGTGGAGAACGGCCGGCCGCTCCTCACCGTCGAGGGCCTCAACCTGCGCCCGGCGCAAGGGCACGGTGCCCAAGGGTACGGTGCCCAAGGGTACGGCGGCCAAGGGTATGGAGGCCAAGGGTACGGCAGCCAAGCGCGCGGAGCCGCGGCCGAGGAGGATCCGATGCTGCGCGTCGCCCTCGCGGTGAGGGGTTACCGCGCGGAGGAGCGACCGTGAGAGCCTGCCCGCCCGCCGCCCTGGCGCTCCTCGCCCTCTCCGGCCCCGCCCTCGCGCAGGCGGGGTCGATCGGCGCGATGCTCTTTCCCGGCTCGGTCGCGCCGGGCCCGCCCGCGGCCGCGGCTCCGCCGCCCGGGCCGGCCGAGCCCGGCCAGCCGGCGCTGCCAAGCCAAGCGGCGCTGCCAAGCCAAGCGGCGCTGCCAAGCCAAGCGGCGCTGCCAAGCCAGCCGGCGCTGCCCGACCAGGCCGCGCCCTCGCCCTCGCCCTCCGCCGAGGCGAGCGGCGCGGCGGCCCGGCCGGCCCGCGCCCGCCCGCTCTTCTCGGCGAGCCGGCGGCCGCCCGCGATCCCGGTCGCCGCGCCGCCGCCGGTCGTGGCCTTCGTTCCCCCGCCGCCCGAGCCGCCGAGGCCGCCGCCGCAGCTGCGGCTCGTCGGCATCGTGGAGGGGAGCGAGCAGCCCTTCGCGGTCGTGCGGGGAGCGGCGGCCGACAAGGCCGCCACCCTGCGGGCCGGCGACCGCGTCGAGGGCTGGGAGGTGGCCCGCATCGAGGGCGACCGCCTCCTCCTGCGCGACGGCCCGCGCGAGCAGGAATATCGTCTGTTCGCCAAAAGCTCCGCCACCGGAGCCCCTGCGGCCGGCTTGGCGCGAATGTTATCCACGCAGCCCGGCCACGCGCTGAGATAGACGCTCCGACTTGCGGAACACTTGCGACAGGTCCGCCGCACCAAGAGATCCTCGTTCGGCAGTCAATGCCGAATTTCCTATCCAGTATTGCAGTCTAACAATTTCATGATGGCGTGATAAAACAGTCACAGGCGCTTCGCCACAAGTCCTAATAAGTGGAAACAAATTGACACCCCCGGGGGCCCTGCCTAGGGTTGCGCCAACCCACTTCGGACCGAACTCACATGCACAGGGCGCGCATTGTCTCCGGAGCGCTGTTGATTGCAGGGCTCCTGGGCTTCGTCGGGCCGCTGCGGTCGCAGGAAGCGGGCCGCGCGACGCTGGCCGGGCCGGAGCTCAACCTCGACCTCACCGCCCGCGCGACCCCGCCGGTCGGCGCGAAGGCGGGGCGGGAGGGCGGCCTCGTCCCGCGCGACCGCGCGCCGGGGCGCAGCTACCATTTCCCGCCGGAGCCGATCGAGACGACGGGCGGCCTGCCGGTCGATCTCGGCGAGCCCCTCGACGTCGGCAATGCGGCGACGGGCGAGGGCAGCTTCCGGCTCAACTTCGAGCGGGCCGAGATCAAGGACGTGCTGCACACGGTCCTGAACGAGACGCTCGGCCTCAGCTACACGCTCGGGGCGGACGTCGCCGGGCAGGTGACGATCTCCTCGCCGCGGCCCCTGACCCGGGCCGAGATGCTGGGCGCGATCGAGAGCGTGCTGGCGAGCCACGGGCTGGCCCTGACCCGCAACGGCAGCGGCTACCTGATCGCCCCGACCGCCCTGGGCTCCGGCTCGGTGAATTTCGGCTCGGGCGCGCAGGCGGGCTACGGCGTGTCGGTCGTGCCCCTGCGCCACGTCTCGGCCGCGGTGATGTCGCGCCTCGTCTCCGGCTTCGTCACCGAGGCGGACGGGGTCCGCTTCGACATCTCCCGCAACACCATCGTGCTGAAGGGCCCGGGCCCCAAGCGCCAGGAGGCGGTGAGCGCCATCCTGTCCCTCGACGGCGACTGGATGCGCGGCCAGTCGGTCAGCCTGTTCGAGCTGCGCCGCGTGCGGCCCGAGGCCGTGGTGGCCGAACTCGCCCAGCTCTTCGACACCTCGGAGAACGGCGCCGGCTCGGGGCTGATCCAGTTCAAGCCGGTCTCGCGGCTGCGGGCGGTGCTGGTCCTGTCGAAGAACCCGGCCCTGATCCGCCGTGCCGAGACCTTCATCCGCAAGCTCGACAACGTCACCGAGGCGGCCGAGGAGAACGTCTTCGTCTACAAGGCGCGCTACCGGGACGCGCGGGAGCTCGCCCGGGTCGTGAACGGCCTGTTCGGCAACGGCCAGGGCGGCCTCGCGGCGGGGCCGACAGGGCCGGGCCTCGGCCAGCAGGGCCGGTCTGGGCTCGGCGGCGCGGGATCGTCGGGCCAGGGCGGGCTCGGCTCCGGCTTCGGCGGGGGCGGCCTGTCGAGCCCGGGCGGCTCCGGGCTGCCGGCCTCGCAGCCGGGCGGCAACGGCAACGAGCTCCTGCGGGCGCGCTTCGCCTCGGCCTTCGGCGACGCGGTGCCGGCCGCCCCGGCGGATCCGGGCGGCGGCATGGGCGGGGGCATGGGCGGGGGCATGGGCGGCGGCTTGGCTGGCGGCGGCATGAACAGCGCCATGATCGACCTGACGACGCAGCCGAACGGGCGCGGGCGCGGCGTGGCGATCAGCGCCGACCCGGCCAACAACGCGGTCGTCACCTACGCGGACGGCGACACGTACAAGAAGGTCTACGCCGCCCTGCGCCGCCTCGACGCGGTGCCGGCCCAGGTCGCCGTCAACGTCAC
Source organism: Methylobacterium sp. CB376 (assembly GCF_029714205.1). Taxonomy (NCBI): domain Bacteria; kingdom Pseudomonadati; phylum Pseudomonadota; class Alphaproteobacteria; order Hyphomicrobiales; family Methylobacteriaceae; genus Methylobacterium; species Methylobacterium sp. CB376. The sequence continues at coordinate 2,290,247 of NZ_CP121648.1, read as the reverse complement.
CATCGCGGAGGTGAAGCTCAACGACGAGCTCAAGCACGGCGTCCAGTTCTTCCTCGACAGCCGCAGCCTGGGGCTCGGCCGCAACAAGGGCTCGGTCGGTCTGGTCAGCGCGGCGGCGAGCGGCGCCAGCAACGTCCTCAAGCCCGGCAACGGCTTCAACTTCCTGGTGGGCGGCTATTCCGGGCCGGACGTGGTGATCAACGCGCTCGACGGCTTCACGGACGTGAAGGTGCTGTCCTCGCCCTCGCTCGTGGTGCTGGAGAACCAGCCGGCGACGCTGCAGGTGGGCGATTCGGTGCCGATCACGACGCGTCAGGCCCAGAGCGTGGACTTCGCCAACGCGCCGCTGATCAACCAGGTCGAGTTCCGCGACACCGGCATCATCCTCAACGTGATCCCGCGCATCGGCCAGAACGACGCGGTGACGATGCAGATCGAGCAGGAGATCTCCGCGGTGGTGGGCGGCTCCGACACGCTCACGCCGACGATCTCGAAGCGCCGGGTGGCGAGCACGATCTCGGTGGCGAACGGCCAGACGGTGCTGCTCGCCGGGCTGATCAGCGACAAGCACCAGCGCGAGCGCGACGGCATCCCGATCCTCGGCCGGCTGCCGCAGATCGGCGCCCTGTTCAGCTCGACCAACAATGCCGACGAGCGGACGGAGCTGGTCGTGTTCATCCGCCCGGTGGTGGTGCGCAGCGGCCGCGACGCGCAGCGGGTGGCCGAGGATTACCGCGGCCAGCTCCTGGACGCGGGCGTGCGCCGCGGCGCCCGCGCGGCGGCCCCGGTGCTCAAGCGCTGACGGGCGGCGTGCGCCGGGAGGGTGGTGCGCCGGACCCGACCTGGTGCGGGATCGCGGCGCGCGTGGCATGAATCGGCGGGACGATCCGGTGGGGAGCGGCCGTGCACGCAGCTGATCCGACGGGCACCGCCGCGCTCGCGCGCAGGGCCGGGCGCCTCGTCCTGCCCGGGGTGGCCCTCGCCCTCGCCCCGACCCTGTGGCTCGGCTCGCCCGAGGCGCTGAGCCTCGTCCTCGCCCTCGCGCTCCTCGCCGCGGTGGCGCAGGTCGTCTGGCAGGACGTGGTCAGCCTCACCATCGCGGACGGCACCGTCGCGGCGATCGGGCTCGTCGCCGCGGCGGCGCGCCTGGGCGCCGGGGAGCCGCGCGCCGAGGCGGCGGCGCTCGCGGTCGACGGCCTCGTCTGCGGCGGCGGCCTCTGGCTGATCCGCGAGGCCTATTACCGCCGGCGCGGCCATGACGGCATCGGCCTCGGCGACGTGAAGCTCGCGGCGGCGGGGGGACTCCTCACCGGGCTCGAAGGCTTCGCCTGGGCGCTGCTGCTGGCGAGCCTCGGCGGGCTCGCGGTCGTGGCCGCGAGCCGCCTGCGGGCGCGCCCGATCGGCCGCGGGGACAAGATCCCGTTCGGGGCCTTCCTGGCGCCGGCCCTCCTCGCCGTCTGGTTCGCGGGCGGGCCGCCGTGAGCACGACCTACGAGTACCGCGCCCTCGACCCGGCCGGACGCGTCCAGACCGGGGCGATCGAGGCCGAGAGCCGCGCCGAGGTGATCGCCCAGCTCGACCGGGCCGGCTTCACGCCGCTCTCGGCGACGGCGCGGCCGGCCGGGGGCCGGGGCTGGCGCGACCTGCTGCGGCCCGAGCCGCGGCCGGACGACATCACCGCCATGACCCTCGACCTCGCCATGCTCCTGCGGGGCGGCGTGACGCTGACCGACGCGCTCCAGATCCTGGCGCAGCTGGAGACGCGGCGCTGGCTGGTCGGCGTGCTGCGCGACCTCCACCTCTCCCTCGGCCAGGGAAGGAGCCTCTCCCAGGCGGTGGCCCGGCACCCGCGCCTGTTCCCGCCGATCTATCGCAAGATGGTGGAGGTGGCGGAGGCGGCGGGGCGCCTCGAAGGGGCGCTGGGGAGCCTCGCGGCCGAGCGGCAGCGCGGCGAGCGCCTGCGCCGCCGCTTCGTCTCGGCCATCGCCTACCCGCTCTTCCTGGTCGCGGCCGCCTTCGCGGTGCTGGCCTTCGTGCTGATCTACCTGATCCCGAAATTCGAGGTGGCGCTGCAGGGCTTCCGCGACCGCATCGATCCGGCCGCCCTGTTCGTGTTCAATCTCTCGGCGGCGGTGAACGCCCATCTCGACCTGATCGGGATCGGGCTCGCGGGCCTGCTCGGCGGCACCCTGGTGCTGGCGCGGCTCGGGCGCGAGCGCGGCCTGTGGATCGGGCTCCTCGCCCGGCTGCCGGTCGTGCGCACGCTGCTCGCGCACGAACTCACCGTGACCTTCTGCCGGACGCTGGCGATCCTGGTCGGCGGCGGAGTCGACATCTCGACGGCGCTGCGGCTGATCCGCGGCGTCGTGCGCCTGCCCGGGGCGGGCGCGGAGATCGACCGGGTCATCGCCGACGTGCGCCAGGGGCAGCGCCTGTCCGAGGCGCTCGGCCAGCGCCCGCTGTTCCCGCGCCACGTCGTCCAGATGCTGCGGGTGGGCGAGGAGGCGGGCGAGTTGCCCGACAGCGCCGAGCGGGTCGCCGCCTTCTACGAGGTCAAGCTCGAGTCCGCCCTCGGCCGGCTGATCGCGATCGTCGGCCCGGCCGTCATGGTGCTGGTCAGCGTCCTGATCGCCTGGCTGATCATCTCGGTGATGACGGCGCTGATGAGCATCAACGACCTTCTGGTCTGATCCTGCCGTGGCCGCGACCTGTCCACACGATGCCTTATTCTTCCCTCACCGGATGCTCCGCTGCCATGATGATCCCGGGTTCCGGCGCATGATCCTCGACCGCCCCTCGTCCCCGCCGCCCGCGCGCCGCGACGCGCGCGCCGGCTTCACCCTCGTCGAACTCCTCGTCGTGCTGGTGATCCTCGGCCTCGTGATGGGCCTCGCCGGCCCGCGGGTGCTCGGCTACCTGTCGAGTTCCCGCGAGCGGACCGCGAAGCTGCAGATCGAGTCCTTCGCCTCGGCCCTCGACCTCTTCTTCCTCGACAACGGGCGCTATCCCTCGACGAGCGAGGGCCTGCAGGCCCTGGTGCAGCGCCCGCCCTCCGCCGAGAGCTGGGGCGGTCCCTACCTGAAGCAGACCAATGTGCCGCCCGACCCCTGGGGACGTCCCTACGAGTACCGGGCCCCCGGCAAGGCGGGCCCCTACGCGATCCTCTCCCTGGGGCCCGAAGGGCAGCGCGGCGGTGCCCCGATCGGCCGCGAGTGACGCGCGTCCCGGCCCCGCGCGGCGCCCGCGCGGGGCCGGCATCCGCGCCGCGGCCGGCCGGATCTCGGGCGAGGCGGGCCGGGCCGGCTTCACCCTGGTCGAGGCGCTGGCGGCCTTCGCCATCGTGGCGATGCTGAGCCTCGCCCTCCAGCGCGGCCTGGTGCAGTCGCGCCTCGGCTGGCTGTGGATCGACGACCGGGTCGCGGCCGCGCGGGTGGCGCGCTCGCTCCTCGTCCAGCCGGTGAACCTCGCCCAGGCCGCGGCGGGCGGCTGGGAGGAGGCGGACGGGCGCCGCTTCCGGGTGCGGCTCAGCCCCGTGGCGCTCCCCCTGCCGCCGCCGCCGCCCGAGCCGGTGCCGCCGGTCCCGCGCCCGCCGGACCGGGAGCCGGCGATCCGCTGGGTGCCGCTGCGCGAGCGGATCGAGGTCGAGACCGCCCGCGGCGCGCTGGCCCTCGAGACGATCCGGCTCTGCCCCTTCGAGGAGGAGCGCAGGGCCGCGCCCGCCGGCGCCGCGCCCCGGGGCTAATCCCCGCCGCCACCGCCGCAGCCGCCGCAGCCCCCTCCCCCGCCGCCCCCGTCACCGCCGCCGTCGCCGCCCCCGCCGCCGTCGCTGCCGCCGGGCGGGCGCAGGAAGGCGACGAAGCCGGTCAGCTCGGTGCCGACCAGCGCGAGCGCGCCGGAGACCGCGAAGGCGAACAGCACCTCGCTCGGCAGCGGGGCCCGCGCCGCCCGCGCGTGGTGGGAGCGGTAGACCTCCAGGACGCGGTCGCCCGCCCGGGTGCGCGTCACGGGATGCAGCAGGGTCCAGTGCCCGAGGAGCGCCGTCGCGCCCATCATCAGGGCCAGGAAGCCGACCGGCCGGTCCCGCGACAGGCCGACCCCGAGCTTGGCGAGGCCGAGGGCGAGCACCGCCCCCAGCACCGCCAGACCGATCCCCCGCAGCAGGCGCACCCGCTCCCGCGGCGGCGCGAGGCCGCGCGCGGCCAGCGCGTGCGAGAGCCGCTCGACCGGGGCGTCGAGGGCGGCCCGCAGCTCCGCGCGGCTGCGGTCCCCCGCGGGCGGCCGGAACGGTTCGAGCTCCGAGGGGAGCGGCGGGCGGTGCGGCCAGACCAGGATGCGCCGGCTCGCCGGGTCGACCGAGGCGCCGCCCCGCTCGTAGAGGGCCAGCGCCACCACGTCGGCGACGCGCTGCGGCCCCCCCGCCAGGTAGGCGAGGTCGGGCAGGCTCAGCTTCGGCATGGCCGGCGCCTCGCCGCCCCGGCAGGCGGCGCGCAGCGCCAGGGCGATCAGGAGGGCGGCCGCCGCGAGCCCCGCGTAGAGCTGGAGGAAGGGCGGTCCGGGCAAGTCGAGGGGATCGGCCGGCAGGGCCGCGGCCTGCGGCGCGCCCAGCCCCGCGAGCAGGGCCGCCAGGGCAGCGGCCGCGCGCAGGGGCCCGCGCAGCAGGCGCGGGCGGGCGAGCACGATCGTCCGGTCGGTGTCGACGGTGCGGTAGCGGGGGGTCCTGCGGAACCGCGCCCGCGTGCCCGGCCAGAACAGCGGGCCGGGCGGGCCGAAGCGGGCCTCGTAGCGGGCGAGGGTCTCGGCGTACTGGCGCACGAGGCGGGCCCGCTCGGCCGGTCCGCCCGCCGCCGGCTCGTGGTGGAGGGGGGTGCGCAGCACGTCGCGGCACCAGACGTCCCAGTAGTCGCGCGAGTCGGTGAGGTGGAGGTGCCAGACCTCGTCCACCTCCTCGCTCGGCGTGACGGGACCCGCCCCGAGGCAGGCGAGGAAGCAGAAGCGGCGATACTCCGCCACGGCGCCGCGGGCGAAGGCCAGGGACCAGCCCCGGTCGCGGGCGAGGCGGCGGGTGAAGTCGAGGTTCCGGCCCGGCACCTCGAAGGGATGGGCGGCGATCCGGTCCCACAGGGCGGCCTCGGCGGGGGACCAGATCGCCGGCGTGACGGGCTGCATGCCTCTCCTCCGGTCGCAGCGTCGCCTGCCGTCCCGCGGCGGCGCGGGGCCGAGGATACACCGGCATCGGACAAAACCTTGACCGGCCGGCGCGCCGCTCCGGCGGCCCGCGACGCGGCGGGGTCAGGGGTCAGGGAGCCTCAGCGGCTGGACATCGCGCGATTCGCGTCGCGAGCGCGTCGCTCGATCACGGCGGCCGCCGCGAGGTCGCGCCCCTGTCGGGCCCCGCCCCGTCGCGACAGGCGGACCGGACAGGCCACGCTATCGTTCTGGCATCACCGCGGAGTGGTGTGACGGAGGTCGAGGGATCTCCACCTCTCAGCCGTGCCGGATCGCCGCGAGGGGGCGGCCGGCCCGCTTCGTCGACCGGTCGCCCTCGATCAGGCGGCCCTCGACCAGCCGGCCCTGCCGGCGGTCGATCGCGGTGACGAGGAAGCGGTGGAAGGGCGTGCCCCGCCGGTGCGAGACCCGGTCGTCGTAGTCGTGGAGCACGGCCTCCAGGGCGACGATGCGCTCGGACGCGCGGCCATAGGCCGATTCGAGCTCGTCGAGCGCCTCGGTCACGAGGGCGCTGGCGCCCGCCGCGGTCACGCCGGAGGCGTGGTCGAGCTTGCGCAGGCAGTGGGTCACCGGGTCGGTCATGGTCGTCACCTGAGCGGCAAGACTGCGCCGTTGGGCCGGATTTCACCTATGTCAATAACCGGAGCGGCCGGCAGGATCCATCGGGCTTTCGGACATGGCTGCCCGGCGCGCTTGGCCGGGACGGCCCGAGACCGGGGCCGCCCCCTCGGGCTCGCCCGGGCGAGGATGGAGGGGGGATCGCGCGGCCCTCGCGGCCGCCGCCGCAACCCGGGTCCCCGCGCGGAAAGGATCGAGACGGACGGGGACCCGACGGCATGCGTTCCTCGTTAGGACGGAGCCTGCCCGCCGCAGCCGCGAGGCTCCGCGGCGCCGGGCGGCGCATCCTCGTCAGGCCCGGCGGCCGCCGGCCGCCGCGCGGCAATCGGAACCGAGATGGCAAGCCTTCCCGACATCACGCCCGAGCAGATCCGGGAGCGGGCCCACGAGCTCTGGGAGCGCAACCACCGCCCGGACGGCTTCGACCTGGAATTCTGGCTGCTGGCGGAGCGCGAGCTGAGGGCCGAGCGCGCCCGCGCCGCCCGCGAGGCGGGCCAGACCGACGAGGGATCGCCCCGGCTGCCGGGCTGAGGGGCGGGACAGGCGCCGCCCGGGGCCTCAGCATCCTTCCGCCGGCCGGGACCGGCCGGTGCCGAGGGGGTCACCGGTTCGGCGGCGAGCCGAAGGACCGCGTCGGCGAGGCATGATGCGACACCAAGGGACCGAGCGGAATTGCCCCATGCGATTCTGCGTGGAGCGGAGCCCGATCACGGTGCACTCGGGCGCTGCTCCAGGTGTTTGATTGCGCCGCATGGTCTACGCCGAACCGGCATCCGCTTCGGCAGGACGTGCTATGGAGGCTCGAGCGAACGCCGAGGGGGCCGCTCCTGATCGAACTCGCGCCGGGCCTGATCCATTATCCGGGCTACCTCGACGCCGCCGGCCAGGCGGCGCTCGCCGCCGACCTCGCCCGCGTGCTCGCGCGGGCGCCCGCCTTCACCCCGACCATGCCGCGGACGGGCAAGCCCTTCTCGGTGCGGATGACGAATTGCGGCCGCCTCGGCTGGGTCTCGGACCAAGCCGGCTACCGCTACCAGCCCGCGCATCCCGGGACCGGGGCGCCCTGGCCGCCGATCCCGCCCGCCCTGCTGGCGGCCTGGAGCGACCTCGCGGCCTATCCCGACCCGCCGGAGGCCTGCCTCGTGAACCTCTACGCGCCGGGGGCCCGGATGGGGCTGCACCAGGACCGGGACGAGGACGCGCTCGACGCCCCCGTGCTCTCGCTCTCCCTCGGGGCGACGGCGCTGTTCCGCCACGGGGGCCCGCGGCGGGGGGATCCGACCCGCTCCCTGCGCCTGCGCAGCGGCGACGCCCTCGTCATCGGCGGCGCCTCGCGGCTGATCTTCCACGGCGTGGACCGGATCGTCCCGGAGCCGCCCGACCTGCTCGGGGCGCCGCCCCTGCCGGAGCCGGTGCCGCCGGGCGGGCGGGTGAACCTGACACTGCGACGCGTCACCCTGTCCGGCCGCGCTTGACAGCGGCCGGGCGGCGACGCATCGCGCCCTGCACCCGGTCGGCTCGCAGAGCCGTCCGCAGGAGATCGCGACCATGTCCCTGCGCGTCCTCGCCGCCCTGTTCGTGAGCCTCGTCCTGGCGGGCGCGGCCCACGCCGCCGAGCCGGTCTATCCGCCCGGCTCCCGCTTCGGCTTCGAGCCGATCCAGGACATGCAGGTCTCCCGCCGCTTCACCGGATTCGAGCGGCCGGGCGGCGGCGCCACGGTCTCGGTGGTCGAATTGCCGCCGCAGGACTTCTCCGCCCTCACGGCGAGCTTCACGGCCGAGAGCCTGAAGGCCCAGGGGCTCACCGTGAAGAACCGCGAGGAGCTGACCCTCGCCGGCGAGGCCAAGGGCATCCTGTTCACGGGCGAGCAGCCGATCGAGCAGCCCGGGGCCCCGACCATCGCCAAGTGGGTGCTGCTGGTGGCCGACCCGACCGTGACCGGGCTGGTGATCGGCCAGATGCTGCCCGGCGCCGAGACCGACGAGGCGATGCGCAAGATGCTCACCAGCGTGCGGGTGCGGGCGGCGCTCAGCCTCGACCAGCAGGTCGCCGCCCTGCCCTTCCGGGTGACCGAGACGGCGGGCTTCCGGCCGGTCCGGGTGCTGGCCGGCAACTCGGTGCTCTACACCGACGGGCCGAAGGACCAGATGACCAGCCTGGAGCAGCCCATCCTGGTTCTGGCCGAGGCGGTGCAGCCGCCGCTCCCGCCCGACCAGCGCGACGCCTTCGCCAAGGCGGCGCTCTACTCCAACCAGACCCTCAAGGATTTCGCCATCGAGCGCGCGCAGAGCTTCCGGCAGGGCGGCGCCGACTGGCACGAATTGGTGGCGCGGGCGACCGACATCCCCTCCGGCATGGCGGTGGTGGTGTCGCAGACGATCCGCTTCAAGCCCGACGGCTACTTCCGGGCGGTGGGGGTGGTGCGGGCGCAGGACCGCGACGCCACCCTGCCGCGGTTCCGCCAGGTGGTGGACGCGGTCCAGTTCCCCTGAGGGGCGGCGAGGGCGGGGTCGCGGCTCCGCCCGCTCATCGCCGGCCCCTCGCCCGACCGGCCCCGGGGCGCGCCGCGGCGCGGAATCCCGCGCGACATCCCCGGAGCCACGCTCCCTGAACGCCGCCGGGCCGGTCGTGTCAGCCGCCGTTCATGCAGCGCCCCTATAGTCCCGCTTCATCGATCGTCGTCAGTCGCAGCCTCCCGCGCGCCGCCCCGGCCCGGCGCGCGCGGCGGCGCGTGCCCAGGAGCGGCCCCGCCATGCTCGCCCGCGCGCCCCTGTCCGAGACGGCGGCGAGTCCGCGCGCCGACCGATCGCCCGGCCCCCTGATCGACAGCCTCGTCCCCGCCCTCGACACGGCCTTCGCCCTCGACCGCAGCGGCACGTTCCCGGAGGAGATCGCTGCCCTGGTCGCCCGGCTGCTGCCCGCGCGCGCCGCGATCTGGGACGAGGAGCCGGAGGCGGAGGAGGAGGCGGGCGCGCCGGCGGACCTCGCCGCCGCCCCCTGAGGCACCCGCCCCGGACCGGCGAAGTCCGGCGGTCCCTGCGGCAGCTCGCGCGTTGAGCGGCTGATCGGCCGGCCCATCATCCGCGCGCGCTGATCGTCCGGGGAGGTGGCGATGGCGAGCGCGACGGGCGGGCTGCTGCGGACGAAGCCGCTCGCGCGGCTCAACGCCGACGCGGCGGCGGGCGAGAACGGGCTCCACCGCAGCCTCGGCCCCTGGAGTCTCGTGGGGCTCGGGATCGGGGCGATCATCGGGGCGGGCCTGTTCTCGCTCGCCGGCATCGCGGCGGCCGAGCATGCCGGGCCGGCGGTCGTCATCTCCTTCGCCATCGCGGCCCTCTGCTGCGCCTTCGCGGGCATGTGCTACAGCGAACTCGCCAGCATGATCCCGGTCTCGGGCAGCGCCTACACCTACGCCTACGCCACGATGGGCGAGTTCGTCGCCTGGATCATCGGCTGGGATCTCGTGCTCGAATACGCGGTCGGGGCCGCCACGGTCTCGGTGAGCCGGTCGACATCCGTCGCGACGCTGCTGCAGGGCTGGGGCATCGCCCTGCCGCCGCGGCTGCTGCACTCGCCCTTCGAGACGGTCGCGCTCGCCGACGGCACCCGGACCAGCGGCCTCGTCAACCTGCCGGCGGTGCTGATCGTCTGCGTGATCTCCCTCCGGCTGATGCGCGGCGCGCGCGAGTCGGCCCGGGTCAACGCCGTGGTCGTCGTCGTCAAGGTCGCGGTGGTGCTCACCGTGAGCGGGGTGGGCCTGTTCTACGTCAAGGCGCAGAACTACGTCCCCTTCGTTCCGGACGATACGGGCACCTTCGGGGAGTACGGCTGCAGCGGGATCATGCGGGCGGCCGGGGTGGTGTTCTTCGCCTATATCGGCTTCGACGCGGTCTCGACGGCGGCACAGGAGGTGAAGAACCCCCAGCGCACCATGATGGTGGGGATCCTCGGCTCCCTCGCGATCTGCACCGTCCTGTACATCGCCTTCGCGGCCGTGCTGACCGGCCTCGTGCGCTCCGACGCGATGCGGGGCGATGCCGCCCCGGTCGCCACCGCCATCGCGCGCACACCCTTCCCGTCCCTGCAGGCGCTGGTGACGCTCGGCGTCATCGCGGGCTTCAGCACCGTCATGCTGGTGCTGCTCTACGGCCAGTCGCGGGTCTTCTACGCCATGGCGCAGGACCGGCTGCTGCCGCGCTTCTTCGCGGCGATCCACCCGACCTGGCGCACGCCCTACCGCTCGAACCTGTTCTTCATGGTCTTCGCCGCGCTGCTCGGGGGCTATCTATTTCGGCTACGGCCGCCGCTACAGCCGCGTCGGCCACGCCGCCCGCCCGCGGACCCGCACGGCCTGACCACGGGCGCTCGATACGACCAGATCGGACTGTGTTGTTCGAAGAAAAGCGCCGCAGGCCGTGCGCCGCCACACCGCCGCGTTGTTGAGGGGGCGCGAGACAAGGGCGGCTTCTTCGAGGAAGCTGTCAGCCTCACTTGGTAGAGGAACACGCGCATGAGATCCTCTTCGGTCCTCGCAGCGGTCACGCTGCTGCTCGCGGGCCCGCCCGCCTTCGCGCAGGGCACCGCCCAGCAGCGGGCTGCCTGCACGCCGGACGTCTGGCGCCTCTGCGCCTCGGCGATCCCCAATATCGGGGCGATCACCTCCTGCCTGCGGCGGGAATCCGCGAATCTGAGTCCCGCCTGCCGCACCGTGATGAACGAGGTGCAGGCCCCGACCCAGCAGGCAGCGGCGCCGCGCCCGGTCGCGCGTGGCCCCGAGCGGCAAGTCGCCGAGCGCCAAATCACCAGGCACCGAGTCGCCGAGCGGCGGATCGCGGAGCGTCAAGCCGCCGCGCGGCCGGTCCAGCTCCGCCGCATGGCCCAGGCCCGGCCCGCCCCGCGCCTGATGACCGCCCGGCCCGTCCCCCGGATGATGACGCCCCGGCCGGCTCCGACGCGCTTGGCGATGCGGCGCGGCTACGCCCATACCGCGATGATGGACCGCCCGGTCCCGCGCGCGGCGTCGCGACGGCACGTCGCCGGGCGCGGCTACGGCATCCCGGCCGGCCTCGCCGGGCTCGGCGGGCCCGGCAGCCGCTCGGCCATGCGGCAGGCCAATTACTGGATGCGCCAGATCGGCGGCATGATGGGCGGGATGGGAGGCGGCATGGGCGGCATGTCCCTCGACTCCATCCGCAACATGCGCGTCGGCGACCTGATGGGCATGATGGAGTAGGCGCGTCCCGCCGGCATGACGCAGGACGGGGCTGAAGGGCCGCCGCGGCGAGGGCCGCGGCGGCCCCGCCTCACGGCCCGCGATCCGCTTTCCGGACGATCAGTTCCGGGCAGCGGATGACACGCCCGCGCGGCGCCTGAGCGAAGCCGACCCGACATCCGCATGGCCGAAATGGGAGATGGCGAAGCAATCCGCCGGATTTCGGATGACGGCCGCGCCTGCCCTGATCCCTCCGGCCCCCGCGGCACCTGCCCGCGCCTGTCACACGGGTGTCGCCCCCCGCGGATCAGGGTCCGCGCAAGGACTCGCGCGTGAGTCCGGCCAGAACGGGGGAGCGGCGATGTCGCGTTCGGCGGTCGGCGGCTTGGGTCCGGTGGCGGGTCCCTCCGGAACGCCGCAACCGAAGGAGGGGCGGCCGAATCTCGACGGCCGGACCTCCGTCCTCGCCGCCGCGATCTTCGTCGCGGTGCTCGGCGGCGCGCTGCTCTGCGCGGCCTGCGGCATCCGCATCGACGTCATCGAGACCGGAACGGCGGTCGTCACCTCCCTGCCCGTCATCCTGCCCTTCGTGGCACTGACCATCGCGCTCGCCTTCGAGTTCGTGACCGGCTTCCACGACACCGCCAACGCCGTCGCCACCGTCATCTGCAGCCACTCGCTGCCCGCCACCGTCGCGGTGGTCTGGTCGGGCTTGTTCAACTTCCTGGGCGTGCTGCCGGTCTCGACCACGCACGTCCTGTCCTCGGGCGCCGCCGGCACCATGGCGGCGAACCGCTCGGGGCTGCAGCCCGGCACCCTGCGCAACCTCGCCATGGCGTGGCTGCTCACCCTGCCGGTCGCCATGCTCCTGTCGGGCCTGCTCTACGCGGTCTCCTCGCAGGTGTTCTGAGCATGGCGGCGCCGGCCCCGGCCGCCTTGCCGCGGCTCCTGTGCGACGAGCCGGCCCTGCCGGGCCTGCTCTTCGCGATGATCTTCGACGAGACGGGGCGCGGCCGGCTCGTCGGGCACGACGAGGATCTGCCGGCCCTCGGCAGCTTCGGCGAGGGCTTCCTCTGGCTGCACCTCAACCTCGTCGACGCGCGCCTCGACACGATGATCGCGGAGGGCCGGCTCGGCCCGCCGCGGCTCGCCGCCTCGGCCTTGGGGCGCGACGCGCACCAGCGCATCGCCGTCGAGGGCGGCTTCGTCGGCGGGGTCGTGGCGGACCTCGCCCGCGACGGCGCGCGGGCGAAGGTCGACCCGGCCGGGCGCCTGCACGTCGTGATGGGGCCGCGCTTCCTGGTGAGCGGCCGCCGCCACCCGGTCGTCGGCCCCGACGCGACCCGCGACGCCGCCCAGGAAGGCCTGCCGATCACCTCGCCGGTGCGCCTGCTGGAGGCGCTGATCGGCCACGTCGTGGGCGCCATGGCGAAGGAGGGCGCGGCCCTCTCGGAGGAGCTCGACGCCATCGAGGACCACGTCATCGAGGAGACCTCGCGCGTCGAGCGCCGCCGCCTCGGCCCGATCCGCCGCGACGCCGTGCGCCTGCACCGCCAGCTCCTCGGCCTGCGGGCGGTCTTCCACCGCTTCGAGGAGGAGGGCGAGGCGGAGGGCCTGCCCGACCGCGAGGTCGCCGCGGCGGCCCGCATCGCCCAGCGGCTCGATTCCCTCGACCGCGACATGCTGGCCATGGCCGATCGCAGCCGCCTCCTGCAGGAGGAGCTCTCGGCGCGGCTCGCCGAGGAGACGAACCGGCAGCTCTTCACCCTGTCGGTGCTCACCGCCCTGTTCCTGCCGCCCACCCTGGTGACGGGCGTGTTCGGCATGAACACCAAGGGCCTGTTCTTCGCCGAGCACGAGGCGGCCTCCCTCTTCGCCCTCGGCATCGCCGGGGGCTCGGCGCTCGCGGTCTACCTCGTCATCCGGATCCTGGGGCTGCGCGCGCCGGGCCGCTGAGCCCGGGTCCTCGGCGGCGCCGGACCTGACCCAGGAGTAGTGTGGCATGCCGGACGCAACCAGAGGAAAAGGACGCGGGCGGGCACGCATCCCTGGGACGCCGGGACCGGGCCGGGGCTAGGCTCGCCCCGGCTCCCCGCAGGGCTGCTTCGGGTTCTCGACGACATGCGTGCCAACCTTCTGGGTCTTGCCGCCGCGGCGGCGGCGGTGCCGGCCGTCGCGGCCGATCTCGCGGCGCCGGTGCCGGTGCCGGCCTATCGGCCGCCGGTGCAGCCGCTCAGCATCGTGTCGGAGTTCCGCATCGGCGGCTCGGCGCAGGACCCCTGGAGTCCCGAGGCCGGCAGCGGCAACGTCGTGAGCGAGGTGCTGTTCGCCAAGCCGGTGGTCCCGGCGGACCCGTTTTGGAGCCAGTTCGTGCCGCGGCCCACCGTCGGCGGCAGCTACAACACCGCGGGCCGCACCAGCTACGCCTATCTGGGCGCGACCTGGACCTTCGACATCACGGACCGGATCTTCGTCGAGGGCTTCTTCGGCGCCTCGTTCCACAACGGCGCCACCGGCCGCTTCGTGCCGCCGAACTTCAACGCGCTCGGCTGCTCGCCGCTCTTCCGCGAGGCCGCCTCGCTCGGCTTCCGCCTGACCGAGCACTGGAGCGTGCTCGCCACGATCGAGCACCAGTCCAATGCGGGGCTCTGCGTCGCCAATCGCGGCCTGACCAATGTCGGCGGCAAGGTGGCCTACACGTTCTGACCCTCCGCTCGCCGGCCGGACGGCAGCGGCCGCGCGCCCTCTGTCCAATTGGAAGCGCGCGCCCCCTCGTGTAGACGGTCCCGACAGCCGCCAAGCGTCGGGAAGCGAGAAGCCGTGGTCGTCCTCAACCGCATCTACACGCGCACCGGCGATGCCGGCACCACCGCCCTGGCGAGTGGCGAGCGCCGCTCCAAGGCGGACCTGCGCATCGAGACCTACGGCACCGTCGACGAGACCAATGCCTGCCTGGGGCTCGCCCGCCAGCACACGACCGGCGAGCTCGACGCGATGCTCTCGCGCGCCCAGAACGACCTGTTCGATCTCGGGGCGGACCTCGCGACGCCCGAGAGCGACCAGCCCCTGCCCTACGAGCCCCTGCGCCTCGTCGCCGCCCAGGTCGAGCGCGTGGAGCGGGAGATCGACGCGCTCAACGCCGCGCTGACGCCCCTGCGCTCCTTCGTGCTGCCGGGCGGCACGCCCGCCGCGGCCGCCCTGCACCTCGCCCGCACGGTCTGCCGCCGGGCCGAGCGGCTCGCGGTGGCGCTCGCCGCCACGCCGGGCGAGCGGGTCTCGCCGGTGGCGATCCAGTACCTGAACCGCCTCTCCGACTTCCTGTTCGTGGCCTCGCGCGTCGCCAACGACGGCGGCGCCAGGGACGTGCTCTGGGTGCCCGGCCAGAACCGCGCCTGAGGCGCCGCCGCCGCCCTGCCGGGACCGTACCGATCTTTCGAAACCAACCCCCGGCCGGGCCCCCGCCGCCCGCGCGGCGGCCCCGGCCCGGGCTTTCGCCCGCGTTGACATTTCGGAAAATCGGCCGTTACGGTCCGGCACCTTGCTCCCAAAAGGGATGGTCGGCGGGCTTGCGCGCGGCGCGCGCGACGGCACGGCCTCCCGGCCCGGAAGGAAACGACGGTCATGAAGGTCCTGGTGCCCGTGAAGCGGGTCGTCGATTACAACGTGAAGATCCGGGTCAAGCCGGACGGCTCGGGCGTCGAGCTCGCCAACGTCAAGATGTCGATGAACCCCTTCGACGAGATCGCCGTCGAGGAGGCGATCCGCCTGAAGGAGAAGGGCAAGGTCACCGAGATCGTCGCCGTCTCGATCGGGCCGCAGCAGGCCCAGGAGACCATCCGCACCGCGCTGGCGATGGGTGCCGACCGCGGCATCCTGGTCAAGACCGACGCCGCGGTGGAGCCGCTGGGCGTCGCCAAGATCCTGAAGGCGCTGGTCGACAAGGAGGGTCCGAGCCTCGTCATCCTCGGCAAGCAGGCGATCGACGACGATTCCAACCAGACCGGGCAGATGCTCGCGGCGCTGCTGGGCTGGCCCCAGGGCACCTTCGCCTACCGGATCGAGGCCGGCGAGGGCGCCCTCGACGTGACCCGCGAAATCGACGGCGGGTTGCAGACGCTCACGCTGCAGCTGCCGGCCATCGTCACCACCGACCTGCGCCTCAACGAGCCGCGCTACGCCAGCCTTCCCAACATCATGAAGGCCAAGAAGAAGCCCCTCGACACGGTCGAGCCCGAGGCGCTCGGCGTCGACGTGAGCCCGCGGCTCAAGGTGCTCAAGACCGTGGAGCCCGGCGGCCGGCAGGCGGGCGTCAAGGTCGGCTCGCCGGCCGAACTCGTCAACAAGCTGAAGGTCGAGGCCGGCGTCCTCTGACGCGCCTCCCGAGATCGAGGACAAGCGACATGGCCACCCTCCTCCTGGTCGAGCACGCCGATGGCAAGCTCAAGGATGCCAGCCTCAAGGCGCTGACCGCCGCCAAGCAGCTCGGCGCCCCCGTTCACGCCCTCGTGGCCGGCGCGGGAGGCCGGCAGGCCGCCGAGGCCGCCGCCGCCCTCGACGGCGTCGAGAAGGTGCTGCTGGCCGAGGACTCCGCCTTCGACCACCTGCTCGCCGAGCCGACCGCCGCCCTGATGGCCGAGGTCGCGGCGGGCTACGACGCGGTGATCGCGGCCGCGACCACCGAGGGCAAGAACGTGCTGCCGCGCGTGGCCGCCCTCCTCGACGTGGCGCAGGTGTCGGACATCATCAAGGTCGTGTCGCCCGACACGTTCGAGCGGCCGATCTACGCCGGCAACGCGATCCAGACCGTGCAGGCGACCGACGCCAAGAAGGTGATCACCGTGCGCACGGCCGCCTTCAAGGCGGCGGAGGCGGGCGGCGCGGCGGCTCCGATCGAGGCGGCGGCCGCCGCGGCGGCGCCGGAGGCGAAATCCGCGTTCAAGGGCGAGGAGATCGCCAAATCGGATCGTCCGGAACTGGCCTCCGCCAAGTTCGTGGTCTCGGGCGGGCGCTCGCTCGGCTCCGCGGAGAAGTTCAAGGAGCTGATCGAGCCGCTGGCGGACGCGCTCGGGGCGGCGGTGGGCGCCTCGCGGGCCGCGGTGGATGCGGGCTACGCGCCCAACGACTGGCAGGTCGGCCAGACCGGCAAGGTCGTGGCGCCCGACCTCTACGTGGCGGTCGGCATCTCGGGGGCGATCCAGCACCTCGCCGGCATGAAGGACTCGAAGGTGATCGTGGCGATCAACAAGGACGAGGAGGCGCCGATCTTCCAGGTCGCGGATTACGGCCTGGTCGGCGACCTGTTCCAGATCGTGCCGGAGCTGCGCCAGGAGATCGCCAAGGCCAAGGGTTGATGGGCCAAGGGTTGATGGCCAAGGGTTGATGGCCAAGGGTTGACGGGCCAAGGGTTGACGGGCACGGCCCCGCGCGGGGCGGCTCGCGGATGATGAGAGCGGGGCCGGCTGTCGTGTTGCTGCGACGGCGCGGCCCCGCATGGCGTGATAGAATCGTGATGTGCGAGAGGGCCCCGCTGCGGGTTGGGTCCCTGTGAGGTGCGGGGCGATGGGCATCGAGATCAAGACCGTGGGGATCATCGGGGCCGGCCAGATGGGCAGCGGCATCGCGCATGTCTGCGCGCTGTCCGGGCTCAACGTGCGCCTCAACGACCGCGACCCGGAGCGCCTGAAGAACGGGCTCGCCACGGTGAACGGCAATCTGCAGCGCCAGGTCGGCAAGGGCACGATCTCGGAGGAGGGCCGCCGCACGGCGATCGAGCGGATCCTCCCGGTCGAGAGCTTCGACGATTTCGGCCCCTGCGACCTCGTCATCGAGGCGGCGACCGAGGACGAGGCGATCAAGCGCACCATCTTCTCGGCCCTGTGCCCGTCGCTGCGGCCCGAGACGATGGTGGCGACCAACACCTCGTCGATCTCGATCACCCGGCTCGCCGCCTCGACGGACCGGCCGGAGCGCTTCATCGGCATCCACTTCATGAACCCGGTGCCGGTGATGCAGCTCGTCGAGCTGATCCGCGGCATCGCCACGGAGGACCCGACCTTCGAGTCGGCCCGGGCCTTCGTCAGCCGGCTCGGCAAGACCGTGACGGTGTCGGAGGATTTTCCGGCCTTCATCGTCAACCGCATCCTGCTGCCGATGATCAACGAGGCGATCTACACGCTCTACGAGGGCGTCGGCTCGGTGGATTCGATCGACACGGCGATGCGGCTCGGGGCGAACCACCCGATGGGGCCGCTGCAGCTCGCCGACTTCATCGGCCTCGACACCTGCCTGTCGATCATGCAGGTGCTCTACGAGGGCTTGGCGGATTCGAAGTACCGGCCCTGCCCGCTCCTGGTGAAGTACGTCGAGGCCGGCTGGCTCGGCCGCAAGACCAAGCGCGGCTTCTACGATTACCGCGGGCCGGAGCCGGTGCCGACGCGCTGAGGCGGGCGGGATCCCGACGCGCCGGCGGGCCGGGCACCGTCCGGCCCCGTCCCACGCAGGCGGCAGGGCGATCGAACATCGACGGTCATGAAACATGACCGTCGGGTTCGTTCTCGACGTGTCGTCACGCTCTCGGCGCCTGTCGAGATGGCGCCCGTCGAAAATGCGAGGCGGTCAACGGCCCGATGCCTCGGCATCCCGGGCCGTTGGTGTCAGCCCCTCAGCGCTGGTTGGTCGAACCCGTCGTCGCCGGCTGCGAGGGGGACGGGTAGGCCGGGTTGCCGGCCGGGACGCCGGCGCTGTTCGCCGAGGGGTTCGCGGCGTTGCCCTTGCCGTCCGCCGAGCCGGTGATCTGGGCGCGCGAGGCGTCCTGGCTCTTGCTGGCGTAATCCTTGGGCGCGTTGGCGCCGTTCCAGGTCAGCAGCGCCACGGTGGCGATCGCCAGGAGCGCGAGGCTGCCGAGGAGCACGTAGAGGACGGGCTTGCCGCGGGCGCCCTGGCGGGCTTCGGTCGCCGTCTCGATGCGGGCGCGATCGTCAAGGGCCATGGGATCTCTCCGGGAATGGGGGCCGCTCGCGGGCGGCGCTCTGCCCGGGCAACGGATGCCGGGCAGCCACGGTTCCTCGGAGCGGTGGCCTCAGGCGCCGGTCGTCAGCATGATCTTGCCGAGATGCGCGCTCGATTCCATCAGCGCGTGGGCCTCCCGCGCCTGCTCCAGCGGGAAGGTCGCGTGGATCACCGGCCTGAAGCCGCCGGATTCGAGCCAGGGCCAGACCTCGCGGCGCAGCCCCTCGGCGATGGCGGCCTTCTGGGCGGTGGTGCGGGGGCGCAACGTCGAGCCGGTGAAGGTCAGGCGCTTCACCATGATCGGCGTCATGTTGAAGCCGTCGACCTTGAAGCCCTGCATGAAGGCGATCACGACGAGCCGGCCCTCCAGGGCCAGGGATTTCAGGTTGCGCTCCAGGTAGGCGGCCCCGACCATGTCGAGGATCAGGTCGACCCCCTTGCCGCCGGTCAGGCGCTTCACCTCCTCGGCGAAATCCGCCTCCCTGTAATTGATGGCCGCGTCCGCCCCCATCGTCTCGCAGAAGGCGCACTTCTCCGCCGAGCCGGCCGTGGCGTAGATTGTGGCGCCGGCGTGCTTGGCGAGCTGGATCGCCGTGTAGCCGATGCCGCTCGATCCGCCATGGACGAGGAAGCGCTCGCCCGGCGCGAGCCGCCCGCGCTCGAACACGTTGGTCCAGACGGTGTAGATGTTCTCCGGCAGGCTCGCGGCTTCGAGGAGCGAGAGCGGGCGGGGCCGGGGCAGGCAGAGCGGCGCCTCGGCGACGCAGTACTCGGCATAGCCGCCGCTGATCACCAGGGCGCAGACCTCGTCGCCCTCGGACAGCCCGGTCACGCCCTCGCCGCGCGCGACGACGCGGCCCGCCACCTCGAGACCGGGGATCTCGGTGGCGCCGGGGGGCGGCGGGTACTTGCCGGCGCGCTGCTGGCAATCGGGCCGGTTCACGCCCGCGGCCGCGACGGCGATCAGCACCTGGCCGGGGCCGGGCCTCGGCACCGGGGCGGTCTCGATGCCAATCACCTCCGGCCCGCCGGCCCCGGTGAAGCGGACCTGGCGCATCGTCTCGGGGATGGCGGGCATGGGGCGTCTCCTCGCGGGTCGTTCGCCGCACTACCTGACAGCTCGGCCGAGGTTGGCAAGCCCCTCAGCCCGCAAGTCCCTCGGTGCAAGTCCCTCGGCGCAAGTCCCTCGGCCCGCGCGCCTCAGCGCGTGCCGTACATCCGGTCACCGGCGTCGCCGAGGCCCGGGATGATGTAGCCGTGCTCGTTGAGGTGGCTGTCGACCGAGGCGGTCCAGACCGGCACGTCGGGATGCGCGCCCTGGAACTTGGCGAGCCCCTCGGGCGCCGCGAGCAGGCAGACGAAGCGCAGGTCGCGGGCGCCGCGCTCCTTCAGCCGGTCCACCGCCGCGATGGCCGAGTTGGCGGTGGCGAGCATCGGATCGAGGACCAGCACCGTGCGGTCGGCGAGGTCGGACGGGGCCTTGAAGTAGTACTCGACCGCCTCCAGGGAGTCCGGGTCGCGGTAGAGGCCCACATGCGCCACGCGGGCCGAGGGCAGGAGCGAGAGCATCCCGTCCAGGAAGCCGATGCCGGCGCGCAGGATCGGGGCCAGGACCAGCTTCTTGCCGGCAATCTGCACGCCCTGCATGGTCGTGAGCGGGGTCTCGATCTCGACCGGCTCCAGGGGCAGGTCGCGCGTCACCTCGTAGGCGAGCAGCGTGCCGATCTCGTTCAGGAGTTGGCGGAAGCCCTTGGTCGAGCGCGCCTTGTCCCGCATCAGCGTCAGCTTGTGCTGCACCAGCGGATGCGAAACGACCGTCACCGGGGCGGCGCCCGTCGTCTCCCGCGTGCTCGCAACCTGCATCCTCGTCATCCCCCTGCAGCAGCCTTGCCCTCGAAGCAGGCGCGCCCTCGAAACAGCCTTGGCCGGATTCTTGACCGGATTCTTGGCCGAAGCTGCCGGATTCCTGGCCGAAGCTTAGGCCGGTCCGGCATCTCAGAACACCGTGCCGTCGCTCGCGATGGTGAGCGGCGGCGTCCCGTCGGGACGCAGGGACCGGGCCAGCCGCCGCCCCGTCGCCCAGGTCCCGCCCTCCAGCACCTTGGCGAGCGGCAGCGCCGCCGGATCCGCGATCCCGAGCCGCTCGCGCACGAGCGGCGCCAGCCGGTCGAGGAGCGCCACGGTGAGCGCCCGCCACTCGACCACCAGCTCGGACTCGACCGGATGCGCCCGCGCGGCCTCGTCCGGGCGCTTGAGGGAGAGCACGCCGCTGTCGAGGAACAGGCCGCCGTTGCGGTATTCCGGCAGGCCGGTGAGCGCGTCGAGGCCGGTCACGGAGAGGCCCGCCGCCTCCAGGGGCTCCAGCAGCGAGTAGGCGAGCCACTGCGAGAGCTTGTGGAAGGGCACGAGCCCGGCCGTCTCCCCCTCCCCTCCCGCCTTCGGGTGGCGCCACGTGTCGCCGAGATCGACCCCATCGAGGGCGATGCGGCCCGGCCAGATCGGCCCGAGATGGGTGAGGAGCGCGGCGAGGAGCGCGGTGGCGGGCAGGGCCCCGTCCACCGCCCGCGCCGCGAGGAGGTCGTAGAGGCCGCCGGGCCGGGCCTGCGGCCCGAACCCGTCCGGGTCGGCCGCCACGACCTGCCCCAGCCGGTTGAGGAGGGCAGTGCGCCCGTCGAGACCCACGAGCGGGTTCGTCGGCGAGACCTGGAAGCCCCGGGCGAGGTCCGCGACGGAGAGGCTCGCCAGCGCCCGGGCATCGACCCGGAACGGATCCTCCGGCACCTCGGAGAACAGGCCGGAGATGAAGAGGTCGAAGCTCGCCACCGCGAGCCCCTCCGAGCGGGCGTAGGTCTCGCCCGTCCGGCCCTCCTCGTAGCGCCAGGTCGGGCCGGCGCCGGCGTCGAGGAGCACGCTGACGATGACGAGGTCGAAGGCCGCCCGCGCCCGCGCGGCCGCCTCCTCCCAGGGCGCCGCCTCGGCGAGGCTGCCCCAGCGGTCGAAGCCGCCGACCGAGAAGTGCCGCCAGCGGGCGTGGTACGGGATGGCGAGGTCCGGGTAGCTCGCCCGGATCGTCTCCACGACCGCGTCCGCGCAGGCCCCGAGCTTCTCGGGATGGACCGCGAAGTGATCGAGCGCCCCGTCGAGCCCGAGCGCGAGCAGGCCCTCGGCGCGGGCGCGCACGGCCTCCGGGGTGAGGAGCCAGCGCACCCCCGGGGCGGCCTCGATGCTGACGGGCTGTCCGCTCACGACACTCTCCTTGCACTCGGGATCGGGGACGCCGCCGGCGCGGGGCCCGGTGCGGGTTCCGGGAGCGTGCCGGACAGCCCCGGCCGGCCGGGCGGCGGTCCGGCTCAGAACCGCTCCAGGTCGCGCCCCTTCACGGCGTCGAGCGCCCCCGCATCGGGCGCCTCGCCGGGCGTGTAGTAGCCGGCCGCCTTCTTGGCCTCGATCTCCACCGCCGCGTCCGGGGGGATCAGTTCCGGCGGGATCGGCACCCGCTCGCCGACCGCGATCCCCGAACCGGTGATCGCGTCGTACTTCATGTTCGACATCGACATCAGCCGGTCGATGCGGCGGATGCCGAGCCAGTGCAGCACGTCGGGCATCAGCTGCTGGAAGCGCGCATCCTGCACGCCGGCCACGCATTCCGTGCGCTCGAAGTAGGTGGCCGCGGAATCGCCGCCCTCCTGGCGCTTGCGGGCGTTGTAGACCAGGAACTTCGTCACCTCGCCGAGGGCCCGCCCCTCCTTGCGATTGTACACGATGACGCCGACGCCGCCCGCCTGCGCCTCCCGCACGCATTCCTCGATGCCGTGGGTGAGATAGGGCCGGCAGGTGCAGATGTCCGAGCCGAACACGTCCGAGCCGTTGCACTCGTCGTGGACCCGGCAGGCGATGCGGGTGCGCGGCTCGGCGATGCGCGCCGCGTCGCCCATGATGTAGATCGTGCAGCCGCCGATCGGCGGCAGGAAGACCTGCATGTCGGGCCGCGTCACCAGTTCCGGGAACATGCCGCCGGTCTGCTCGAAGAGCGTGCGGCGCAGGGCCGTCTCGCTGGTCCCGAACCGCGCCGCGACGCCCGGCAGGTGCCAGACCGGATCGACCGCGATCTTCACCACCGAGATGTCGCCGCCCGGATGCAGGATCGCGCCGTCCGGCGCGAGGCGGTGGGCGCCGATCGCCGCCAGGATCTCCGGCAGCGAGAGCCGCGCCTTGGTGATCGCGATGGTCGGGCGGATGTCGGCGCCGGTGGCGATCTCGCGGGCGAAGACCTCGCCCGGCAGGTGGCCCCAGGGGTCGAGGGAGACGATGCGGTCCGGCTCGCTCCATTGCGGGTGCGGGCCGATCGGCACGACCGGATGGGTGTTCGTCAGGTCGGGCCGGGCCAGCGGGTTGAGGGCGCGCCCGGCGATGGCGAGCGCCCGGTAGAGGGAATAGGCCCCGCCATTCGCCCCGATCACGTTGCGGTCGGCCGGGTTGGTGACGGTGCCGATCACGGGGCCGCGCTCGCGCGGATCGGCGGCGCCCCAGCGGATCGGCCAGCGGGCGGCGCCCGGCTCCGGATGCGAGGTGAGCCGGATATGCGTCGAGCGGTTGGACGTGGTCATGCGGTCCCGCCTCATCCTGAACGGCGAAGGCTCTCCGCGCTGTCCGCGCGGAGAGCCTCGTTGGCTTGACCTTGCTGACGATGGCCGATGCCGGCCGGAGCGTCAAGTTGGGACGGTGCGAGCCCGCCCGGGCCCTCAGTAGTTCGTGCCGGCCTTGCGGCGGGCCATGAAGGCGTCGAACTGCTCGCGGTCGCGGGCGCGCTTCAGTTCCTCCACGAAGTCCATGAAGGCGCGGCTCTCCTCCTCCAGGCGGCGGCGCTCCTCCTCGAGGCGGTCCAGCTCGCGCCGGCGGTACTCCTCGAAGGCCGAGTTGCCGGTGCCCTGCCGGAACGCCTCCCGGCGGACGAACCCGCCGCGGAGGTTGCGCTCAGCGAAGGATTTCAGTTCGTCGAGGGCCGGGTATCCCATGAGCTTCCACACCACGTAGCCGGCCGCGACGGGCCAGACATAGATGAAACCGAGGACGATCGCGCCGATCTCCAGGGAGCGGCGCGGGAACGGACCGGCGCCTCGGCAGGAGCGGCCGTTCGACCAGGGGGCGGAGGAAAAGGTCACGTCGTGTCTCCCGAGGAGATGTGAATGTGAACGACATTTACATGCGGGTGCCCCCGCGCGGTTTCAAGAGGAGGGGAAGCGGGATTCCACGCGGCGGCGCGCGGCGGCCGAGGCGCGCGCCGAGACGGTGCCCGGGCTGCTCCGCCCGGACACCGCCGACCGCTCAGGCCAGGTTCAGAACCTCAATGCAGGTAGCCGAGGAAGAACAGGATCAGGATGATCGGCAGGGGAATTCCGATCAGCCACAGGAGTCCGCCTTTCAGCATCTTCGCCTCCATCGAATTCAATGCCGAGATTGGAGCATGAACGGGGAAGCGAGACTTGAGTTCCACCGGATCGCGGCGGGAGGGTCAATCGCCGTCGGGACGGAACACGTAGCCGAGGCCGCGCACGGTCTTGATGAAGCGGGGGTTGGCCGGATCGGGCTCGATCTTCTTGCGGATGCGGTTGATCCGCACGTCGATGGCGCGGTCGAAGGCGTCCGGGTCGCGGGCATCGGCGAGGTCGAGGAGCCGCTCGCGGCTCATCACCCGCTTGGGATTGTCGAGGAAGGCCTTGAGCAGGGCGAATTCGGAGCGGGTGAGGAGCTGCTCGGCCCCGCTCTCGTCGCGCAGCCGCAGGGTCTCGGTATCGACCCGCATCCGCCCGAAGCGGACGCCGCCGGGCTCGCGGGGCTCGGGCGCCCCGGCCGGACGGGTCTGCGCGGCGCGGCGCAGGACGGAGCGCACCCGGGCCACGAGCTCGCGCAGCTCGCAGGGCTTGGGCAGGTAGTCGTCGGCCCCGAGTTCGAGGCCGACCACCCGGTCGATGGGACTCGCCGTGGCGGTGAGCATGATGATGGGGATCTGACTGCGCGCCTTGAGGTCCCGCACGATGGAGAGCCCGTCCTCGTCCGGCATGTTGAGGTCGAGGACGATGAGGTCGGGGGGGCGCGCGGCGAGAAGGCGGCGCAGGGAGGCGCCGCCGTCGCAGAGATCCACCTCGAACCCGTGCAGGCGCAGGTAGTCGCCGACCATCGCGCGGGCGTCCGGCTCGTCGTCGACCACGTAGATCCGCTGGGCGGCGCCCGTCATGGCGCGGCCTCCGGTGGAACCACGAGGGCCGGGCGGAGGAAATCGGGTCTGATCGGCACCGGAAACAACACGCGCGCGTCGAGAGGCCGCGCACCACAATGGCGCCGAACCGGGCCGGCGTCCATGCCGGCCCCGCGCGCGATCATGCGGCGTCGGCGCCAGGGACCGAGGCCGGCTCCCGCGAGAGCATCCGAGGTGAGCATCATGGCAAATGACAAAGCAGGGCGTGTCCAGGCTTGGACGCGCTGGCGATAACAGATCAAGCCAGCATTGTCACGGACGCTTGCGGGCGGGCATGACGGTTCGAACCTTGTGCCCGCGCCCTTTTCCGAGAGGTTTACAGTCTTGATCAGTCCCGGCCGCGGGCTCGTCTAGTGGGCCGGCGATCACGGCGGGGGCGGGCGCGACGCCGCGCCCGGGTCCCTCAGGCGAGGCGGCGCAGCGTGGCCGTCAGCCGCTCCGCGATCCGCTCGCGGGCCCGGCGCGGCAGGGCGCCGGGCGCCTCGTCCTCGATCAGGTCGGCGATCTCGCCGCGGCTCGGCTCGGCCGGCCGCGAATCCTGCAGCAGGCGGCGCAGGGCCTCCAGATCCGCGCGCCAGGGCTCGGCTCCCGGGGTCGCGGGCCTCTGCGTCGCGTGAAGACCTGACTGGGTCGTGCAGAGCATCGCCGATCTCCCGTGCTTGGCCCGTCGCGCGTCGCGACGACGGCGCGATGTAAGCAAGGACTGTTACAAGCGGATTGCGTCCGATCGCCAACCCTGGGCTGTGCTCTGACGCACATTCCGACCCGATTCGGCCGCGATCGACCATGCGGGCCGCCGCCTCGACCGCCCGTCATCGATCAGATCGCGCGCTCGGCGATGTCATTCCGGCATTTTCGGCAAGGTAAGCTTGTTCGGGCGGCCCCGTCCGGTCAGGATGCGGCCGCGCACCTTGGAAGGATGCTGGCGGACGGTCGATGAGCGACGACGATTTCTTGTTTCTGGTACCCGACGACGAGGCCGCGCCGGAGGAGGCCGCCTCGCCGCAATGGTCGGTGGTGGTGGTGGACGACGACCCGGCGGTGCACGAGGGCACCCGCTTCGCGCTGGCGGGCTACGCCCTCGACGGGGCCCGGCTCGACATCCT
The DNA here is from genome assembly GCF_029714205.1 of Methylobacterium sp. CB376. Classification (NCBI taxonomy): domain Bacteria; kingdom Pseudomonadati; phylum Pseudomonadota; class Alphaproteobacteria; order Hyphomicrobiales; family Methylobacteriaceae; genus Methylobacterium; species Methylobacterium sp. CB376. The sequence goes on along the minus strand of NZ_CP121648.1, from coordinate 2,264,820 downwards.
GTCGGCCCACTCGGCCGCGGAGGCGCGGGCGCTGCTCGCCGCGCGGCGCGGCGGCGTGGCGGTGATCCTCCTCGACGTGGTGATGGAGACCGAGGATGCCGGCCTCACCCTGGTCGATTACATCCGCCGCGACCTGCGCGACGAGACCGTCCGCATCATCCTGCGCACCGGCCAGCCGGGGCAGGCCCCCGAGCGCCGCGTCATCGTCGATTACGACATCAACGACTACAAGGCGAAGACCGAGCTCACGGCCGACAAGCTGTTCACCAGCCTGACGGCCGCCCTCCGGGCCTACCAGCAGCTCAAGCGCCTGGAGGAGACGCGGCGGGGACTGGAGATCATCATCGATGCGGCGCCGATGCTGCTCGACCACAAGTCGATGCAGCGGCTGGCCGAGGGCGTGCTGACGCAGGTCGCCTCGCTGCTCAACGTCGCCTGCGAGGGCATCCTGGTCCTGCGCGAACGCGCCGCGCCGGACGAGAGCTTCTGCGTCCTGGCGGGCTCGGGCTGCTACCAGCACCTCGTCGCGCCCGCCCGGGCCGTGGCCCTCGACGGGGAGGTGCGCGGGATCGTCGAGCGGGCCTTCGCGGAGCGGAGCCACACTTTCGGCGACCGGTGGTCGACGCTCTACGTGCACACCGCGAGCGGCAGCGAGATCGTGGCCCTCCTCAAGGCCGACCGCTCGCTGTCCGAGACCGACCGGGCGCTGATCGCGCTCTTCACCTCGCGCCTGTCGATCGCCTTCGACAACGTCATCCTGTACGAGCAATTGCAGCGGGCGAATGTCGGTCTGGAGCAGCGGGTGGTGGAGCGCACCGCCGAGCTGATGCGGGCCAACCGCCGCCTCGCCCTGCAGCGCTCGGACCTCCGGCGGGCCAACCAGCTCAAGACCGAGATCCTCGGCACGGTCGCGCACGACCTCAAGAACCCGCTCGCGGTGATCCTCGGGCGGGCCGAGATGCTGGGCGACCTCGTCGGCACCCTGCCCCAGCCCGTGGAGGCGATGCGCGCCCAGGTCGGCCACATCCGCGAATCGGCCCGGCGCCTGACCGGCATGATCGAGAGCCTGATCGCCGACGCGATGAACGACGCCCTCGACATCACGCTGCGGCGCGAGCCGGTCGACTTCGCCGCCCTGGCCCGCGAGGTCGCGCAATCGAACGCCCCCCTCGCCGAGACCAAGGCGCAGCACCTGCGCACCGAGATCCCCGCGAGCCTGTTCATCTGCGGCGACGGCGAGCGCCTGCGCGAGGCGATGGACAACCTGGTCTCCAACGCCATCAAGTACAGCCCGAACGGCGGCGAGATCGTCGTGGGGGTGGCCCAGGACGAGACCGACACGGTCTTCGCGGTGCGGGATTTCGGCCCCGGCCTGTCGCCGGAGGATCAGGGCCGGCTGTTCGGGCGCTTCCAGCGGCTCTCGGCCAAGCCGACCGGCGGCGAGGGCTCGACGGGCCTCGGCCTGTCGATCGTCAAGCGCATCGCCGAACTGCACGGCGGCCGGGCCACCGCCGAGAGCCACGCCCCCGGGGCCGGCTCGACCTTCGCGATCCGCCTGCCCAACATCGCCGTCGAGGTGCCCTGACGTCGCGCACGCAATCTGGCCGCAAATCCGGCGCTAAGCTCCCGCCTTTCCCGGGCCGCGCCGAATCGGCGCGGGCCCGTCGCGACGAGGAAGCAGGATGGAGCGTACCCACACGGCCGAGACCGCGGAGAGCAGCGCCGCGCAGATCGTCGAGGCCGGCCATTTCTCGGCCATCCGCACCATCCGCACCGAGGCGGAGGCCCTCCACACGCTGGCCCGCGCCCTCGACGGCGAGCTGCGGGCCGGCTTCGCGGAGGCGGTGGCGGCGATCCACGCGAGCCCCGGGCGCGTCTTCGTGTCGGGCATCGGCAAGAGCGGCCACATCGCCCGCAAGATCGCCGCGACGCTGGCCTCGACGGGCACGCCGGCCACCTTCATCCACCCCTCCGAGGCCAGCCACGGCGACCTCGGCATGATCACCGCGCAGGACATCGTCATCGCCCTGTCGTGGTCGGGGGAGACGGCGGAACTCGGCGACATCGTGAGCTTCGCCAAGCGCTTCACGGTGCCGCTGATCGCCCTGACCTCGAACCCGCAGAGCACGCTGGGGCTCGCGGCCGACATCCTGCTGCCGCTGCCCCTGGTCAAGGAGGCCTGCCCGCACAACCTCGCGCCGACGTCGTCGAGCGTGATGCAGCTCGCGCTCGGCGACGCGCTCGCCATCGCGCTGCTCGAGCGCCGCGGCTTCTCGGCGAGCGACTTCAAGGTCTTCCATCCGGGCGGCAAGCTCGCGGCCCGGCTCAAGACCGTGCGCCAGCTCATGCACACCGACGACGAGATGCCCCTGGTGCCCCGCGGCATCCCGATGTCCGAGGCGCTGCTGGCGATCATGGGCAAGCGCTTCGGCTGCGCGGGCGTGGTCGACGAGGCCGGGCGGCTCGTCGGGATCATCACCAACGGCGACCTGCGCCGCCACATGGGCAGCGACCTGCTGCACCGGCCGGTCGACGCGATCATGACCCCCGCCCCGATCACGGTGCTGCCGGGCGGGCTCGCGAGCGCGGCCCTGGAGATGATGAACCGCCGCCAGATCACCGCGATGTTCGTGGTCGAGGGCGGAAGGCCGATCGGCATCCTGCACATCCACGACCTGCTCCAGGTCGGGGTGGCCTGATCCGGGATCCGCTCGATCGAAGCGGCTCCCGTCTCACGAGCCCGCGCGGCGCCCGAGCGCGGCGCCTGAGCGAAGCCGACATCCGCATGGCCGAAATCGGAGATGGCGAAGCCATCAACCGGATGTCGTATGCCAAGCCCGCGCGGCGCCTGAGCGAAGCCGACATCCGCATGGCGAAGCAATCAACCGGATGTCGGATGACCAGGCGGGGCCGCGGCGGGCGCCCGGCCTGCGGCGAGTCGCGCCCTCACGTAAAGCCAGGGTGACCGCTCCCGGGCATCGCCCCTTCCCAGGTAAACTCCGGCGGGATCTTACATCGCACCACAACCGCGAGTTCTCAGAAGTCCAGGATCATCCGGAGAAATCTGGGACCGACTTGGCCGGATCGGAGACGACCGGCCGCTCTTCGTTGCTCGTCTCCGCCCGATGGGGGATTCCTTAACGCCCGCCGCGCATGGTGCGTCTGACGAGGGCGAAGAGGGCCTGCCGCCATGCGGGGGCTCCGTCGGGAGCGGCGTTCGATGAGCGTCAGCGCGGGGCGACGAGGCTGGCTGGGGCGCGTCCGGGCGCGGGGCGTCGGCGCGTCCCTGATGCTGTTCGCGGCCACCGGGGCTGGCGCCGCGCAAACCCCCCTGGCGCTGCGCGTGGTCGGCGGCCTCGCCGGCGTCCGGCAATTCACCCAGTTCGAGGAGCCGTTCTGGTCGCGCGAGATCGCGGAGCGCTCGGGCGGGCGCGTCGTCGCCAGCATCCACGCCTTCGACCGCAGCGGCCTGCGCGGCGAGGACATGCTGCAGCTGATGCGGCTCGGCGTCGTCCCGTTCGGCACGGTGCTCCTGTCCCTCGCCGCCGGAGAGGACCCGGAGCTGACCGCGGTCGACCTGCCCGGCCTGAACCCCGACACGCGGGCGCTGCGGCGCAGCCTGGCGGCCTTCCGCCCGCATATGCGGCGGGTGCTGGACGAGCGCTACGGCATCGAGCTCCTCGGCGTCTACGCCTATCCGGCGCAGGTGCTCTACTGCGCCGAGGCGTTCCGGGGCCTCGACGACCTGGCGGGGCGCCGGGTGCGCATCTCCTCGGTGAACCAGTCCGAGTTCGTGCGGGCGCTCAGGGGGGTGCCGATCATCGTCCCGTTCAGCGAGACGACCGGCGCGGTGGCGCGCGGCGTGGCGGATTGCGCGATCACCGGCACCCTGAGCGGCCTGGAGATCGGGCTGACGGCGGTGACCTCCCACGTCCACGCGCTGCCGATCAACTGGGGGCTCTCGATCTTCGGCGCCAACCGCGACGCCTGGGGCGCCATCGCGCCGGACCTGCGCGAGGCGATCCGGCGCGGGGTCGGTGACCTCGAGGAGCGCATCTGGCGCATGGCCGAGGCGGACACGGCCCGGGGCCTCGCCTGCAGCACCGGGGCGGCGGAGTGCCCGCCCGGGTCGCGGGCCGGTCTCACCCTCGTGCCGGTCAGCGCGGAGGACGAGGAGCGCCGCCTGCGCCTCCTCCAGCGCCGGGTGCTGCCGGACTGGATCGAGCGCTGCGGCCGCGATTGCGGCGCCGCCTGGAACGCCGCGCTCGCCGCCACGACCGGGATCCGGGCCGATGAGCGCTGAGGCGGCCCGCGCCAGGCTGCCGCGGCGCCTCGTCCTGACGGTGCTGGGCGTCGTCGCGCTGGTGTCCGGCGCGCTGCTCGGGGGCAGCGTCCTCCTGCTGCAGCAGACCCACGAGACCGTCCGGGTGGCGGCGGAGCGCTCGGTCGAGCGCACCGCCCAGACCCTGGCCCACACGATCAACCGGCAGTTCCTGCAGATCGACAGCGCGCTCGCGAGCCTGCCGGTCCTGCTCTCGACGCTGGCCGCGACGCCGGGGGCGATCTCGCCCGAACGGGCGGGCCGGCTCCTGCGCGGCCTCAACGTGCAGAGCTTCGCCTTCCGCGACCTGATGCTGGTGCGGCGCGACGGCACGCTGTGGACGTCGGCCCGCGCCCGCTCGGCCCGCTTCCCGCTCGACGAAACGATCCCGGACCGCAGCCGGGGCATGATGACCCTGGCCGGCCCGACCCACAACCGGCGCACGGGCGAGTGGGTGCTCCACCTCGCCCGCACCGTCACGCTGCCGGGCGAGGGCGAGCTCGTGGCCGTGGCCGAGGTGCCGCTCTCCTCCGTGCAGGGCCTGCTCGCCGAGGCGGGCGACGCGCCCGGGCAGCGGGTGACGCTCGAGCGCGCGGACGGGCGGCTGCTGGCGAGCCTGCCGCACGATGAACTCGCCACCGGCCGGATCCTGCCCCAGCGGATCAGCGCGCGGGAGCGCGACGACCGGGCCTTCGCCCTCCCGGCCGGCCCCGGGCACGGCCCCGTCCTGGCGGCGGCGCGGTCCACCCTGTACGGCGACGTCGCGGTGGCGGTGACGCTGGAGACCGCGCAGGCCTTCGCGGATTGGTCGCGCGACCGCGCCCGCATCGTCGCGGTGACATGCCTCATCGAGGCGCTGCTCCTCGCGGCGGCCGCGGCTCTGCTGGCGGGGTGGCGCGTCTACCACGAGCTTCAGGCGGCGCGCGACCGCGCTCACAGGATGCTGGAGAACGCCATCGAGGCCATGGCGGACGGCTTCGTGATGTGGGACCGCGACGACCGCTTCGTCACCTGCAACAGCCGCTACCGCGCGCTCTACGCCCTCAGCGAACCGGCACTGCGGCCCGGCGCGCGCTTCGAGGACATCATCCGGTACGGGGCGGAGCGCGGCCAGTACCCGCAGGCCGGCAGCGACCTCGACGCCTTCGTGCGCAACGTGGTGGCGTGGCACCGCGACGATCACGGCACGCTCGAACGCCTGCTGCCCGGCGGCCGCTGGGTGCTGATCACCGAGCGCCGCACGGCGACCGGGGAGACCGTCGGCATTCGCACCGACATCACCGCCCTCAAGGCCGCCCTGGAGGATCTCGCGGCGGCGAATGCCCGGGCGGGGCAGGCCATGGCCGAGGTCCAGGCGCAGAACACGGCCCTCCTGGAGCGCGACCGCTCCCTGCGCACCCAGAACCGGCTGTTCGACGCCGCCCTCGGCAACATGTCGCACGGGCTCCTGATGGCGGACGCGGCAGGCCGCCTGATCGTGGCGAACCGCCGCCTCGCCGAACTCCTCGGGACCGCGCCCGAGACCCTGGCGCCGGGCGAGAGCATGGAGGTGATCTTCGCCGAGATCGGGGCCCGCTGCTCCCTGGGCCGGCGCGCCCTCGCCCGGATGCGCGCGCTGCAGCGCGACATCGCGACCCGCGAGGGTGCCGGCACCTTCAAGATCTCGGGTCAGGACGGGCGCACCCTCTCGATCACCCAGCGGCCGATGGCCGATGGCGGCTCGGTGGCGATCTACGAGGACGTCACCGAGCAGCAGCAGGCCGAGGACCGCATCCGCTTCCTCGCCCAGCACGATCCGCTGACGCGTTTGCCGAACCGCGTCCTGTTCCGCGAGCGCCTGGACGCGATGATGCGCGCCGACGCGCCGGACGCGACCGCGCTGCTCTACCTCGACCTCGACGCCTTCAAGAACGTGAACGACACGCTCGGCCATCCGGTCGGCGACGCGCTGCTGGCAGCGGTGGGGGCGCGGCTCGGCGCCTGCGTGGGCGAGGGCGGGGTCGTCGCGCGCCTCGGGGGCGACGAATTCGCGGTCGCCTGCGCGGAGGGCGAGGCCGCCGCGCAGGCGCTGGCGACGCGGATCATCGCGCAGCTGAGCGCGCCCTACGCGCTCGCGGGCCGGACCGTGCAGGTCGGGGCGAGCGTCGGCATCGCGGTGTCCGGGCCGGAGGCGCGGGACGCCGACACGCTGCTGCGCCACGCCGACATGGCCCTCTACGAGGCCAAGGGGCGGGGCCGGGGCTTGGCCTGCGTGTTCGAGAAGTCGATCGCCGCGCGCCTGCACGAGCGGCTGGCCCTGCAATCCGACCTCGCCGAGGCGGTTCCGGGCGGCCAGCTCGTCCTCGCCTACCAGCCGGTCTTCGACCTCGCCGGGGGGCGGGTCAGCGGCTTCGAGGCCCTGGTGCGCTGGAACCACCCGGTGCGGGGCTTCGTCAGCCCGGCGCAGTTCATCCCGATCGCCGAGCAGACCGGGCAGATCGAGGCGATCGGCGCCTTCGTGCTCGACCGGGCCTGCCGGGATGCGGCCGCCCTGCCGCCCGGCATCCGCGTCGCGGTCAACCTCTCGCCGGTGCAGCTGCGGGCGGAGGACATCGTCGAGCGGATCGCGACCGCCCTCGCCGAATCCGGGCTCGCTCCGGCCCGGCTCGAACTGGAGATCACCGAGACGGCGCTGATGGAGGACAGCGAGCGGATGGTGCAGCTCCTGGAGCGCATCCGCGCCCTCGGGGTACGGATCGTGCTCGACGATTTCGGCACCGGCTACTCCTCGCTGAGCTACCTGCGCACCTTCCCGTTCCACAAGATCAAGATCGACCAATCCTTCGTGCGCGAGATGACGACGCGGGCGAACTCGCTCGCGATCGTGAGCGCCATCGTGGGGCTCGCCGACGAACTCGGGATGGCGACGACGGCGGAGGGCATCGAGACCGCCGACCACCTGGATTTCGTGCGCAAGGTCGGCTGCCGGGAGGCGCAGGGCTACTTCCTCGGCAAGCCGAAGCCGATCCTCTCCGCCTTCGAGGTCCTGCGCGCGCCGCTGCCGCCCTGCCCGGGCGCCGTCCCCCTCGCCTCCTGAGGGCCGCGCGGGGTGGCCGGAACAGGCGCGGCGCGCCGGGGGTTGGGGCGGCCTGACCCCTCGCGCGACGGAGACACCCATGGCCGGCGAGAAGCCGCACGGCGACAAGACCCACGCCCAGCACCAGCGGATCATCGAGCACCGGGAGGGGCGGAACGTCCCGGCGGGCGGCGACCGCGTCCGCAGCAGCGCGGACCCGGCGCGGCCGCCGACGACCCATCAGGAGAGCCGCGACCACAACAAGCACAACAATCCCGGCCAGGACGGCCATCGGCCGCAGACGCACCGGCCGGGCGAGGAGAAGCACTGAGGGACCGAAGGGCCTTCGGTGGCCGGCGCCCCGCGCGGCTGCGCCTTCACGGGCTTGCCGCGCCCGGAGCGCGCCCGCCGCCAGGATGAGGGGATACGGGCGCGCGGCGGTCGGGGGCGGCCTCAGGGCACGAGGAGGAGGCCGGCGAGCGCCAGCAGGAGGGCGGGCGGCATCACCAGCGCTCCCAGCGCCAGGAAGCGCCACGCCCCGACATGCTGCCCCTCCCGCCGGATCGCGGTGAGCCAGAGGATCGTGGCGAGGGAGCCCGTGACCGAGAGGTTGGGGCCGAGATCGACCCCGATCAGGATCGCGCCCGCGATCCTGTCGGAGACCTCCGCCGCCTGCACCGCCGCGCCGGCGATCAGCCCGGCCGGCAGATTGTTGAGGAGGTTGCAGAGCAAAGCGACGAGCGCGCCCGCCCCCCAGGCGGTGCCGGCCGGATGGGCGCCCGCCTGCACCCTCAGGGTGTCGGCGACGAGGCGCAGCACCCCGGTCCTCTCCAGGGCCTCGACCAGCACGAACAGCCCGGCGACGAGTGGCAGCACGCTCCAGGACACGTCCCGGACCAGTTCGGCCAAACCCTCCCGCCGCAGCGCCAGGACGAGGAGCGCGGTGGCGAGTCCCGCAAGGCAGGTCGGCGGGCCGAGAGCGAGGCCGCGCGCCGAGGCGGCGATCAGCACGAGCCCCGTCGCCAGGATGCCGAGCCCGGCGACGAGCCCGGTGCGGGACAGGTCGGCGCGCGGCACGTCGGTCGCCACCTCCTGGGCGCGCAGGGTGGGGCCCTGCGTGAGGCGCAAGGCCGCGTAGGTCGCCAGGATCGCCAGCGCGGAGGGCAAGGTGAAGCGGGCGAGCCACTCGGCGAGCGGGGGCATGTGCGCCGCGTAGACGACGAGGTTGGCCGGGTTCGAGATCGGCAGCACGAAGCTCGCCGCGTTGGCGATGAAGGCGCAGACCAGCAGGTAGGGCAGCGGGTCGCGCACCCGGGCGGCCTTGGCGGCGCACGCGACCGCCGGCGTCAGCACCACCGCGCAGGCATCGTTCGACAGGAACACCGTCACGACCGTGCCGACCGCGTAGACGAGGGTGAAGAGCCGCGTCGCCGAGCCCCGCGCCCGCCGCACCGCGATGCCGGCGAGCCAGTCGAACAGCCCCTCCTTCCGGGCGACCTCGGCGAGCAGCATCATGCCGATCAGGAAGAGGTAGACGTCCGTGCCCTTCAGGACCCCGTCCCAGGCGGTGCCGGCGGGGAGCAGGCCGAGGGCGACGAGCACGATCGCCCCGAGCACGGCCCAGACCGCTTCCGGCCAGCCGAGGGGGCGCAGGATCACGCCGAGCGTCGCCAGCGCGGCGATGCCCCAGGTGGCGAGGTGGGGTGTGACGCCGAGCGCGCCCATGGTGACGGATCTCCCGGATCGGTGCGGTGGGGCCAGCCGTGCCGGCCTTCGCGGCTCCGGCCAAACCTTCCAAGGCCAAGCCTTGTAAGGCCAAGCCGTCAAAGGCCAAGCCATCGAGGGCCAAGCCATCGAAGGCCAAGCCTGCCCAGGACGCGCCTGGTTCGGGTGCCCCGGCGTCGCGTCGCGCCCGCGCGGGATCCCTCACTCTGCCGGGACGGCGAGCGGGGCCGCGGCCGGGGACGGATGGCCCGGAGCGAGGCCGCGCGTCTCCGGCATGGCGAAGAGGTAGAGGGCGAAGCCGAGGGCCGCGATCCCGGCCAGGACCAGGAAGGCCGCCGCGTAGCCGGCCGAGACGATCACGAGTCCCGCCAGGGCGGCGCTGAGGGAGGCGCCGACGCCCTGCGCGGTGGCGACCGCGCCCTGCGCGACGTTGAAGCGGCCGCTGCCGCGGGTCAGGTCGGCGACCACGATCGGGAAGAGGGCCCCGTAGATCCCGGCCCCTACCCCGTCGAGGCACTGCACCGCCACGAGGAAGACGGGATCGTCCGAGAGCGTGTAGAGAATGCCGCGCAGGGCCAGGATGCCGAAGGCGGCGAGGAAGATCGGCTTGCGCCCGAAACGGTCGGCCTTGGCGCCGACCAGAATCGCCATCGGCACCATCACGCATTGGGCCGCCACGATGCAGATCGCGATGAGCGAGGTGGCGTAGTCCTTGCCCACCACCTTCGTGAGCAGCTGGCCGACCGAGGGCAGCATCGCCGCGTTGGCGAGGTGGAAGGCGGCGCAGAGCGCGGCGAAGAGCAGGAGGGGGCGGTTGCGCAGCAGCACCGCGAGGCCCGAGGGCTGCTCGCAGGGATCGTGCTGGCGGCCGTCAAGGCCCCGGGCGAGGTCGTCGTCGATCTCCGCCCGCGGCACCACCAGCATCGCGCCGATGCTGAGCGCCGCGAGGAGGCCCATCAGCCAGAACACGATGGCCGGCCCGAACACGGTGGCGAGGCCCGCCGCGAGGAGGGCCGAGACCGCGTTGCCGGCGTGGTTGAAGCCCTCGTTGCGGCCGATCCGCCGCGCGAAGAGCCGCGGCCCGACGAGGCCGAGGGTGATGCCGGTGAGGGCCGGCGGGAAGACCGCGCCGGCCACGTGGGCGAGGGCCTGCGTGCCGGCCACGAGGTAGACGTTGGAGATCCAGGGCAGGACGAGGCAGCTCGCCGTCACGGCGAGGGCCGCCGCGATGACGATGGCCGGCTTGCGCCGGGTCCGGTCGATGAGCGCGCCCGCGGGCGTCTGCGCCGCCAGGCCGGCGACGCCCGCCACCGTCATGACGAGGCCGATCGTCGCCTCGTTCCAGCCCTGGGCGGGGCCGCGCACGGCCAGCAGGTAGATCGCGAGGTAGGGCCCGAGGCCGTCGCGCACGTCGGCGAGGAAGAAGTTCAGCGCGTCGAGGCCGCGCAGCGCCCGGCGCGACGGGCTCGGCTCCGCGGCGCGTGCGGAGGGGCGCAGGTCGCTCATGACGATCTCCGCGAGGGGGTGTGCAGGACGGGAGCGAGGGTGACCCGGCGGACCGGTCGACGTCGCGCCGCACTAATCGAGGGCGCGATGGAATAGTTCCCAAAGGAAATCGTGCCCGTTCGGGCGAGGGGAGGGCCGAGCCCGGCGAGTATCCTCTAGGGGAGTATCCTCGGCCGGCGCGAATGCGGCCGCGGCGGCGGGCGGGATCGCCGCGTCGCGCCCGACGGGCGCAAGTCGATCCCAGGATTCAGCAAGTCTCCGCGGGCGCACATTCTCACCGACAGGCTTTTCGCCTATCATCGTCGTAATCGTCGCGTGCAACCCGCCGCCTTCGCTTGGGAGGATGCTCGGATGATCGCGCAAGTCGCCGGGTCTCGGGAGCCTGGGAAGGAGCGAGATCGGAAAGCCGGCCCGGTCGCGCCGGCCCTGGTCGCCGGCGCGGGTGGTCTCGCGACCGCGGCCCTGCTGGTGACCCTGTTCGGCACCGCCGCGGGGCCGGCCTCCTTCACGCTCGCGCAGGTCGCCCCCGGCGAGATCGCCGCGGCGGCCGGGACGCTCGCGGTCGCGCGGGCGCCTCAGCTCGTCCAGGAGGCGAGGAGCTGCGCGGCGCCCCTGGCGGTGGTGAGCGTGACCCGGGCGGGCGCGGGCCGGGGCGGCATCCGGATCCGCTCGGGCCCCTACGTCTCGCCCGAGATCGTCCCGGGGGAGGCGCCCCAGCGGGTCGCCCTCCCGTTCCCGTCCCCCTACCCGGCCGGGCGCGGCAGCCTGTCGGTCGAGGGCGACCTCGCCGGCCTCGGGCTCTTCCTGTCGCCCGGCTGGCGCTTCGATCCGGCGACCGGGGCGGCCTCGATCCCGGTCGTCTGGATGCCTGGCAAGATCTGCTGACGCCGCGGCGCGCCGGTTTCCGACCCGGTTTCCGCCCCGACACGACGAGGACTCGGCGATGAAGACGTTCTTCCGGGACCGGCCGATGCTCGGCTTCTTCCTGATTTCCGTGGCGGCCGCGGTGCTGAGCGCGTGGCTCATCAACCCGCAGAGCAGCCCGCTCGCCTACTTCGCGGCGGCCGGCAGCACGGCCGGCCCGCTCCTGCTCAAGGTCGCGACGGTGCTGGCGATCCTGGCGGCGGGCGCGGCCCTCACCTACGTGGCGGCCCGGCTCGCGCAGAGCCAGGACGTGCTCCTCGCCACGGGCGGGGCGGCCGTCGGCTCGCTGCGGCTCCTGCGCACCTCCCAGAAGCCGCCGGTGCGCCCGATCCAGGACGCCCTCGACGAACTCGACGGGATGATCGGCCTCGCGCCGGTGAAGGAGGAGGTCAACAAGCTGATCTCCCGGCTGCAGGTCGAGCAGAAGCGGCGCGAGCAGGGCCATGCCGGCGCGCCGATGAGCCTGCACATGGTGTTCACCGGCCCGCCCGGGGTCGGCAAGACCCAGGTCGCGCGCGCGCTCGGCGAGATCTTCCGGGGCGTCGGCGTCCTGCGCAAGGGCCACCTCGTCGAGACGGACCGCGCGGGGCTGGTGGCCGGCTACGTCGGCCAGACCGCCACCAAGACCCTGGACAAGTGCAAGGAGGCGCTCGACGGCATCCTGTTCATCGACGAGGCCTACGCCCTCGCCGACGGGCAGGAGGGCGGCTCGTTCGGGCGCGAGGCGATCGACACGCTGCTGAAGTTCATGGAGGACCACCGCGACCGCATCATCGTGATCGTGGCGGGCTACCCGAGCGAGATGCGCCGGTTCATCGGCACCAATCCGGGCCTCGCCAGCCGCTTCACCAAGACCATCGCCTTCCCGGCCTACGACCCGGCCGAGCTGGGGGCGATCCTGCGCGCCATGGCGGCCAAGCAATCCTTCCAGCTGCCCGAGGACATCGAGGCGCGGCTGTCCGGCTGGCTCGCCGAGAACGCCAGGCGCGAGGATTGGGGCAATGCCCGCGAGATGCGCACCCTCTTGGAGAAGGCCCGCGAGGCCCAGGCGCTGCGCATCGCCGGCCAGCCGCAGGCCGATCTCTCCCGGATCGAGATCGAGGATTTCCAGAGCGCGCTCGGCTTCGCCCTCCCCGGCCAGGCCCGGCAGGCGACCGCGCCGCTGCCGCTGCTGCGCGTGCCGACCCGGGCGCAGGGCGCCCGCCCGGCCGAGGCGGCGCTGGCCGACCTCGACGCGATGGTGGGCCTCGCGCCGGTGAAGGAGGAGGTCAACACCCTGATCTCCCGGCTGCAGGTCGAGCAGAAGCGGCGCGAGCAGGGCCTGCCGGTCTCGGCCATGAGCCTGCACATGGTGTTCACCGGCCCGCCCGGGGTCGGCAAGACCCAGGTCGCGCGCGCGCTCGGCGAGATCTTCCGGGGCGTCGGCGTCCTGCGCAAGGGCCACCTCGTCGAGACGGACCGCGCGGGGCTGGTGGCCGGCTACGTCGGCCAGACCGCCACCAAGACCCTGGACAAGTGCAAGGAGGCGCTCGACGGCATCCTGTTCATCGACGAGGCCTACGCCCTCGCCGACGGGCAGGAGGGCGGCTCGTTCGGGCGCGAGGCGATCGACACGCTGCTGAAGTTCATGGAGGACCACCGCGACCGCATCATCGTGATCGTGGCGGGCTACCCGAGCGAGATGCGCCGGTTCATCGGCACCAATCCGGGCCTCGCCAGCCGCTTCACCAAGACCATCGATTTCCCGGCCTACTCGGTCGCGGAGCTGGAGGAGATCCTCCGGCGCATGGCGGCGGCCCAGGCCTACGCGCTGCCCGACCCGCTCGGGCCGCGGCTGTCCGGCTGGCTCGCCGAGAATGCCAGGCGCGAGGATTGGGGCAACGCCCGCGCGATGCGCACGCTGCTGGAGCGCGCCCGCGAGGCCCAGGCCGTGCGGCTCGCCCGCGAGCCCGAGGCCGACCTGCGCCGGATCGAGGCGGCGGACCTGGACGCGGCCATCGGCATGAGGAGCTGACGGCATGGCCGGCTCGTCCCTCGCCCTCAAGCACGCGCTCCTGTGGAGCGGCGATCCCTGGTACCGCGGGGCCTGGATCATCTGGCCGCAGGCCGCGGCCCTGCTCGCCGCCGGCTGGCTCGTCCTCGGCGGCGCGCTCCCCGTCCCCGAGCCGGCCGCCCCCTGGGCGCGCCCGAAGGCGCCGCTCACCGGCCCGGAGAGCACGGCCCTGCGCGACCGCGCCCTCGGCGACCCGGCCGCGCTCGCGCAGCTGCGGGCGGCGGCGGCGGAGGGCGGCGCGGAGGCGCAGTTCAGCCTCGGCACCCTGTTCGATCCGACCCTCTCGCTGCGGCGCGCCACCACGGCGCCGGACATGCGCCAAGCGCTGGCGCATTACCGGGCCGCGGCCGAGCAGGGCCACGCGGCGGCGCAGTTCAACCTCGGCAACGCGCTCTACTGGGGTATCGGCGGCGTGCCGGCCGACCCGGCCGCCTCCCTGCCCTGGATCGAGAAGGCGGCGCAGCAGGGCGTCGTGCCGGCCCAGCGCCTCGCCGGCCTCGCGGCGCAGCGCGGCGTCGGCATGGCGGCCGATCCGGCCCGCGCCGCGTCGTGGTTCCGCCGGGCCGCGGAGGCGGGGGACGCCTTCGCGCAGGCCGAGCTCGGCTGGGCCTACGAGCGGGGGCTCGGCGGGCTCCCCGCCGATCAGGCCGCGGCGGTGGGCTGGTACCAGAAGGCCGCCGCGCAGGGGAATGCCGGGGCCGAGCGGCTGCTCGGGGTGCACCTGCTGGAGGGGCGCGGCATCGCCGCCAACAAGGCCCAGGCGATGGAGCACCTCGCCCGGGCGGCGGGACGGGGCGACGCGGAGGCCCAGGCCCGGCTCGGCTACGCCTTCCTCACCGGCGACGGCAAGCCGATGGACCCGAAGGAGGCGGTGTCCTGGTTCCAGAAGGCGGCGGACCAGGGCAACACCTTCGCGCAGCGGCGCATGGGCCTCGCCTACCGCGACGGGTCCGGCGTGCCGGCCGACCGCGGCCTGTCCCTGCAATGGTTCCGCCGCGCCGCCGAGGCGGGCGACGGGTTCGCGGAGGCCGAACTCGGCGCGGCCTACGAGACCGGCACCGGCCTGCCCCGCGACCCGGGCCAGGCCCTCGCCCTCTATCGCCGCGCCGCGGAGCACGGCGACCCGCTGGGGCAGGCCAGGACCGGCGAGGCGCTGCTCCTGGGCACGGGCGGGCCCCGCGATCCGGCCGCGGCCCTGCCCCTGCTCCAGCGCGCCGCGCAGCAGAACCAGCCGCTCGCGCAGTACTATCTCGGCACGATGTACGACCAGGGCAACGGCGTGGCGGCCAACCCGGCCGAGGCGGTCTCCTGGTACCAGCGCGCGGCGCGCAACGGCAACGCCGCCGCCCAGAACGCCCTCGGCGTGGCCTACGCGCGCGGCGCGGGCGTGCCGAGGGACCTCGCCCAGGCGCGGGCCTGGTTCAGCCAAGCCAAGGCCAACGGCAACCTCGCGGCCGCCAAGAACCTGGAGCAGCTGCGATAGGTGGATCGACCGCGCCGCTCAGGCGCCCGCGCCGATCCGCCCGATCCCGCCGAGGACGACGCTCCGCCCCTGCAGCATCAGGGCGGCGTCGCGGATCAGGCCGGCGGCGCGCATCGCGGCGGCGCGGGCGCGGCCCGCCTCCAGCGCCGCCGCCACCGCCTCGGGCGGCAGCGGATCGACCCCCACCGTGACGAGCCGCGCGCCGAGATCCGAATCGGGATCGAGGCTGTCGGCCGGCGCGCGGCGGATGCCGGGATGGCCCTTGAGGTCGACCGCGTTGGCGATGAGCGTCGCGGCCGCGTCCGCCGCGGCCGCGTCGCGGGCGAGGACCGTCACCGAATCGGCGATGCCGCGCGAGAAGGAGCGGCCCTGCCGCCCGGAGGTCGCGAGCCCCCCGATCCCGTCCGCGTGCGAGAGCCGCACCCGGCCGTTCAGCGCCGGCACCGGGCCGCGGGAGAAATCCCCCGCCACGCCCACCGCGATCGATTCGCCCTCGGCGAGGTGGAGGGCGATGTCGCCGCCGTCGTTGACGAAGGCCTTGGCGAGGGGCGCCGCGGCCAGCATGGCGGCGAGGAGTTCGTCCGCCACCGCCCCGGCCACGGCCGCCATGGGGGTGAGGAACTCCCGGTGCGGGCGGCAGGCCGCCACCATGCGGCGCGCCACCGCCCCCTCGACGCGCGGCCGCGCGCGCATCGGCCGGCGCAGGGCCGGCAATTCGGCGACGAGTTCGCCGAGCAGCGGCGCGAAGCGCGCCGCCGCCGCCCGGTAGGCCTCCCGCACCGCCGCCTCGGCGCCGTGGGCCCGCAGCACCACGTCGATCGGCCCGTGCTGGAGGTGGACCCGCCCGCCGGGCAGCGCCTGGACGCGCGGCCCCTCCACGGCGCTCAGCCGAGCTTGGCGAGGAGGCGGGTGAGATCCTTCGCCTCCGCCTGGGTCAGGGGATCGAGGGTGCGGGCCGTGACCTCGGCGCCCCGGTTCTTCATGGCCTCGACCACGCCGCGCCCCTCCGCCGTCAGGGCGAGGCGCACGAGGCGGGCATCGTCCGGGTCGGGGGAGGGCCGCAGGAGGCCGCGGGCGGCGAGCCGGCGGGCCACCCCGTTCATCGTCGCCGGATCGATGCCGACCTGCCGCCCGAGCTGGTTCTGCGAGGTCGGCCCGAGGTCGTGGAGCTTCGCCAGGGCGGCGAACTGCACCGGCGTCACGTCGAAGTCGCGCATCACGCTCTCGAAGATCGCCGAGGCGCGCTGGTGCGCCCGGCGGATCAGGTAGCCGATCTGCTCCTCGAGCCGGTAGATCCGCACCGCCTCCGGGTCGACGCGCAGCCCCTCGCGGCGCCGGGGCTCGCTCACGGCCCCCCTCCCTTCGCGGCGGGGCGGGCGGGCCAGGGATTGTCCGGCCGCCACGCCTCGTGGCGGGCGCCCGGCCCCACCTCCCGCAGGAGGTCCGCCATGGCGACGACCTCGCCCAGGTGGCCGCCGAGATCGGCGTAGAGGGCGCGCGGCAGGGTGAACTCGATCGGGGCGACGAGCGCGGGCGTCGGCACGGCGCCGAAGGCGTTGCCGGGCAGGCGCGTGACGTCCGCCATCACGGTGATGCCCCCGCCCGGCCAGACCGTGACCGGCGCGCCGCCCATGGTCACGCGGGTCTCGCCCGAGGCGACCGAGCGGGTGAGGCGCACCGGGTTCTCGGTCACCCCCGCCCGCAGGGACCCGCCCGCGCCGGCCACGAACAGCACCGTGCAGAGGGAGGGCTCGCAATTCTCGCCGATGCGCGCGACCACCGCGCGGATCGCCGGCGGCATCTCGGCCGGGACCGGGGTGAGGCGCTCGTCGAGGACGAGCCAGAGGGCGTGCTCGCCGGTGGTCGAGGTCATCAGCAGCCGCAGGCCCGGCCAGGCCACGGCCGGATCGATCGCCTGGATGATGGCGAGTGGGTCGGCGATGTCGGTGCCGCCCCAGCCGGTGCCGGGATTCGCCACCTGGAAGTAGCGCCCCGGCGTCGAGCGCCGGCCCCGCACGCGGATCCCCGCGGGGCGCATGCCCAGCACCTTGCCGGCCTGATGCTCGGTCAGGACCCCGGTGATGTGGTCGTCCACGACGATGACCTCGTCGGCGTGGCCGAGCCACTGGCGGGCGAAGATGCCGACCGTGGCCGAGCCGCAGCCGACCCGCATGCGGCGCTCCGGCACGCCGTCGACGATCGGCGCGCGGCCGGCCTGGACCACGACCGCGTGGCCCCCGTCGATGGCGAGCGTCGCCGGCGCGCCGGAGCAGAGGGCGAGCAGCGTCTCGCAGGTGACCTGCCCCTCCTTCTTGGAGCCGCCGGTCAGGTGGCGCACGCCCCCGATCGAGAGCATCTGCGAGCCGTACTCGGCGGTGGTGACGTGGCCGACCTCCTCGGCGCCGGCCCGGACCGCGGCGCGCTCGGGCCCGAGATGGCGGTCGGTGTCGATCTTCACCTTCACGCCGCAATAGCTGAAGATGCCCTCGGTCACGACCGTGACGGTCTCGACGCCCTCGTGCTCGCTCGCGACGATGAAGGGGGCGGGCTTGTAGTCCGGATAGGTCGTGCCCGCGCCGATCCCGGTCACGAAGGTTCGGGCCGGATCGGCCCCGTGCCCGTCCCAGGCGGCGGCCCCGAACGGCACCAGCCGGCCGCCCGCCTCGACGGTGTCGTGCAGGAGCACGACCGGGTCGGTGCGCACGAGCCGCCCGTCGCGGTTGGCGTAGCGCGCGCAGGCGCCGGCGCGCCCGGGCCGGATCCGGCACAGCACCGGGCAGGCATCGCAGCGCACGATGCCGTCGCCCTCGGCGGCGCCGAACTTGTTCGCGCGGGCGTCCGGGGAGAGGGGATCGGCGCTCATGGCCGGCTCCGGGCGCGGTGCGGCCGGGGTCCGGACGGCGCGGGCGCGCCTGCGAGTCTCATTCCGCCGCCTCCCTCCGGTTGAGCGCCGCGTGCAGCCGGTGCGGCAGCACCGGCACCCGGGTGAGCCGCGCCCCGGTGGCGTGGCGGATGGCCGACAGGATCGCGGGCGCGGTCGCCACCAGGGCCGGCTCGCCGACACCCTTGGCGCCGTAGGGGCCTTCCGGGTCGGGATCCTCGATGATCCGCACCGCGATCTCCGGCACGTCGCCGACGGTCGGGATCAGGTAGTCGTGCAGGTTCTCGGTGCGGCCGGGGATGAACTCCTCCATCAGGGCGAGGCCGAGGCCCTGCGCGATGCCGCCGTGGATCTGGCCCTCGACCAGGGTCGGGTTGATCGCCCGCCCGACATCGTGCGCGGCGATGATCCGGCTCACCCGCACGGTGGCCAGCACCGTGTCGACCGCGACCTCCGCGAGCTGCGCGGCGAAGCCGTAGGTGGCGTAGGGGATGCCCTGGCCCTCGGCGTCGAGCGCCGTGGTCGGCGGGTCGTACCAGCCCTCGCCGGCCAGCACCGCGCCGGTGGCGTCGGGGGTCAGGCGCGCGAGGTCGATGCGGCGGCTCGCCGGCCCGTCCGCGATGGTGAGCCAGGCCCCGTCGAGGGAGAGCCGCGCCGCCGGCCCCGCATTGGCGAGCGCCAGGATGCGCCGCCGCAGATCCTCCCCGGCGCGCCGCGCCGCGTTGCCCGACACGAAGGTCTGGCGGGAGGCCGAGGTCTTCCCCGCGTCGTAGGTCAGGTCCGTGTCGCCGACCACTTGGCGGAAGCGGTCCGGCGGCAGCCCGAGCGCGTCGGCGGCGATCTGGAGCAGCACCGTGGAGGAGCCCTGCCCGATATCGACGGCGCCGTTGAGGAGGGTGAGCGCGCCGTCCGGCCCGAGCGCGATGCGCATCCGCGACGGATTCGACATCGAGGTGTTGCCGCAGCCGTACCACATGCAGGCGAGCCCGACCCCGCGCCGGATCCGGCCGCCCCCGGCATTGGCGGCCTCGGCCTCGGCGACGAGCCGGAAGAAATCGTCGCGCAGGGCATCGAGGCATTGCGGCAGGCCGGCCGAGGCGTGCAGCACCTGCCCGGACGCCGTCGCGTCGCCGTGGTCGAGGGCGTTGCGGCGCCGGATGGTCCAGCGGTCGATCCCGAGATCCCGGGCGAGGTCGTCGATCAGCGTCTCGGCCGCGATCGTGGCCTGGGGCACGCCGAAGCCCCGGAAGGCGCCGGCCGGGGTGTCGTTGGTGTAGACGGCCCGGGTGCGGTTGCGGACATGCGCCACCCGGTAGGGGCCGGGCGCGTGGACCGGCACCCGGTTGGCGACCGTCGGCCCCCAGGAGGCGTAGGCGCCGGTGTTGAAATCGGCGTCGAGCTCGAAGGCGGTGAAGCGCCCCCGCGCATCCGCCGAGAGCCGGGCGCGGATCGTCGCCGGATGGCGCTTGGTGGTCGCGGCCATGCTCTCGGTGCGCGTGAAGACCATCCGCACCGGGCGCCCGGTCAGCCAGGCCGCGACCGCCAGGATCGGCTGCAGCGAGACGTCGAGCTTGCCGCCGAAGCCGCCGCCGCAGGCGGTGGGCACGATCCGCACCGCGGCCGCGGGCAGGCCGAGGACGCGGGCGACGTCCTCCTGGTCCATCACCGGGGCCTGGGTGCAGGCGGTCACCTCGATGCGCTCGCCGACCCGGCGCGCGAAGCCGGCCTCGGGCTCCAGGTAGGCGTGCTCGACGAAGGCGGTCTCGAAGCTGCCCGAGGCGGTGGCGGCGGCCTCGGCGTGGCCGGCCTCGACGTCGCCGCGGGTCAGCCTGCCGTGGGTGAGCACGTTGTCGGGGACGCAAGCGTGCAGGGACGGGGCGCCGGGGGCGAGCGCCGCCGCGGTGCCGGAGAGGGCCGGGAGCAGCGCGTAGGCGATCGGAAGGTCGGAATCGGGGAAGCCCTCGACGGCCTCGCGGCTGCCGACCAGCGCCGCGACCGGATCGCCGCGCATCCGCACGAGGCCGTCCGCCAGGACCGGCTGGTCCTTGATGTGGGGGAAGACCCCGAAGGAATTCTCGCCCGGGATGTCGCGGGCGGTGAGGATGCGGGCGAGGCCCGGATGCCGGGCGAGGACGGGGGCGAGCTCCCCGAGGGTGAAGCGGGCGGCGGCGTGCGGCGCGCGCACGAGGCGCAGCCAGAGCGCGCCCTCGGGCTGGTGGTCGGCGCCGAACAGGTCGGTGCCCTCGACCTTCGGCCGGCCGTCGACGCGCGCCATCCGGGTTCCGACCGCGGCGCCGGGTTCCGGCGCGGGCGCGGCGGCGCCGCCGCCGCGGGCCACGTCCATGATCGCCTCGACGATCGCCGCGTAGCCGGTGCAGCGGCAGAGCACGCCGCCGATCGCGTCCTCGATCGCGCGCCGGTCCGGCCGCGGCTGGCGCCGCAGGCCGTCCGCGGCCGCGAGGATCATGGCCGGGGTGCAGATCCCGCATTGCGCCGCCCCGCGGGCCAGGAAGGCCTCGCGCAGCCGGTCGATCCAGCCCTCGGGGTCGCGGCCCTCGATGGTGGTCACGGCGCGGCCCTCGGCCTGGGCGATCGGCACCAGGCAGGCGCAGACCTGCTCGCCGTCGAGGAGCACCGTGCAGGTGCCGCAATCGCCGGCCTCGCAGCCGATCTTGGTGCCGGTGAGGTGCAGGCGCTCGCGCAGCGTGTCGGCGAGGGTCGCCAGGGGCGGCGCCTCGACGACGTGGGAGACGCCGTTGACGAGGAGCGTGACGCGCATCAGGCAGCCCTCCGGTCGGTCTCGATCAGGGCGGAGAGGCCGTCCGCCACCAGGGCACGGGCGGCGGCGCGCCGGTAGGCGGCGCTCGCCCGCACGTCGTCGATCGGCGCGAGATCCGCGAGGTGATGGGCGGCGACGAGGCCGGGCGCCGCCGCCAGGGGCACCCCGCGCAGATCGGCCTCGAGGGCGGTGAGGCGGCGCGCCACCGGCCCGCAGGCGCCGACCGCGATCCGGGCCTCCCGGACGCGCCCGTCCGGCCCGGTCTCGACCGCGAGGGCCGCCATGGCGATGGAGATCACGAGGTAGCGCCGCGCCCCGAGCTTCTCGAAATGGCCGCGCCCGGCGCGCTTCGGGATGCGGATCGCCGTGACGAGGTCCTGCGGCCCGACCGCATTGGTCCGGTAGCCGGTGAAGAAATCCCGCGCCGGGACGTCCCGGCCGGAGACCTCGAAGACCGCGTCGAGGGCGAGCAGGTTCGGGATGCCGTCCCCCGCCGGCGAGGCCGTGCAGGCATTGCCGACGAGGGTGCCCCGGTTCTGGATCTGCACCCCTCCGACCGCCCGGCCCGCCCGCTTGAGCCCGTCGAGGAGGGGCGGCAGGTCGGCGCGGATCAGGTCGGTCCAGGTCGCGAGCGCCCCGATGCGCCAGTGGCCGCCCTCCTCGGCGATGCCGCGCAGTTCGGGGATGGCGGAGATGTCGAGGATGTCGGGCTGCGCGGGGTCGCCCCAGGCCCGCCGGGAGGCGGCGGCCGGGTAGAGGTCGGTGCCGCCGGCCAGAACCGTGACGGCCTGCGCGCGGCGGATCGCCAGGGCCTCCGCGAGGGTGGTGGGGCGGAAGTAGCGCATCAGGCGGCCTCCGCGGCCGGCGGGCGGGAGACCGGAATGCCGCGCATCGGAGATCCCGCCCTCATTCCCGCCTCCCCCACAGCGCCTCGGCCTCCTCGGCCGTGTAGTAGCCGCGCCGCACGTCCCGCGCGATCAGGGCCGGATCGCGCTCCCGCGGATCGCCGTAGCCCCCTCCCCCGGGGGTCATGATCTCGACCCGGTCGCCGGCCCGGATGGCGATGTTCTGGTCCTTCGACAGGTGGGCCGGCGTGAAGGTCTCCCCGTCGCGGTGGATGCGCACCACGTTCGGCGCCCCGTCGCCGCCGCCGCGCACCCCGGGCGGGCCGAAGCGGCCGTGATCCATCACGAAGGAGGCCCGCGCCTCCCCGCGCAGCAATTCGACCTCGTAATGCACGCCGAAGCCGCCCCTGTGCGCGCCGGCCCCGCCCGAGCCCTCCCGCAGCGCGAAGCGGCGGAACAGCACCGGGTAATACTGCTCCATCACCTCGACGGGCGCGGTCTTCGAGATGCCGATGGTCGAGCAGCCGTTCGACAGCCCGTCATGCGCGGCATTGCCGCCGTAGCCGCCGCCGGTGATCTGGTACATGACGTAGGGGGATTGCTTCTGCGGGTCGAAGCCGCCGAGGGCGAAATTGCCCGAGGTGCCGGCCGGCGCCGCCGTCACCCGGTCGGGGATCGCCTGGACCAGGGCCAGGAACACGGCTTCCGCGATGCGCTGGCTCACCTCCGCGGCGCAGCCCGAGACCGGGCGCGGGTAGCGGGCATCCAGGAAGGTCCCCTCGGGCCGGCGGATCACCAGGGGCTCGAAGGTGCCGGCATTGATCGGCACGTCCGGGAAGACGTGCTTCACCGCGAGGTAGACCGACGAGACGGTGGTCGCCAGGACCGAGTTCATCGGCCCCCGGCACGGCGGCGAGGAGCCGGAGAAGTCGAAGTGCAGGGTGTCGTCCCGCTTGGTCAGCGTGAGGGCGATGCGCAAAGGCGCGTCCACCACCCCGTCCGAATCGACGAAGGCCTCGCTGGCGTAGGTGCCGTCCGGGATGCGGCGGATCTCGGCCCGCATCCGCTCGGCCGAGCGGATGCGGATCTCGCGGATCGCCGCGTCGAGGGTGGCGCGGCCGACCTTCTCCAGGAGCTCCCGCAGCCGGGCCTCGCCGACCGCGAGGGACGCGGCCTGGGCCCGGATGTCGCCGATCCGCTGGTCCGCGACGCGGATGTTCGAGGTGATGATGGAGAAGATCTCCGGATCCATCGCGCCGCGCTTGAACAGCTTGACCGGGGGCAGGCGCAGCCCCTCCTGCTCGACCTCGGTGGCGTGGGCCGAGAAGCCGCCCGGCACCATGCCGCCGATATCCGGCCAGTGGCCGGTATTCTGGAGCCAGCAGAACAGCTCGCCCTCGACGAAGACCGGGCGCACGAAGCGCACGTCCATCAGGTGCGTGCCGCCCAGGTAGGGGTCGTTGACGATGTAGACGTCGCCGGGCTCCGGGGCGCCGGCCCGGCCCTCGCGGATCAGCCGGATCAGCTCGCCGGTCGAGTGCTGCATCGTGCCGACGAAGACCGGCAGCCCGTACTCGCCCTGGGCGATGAGCGCGCCGGTGTCGCGGTCGTAGATGCCGTCCGAGCGGTCGTCGGCCTCCGCGATCACCGGCGAGAAGGCCGAGCGCGAGAAGGCGATGTCCATCTCGTTGCAGACCTGCTGCAATCCCGCCTGGATCACCGCCAGGGTGAGGGGGTCGAGGGCGCTCATGCGCGGATCCTCAGGTTGCCGATGGCGTCGACGGTCGCGTGCGCGCCGGGCTCGATCACCGTGGTGGCGTCGACCTGCTGGATGACGGCCGGACCGGCGATGCGCGCGCCCTCGGGCAGGCGCTCGCGGGCGTAGATGGCGGCCTCGTGCCAGCGCCCCTCGGCGTGGAGGGGCCGGGTCCCGAGCCGGGCCCCCGCGAGGTCGGTGCGCGCGGCGGGATCGAGCAGGCTCCCGAGCGGGAAGGCGCGGCGGCGGCCGATCACCGAGGTGACGAGGTTGACGAGGACGGCGCGGATCTCCGGCAGCCGGACCTGGAAGCGCCGGAAATAGGCGGCCTCGAACAGCTCCTGCAGCGCCGCGCGGCCGAGGTCGGGCCGCGGCAGCGCGACCCGGATCAGGTGGGTCTGGCCGCGGAACTGCATGTCGGCGCCGTAGGTCACCGTGACCGCCTCGATCTCGGCCCGCTCGGCCTCGATCAGCGCGCGCGCCTGCGCCTCCTGCGCGGCCAGCACGGCGCGGACCTCGTCCATGGCGAGGCCGTCGAGGGGGCGGTTGAGGGTGTTGACCCGGTCCTGGCGCAGGTCCGCCACCAGGCAGCCGAGGGCGTTGGTGAGGCCGGGGCGGGCCGGCACCAGCACCTCCGGGATGCCGAGTTCGCGCGCCAGCGCCACCGCGTGGAGCGGCCCGGCCCCCCCGAAGGCGAAGAGCACGAAGTCGCGCGGGTCGTAGCCGCGGGCGAGGGAGACCATCCGGATCGCCCCCGCCATGTGGACGTTGCCGAGCCGGATCACCGCCGCGGCCGCCTCCTCGACGGAGAGGCCGAGGGGGCGGGCGAGGTCGCGCGCGAAGGCGTCGCGGATCGCCCCGAGGGGAACGCGCTCCCGCACGGCGGTGAGCCCCTCGGGGTCGAGGCGGCCGAGCACGAGGTTGGCGTCCGTCACCGTGGGCCGCGCGCCGCCGCGCCCGTAGCCGACCGGGCCGGGCTCGGAGCCGGCGCTCTCGGGGCCGACCTGCAGCATCCCGGCCCGGTTCACCGCGGCGATCGAGCCGCCGCCGGCCCCGACCGTGTGCACGTCCACCATCGGCAGGTGGATGGGCAGGCCGTAGGCGAGGGTCAGTTCCGCCGAGACTTCCGGCACGCCGCCGGCGATCAGGGCGACGTCGGTCGAGGTGCCGCCCATGTCGTACGTGACGGCGTTCGACAGGCCCGCCTGCGCGAGCGTCGCGGCGGCGGCCATCACGCCGGAGGCCGGGCCCGACATCACGGTCTTGGCGGCCGCCTCGACCACCCGGGCGGCCGGCACCGTGCCGCCGTTGCCGTTCATCACGAGGAGGTCGCGGGCGAAGCCCCCGCCCCGAGTTCGTCCTGCAGGCGGCGCAGGTAGCGGTCGAGGATCGGCTGCACGGCGGCGTTGACCGCCGCGGTGGTGCCGCGCTCGTACTCGCGGAACTCCGACAGGAGCGCGTGGCCGAGGGTGACGTAGGGGTTGGGCCACAGCGCCCGGGCGATCTCGCCCGCCCGCCGCTCGTGGGCCGGGTTGGCGTAGGCGTGCAGGAAGTGGATGACGAGGGCCTCGCAGCCCTCGGCCAGGAGCGCCCGCACGGCCGCCTCCACGGCCGCCTCGTCGAGGGGGATGTGCACCTGCCCGTCCGCCCGCATGCGCTCGGGCACCTCGCGGCGCAGCTCGCGGGGGATCAGCGGCTCGAAGGTGCCGAACAGACCGTAGGGCTTCGGCCGGGTGCGGCGGCCGAGTTCGAGCACGTCCCGGAACCCCGCCGTGGTGACGAGCCCGACCCGGGCGGTCTTGCGCTCCAGCACCGCGTTGGTGGTGGCGGTGGTGCCGTGGATGACGAGGTCGAGGGCGGCGGGCGCGGTCCCGGCCGCCGCGATCGCGGCGAGCACGCCCTCGGCCTGGTTGCGCGCCGTGGTCGGCACCTTGGCGAGCCGCACCCGCAGGGTCCCGTCCGGCCCGGTCTCGGTGAGGAGGAGGTCCGTGAAGGTGCCCCCGACATCGATGCCGGCGACGCGCCTCATCGGGCGGCTCCGCCCGCGCGGCCCCGTCGGCCCGTCGCGCATCCCGTTCCCGTTCCGTGACCGGCCATCCCGCAACCCCGATCGTTCGTCTACGAACGGTCCCGCCGCGCGGTCCCGCCCCGCCTTCCCCGCCTCACACCGTCAGGTACGCGTCCCGCACCGCCTCGTTCGCCTCCAGCTCGGCCATCGCGCCCTCGAAGCGGACCGCGCCCTTCTCGATCACGAAGGCCCGGTCGCAGACCGCCGCCGCGAAGGTCAGGTTCTGCTCGGAGAGCAGCACCGCCAGCCCCTCCCGCTTCATGCGCAGCACCGCCTCGGCCATCTGCTCGACGATGACCGGCGCCAGCCCCTCGGAGGGCTCGTCGAGGAGGACCGCGTGCGGGTTGCCCATCAGGGTGCGGGCGATGGTGAGCATCTGCTGCTCGCCCCCCGACATGGCCGAGGCCCGGCGGCGGCGCATCTCGGCGAGGTTGGGGAAGATCGCGAACAGGCGCTCCAGGGTCCAGGGCGCCCGCCCGTCGGTCGGGCCCTTGCGGCCGACCTCCAGGTTCTCCTCGACCGAGAGATCCGTGAAGATGCGCCGCTCCTCCGGCACGTAGCCGAGGCCGAGGCGGGCGATGCGGAAGGGCTCCCAGCCGGTCACGGCGCGGCCCTCGAAGGCGACGCGGCCTGCCGTCGGCACCAGGAGCCCCATGATCGCCTTGAGGGTCGTGGATTTCCCGGCCCCGTTGCGCCCCATCAGCGCCGCCACCTCGCCGCGGCGCAGGCTGAGCGTCACGCCGAACAGCACCTCTGCCTGCCCGTAGGCGGCGCGAAGCCCGGTCACGTCGAGGAGCGCCTCCATCAGGCCACCTCCCGGCGGGCGCGCAGGGCCGCGGCACTCCCCGCCTCGCCGAGATAGACCTGGCGCACCCGGGCGTCGGCCCGCACCGCCTCGGGCGGCCCGGCGGCGATGATCTCGCCGCGCACCAGGACCAGCACCCGATCGGCATGGCCGAACACCGCCTCCATGTCGTGCTCGGTGTAGAGCACCCCGATGCCCTGGCCGCGGGCGAGGCGGGCGGTGAGGGCCATCAGGCCGCCGCGCTCGCGCGGCGCCATGCCGGCGGTGGGCTCGTCCATCAGCAGGAGCTTCGGCCGCGCGGCCAGCGCCACCGCGAGCTCCACCCGCTTCACGTCGCCGTAGGCGAGTTCGGCCACCGGCCGGTCGGCCTCCGCCCCGAGCCCGACCTCGCCGAGGAGAGCGAGCGCGTCGTCCCGGTACAGGCGGCGCGCGTCGGCGAAGAGCGCCCGGCTGCGGCCGCGATGCGCGACGAGCGCCATCTGGACGTTCTCGGCGACGCTCATCGACACGAAGGTCTGGGCGACCTGGAAGGTGCGCCCGACCCCGGCCCGCCCGATCGCCCGGGCCGGCAGGCCGGTGACGTCCCGCCCCGCCAGGGTCACGCGGCCGGAATTGGGCCTCAGCTGCCCGCCCACCATGTTGAAGGTGGTGGATTTGCCCGCCCCGTTCGGGCCGATGATCGCCAGCATCTCGCCCGCCGCCAGCGTGAAGGACACGTCCCGGGCGGCGGCGACCCCGCCGAAGGACTTGGTCAGGCGGTCGACGGCGAGCAGGGTCACGCGCGCGCCTCCGCGGGGACGGGCCGGCGGCGCCGGCGCAGGAGGTCGGCCGCCCCGGCGAGGCCGTGCGGCAGGGCCAGCACGGTGGCGATGATGGCGAGGCCGAGCAGCAGGCGCCAATAGGCCGCGAGCGGCATCACCGCGTCCTTGAGCGCGTGGAAGAAGCCCGCCCCGACCAGGGGACCCATCAGGGTGCGGATGCCGCCGACCAGCACCATGACCAGGAAGTCGATCGAGGTCGGGATCGCCGCGAGGGTCGGGTCGATCGAGCCCTTCTGGAAGGCGTAGAGCCCCCCGGCGAGGCCGGCCGCGCCGCCCGCCAGGGTGAAGGCGAGCCAGCGATGCGTGCGGGTGTCGAGCCCGATCGCCTCGGCGCGGGTGGCGGAATCGCGGGCGGCCCGCAGGCCGTAGCCGAAGGGCGCGAAGACGATCCGGCGCAGCGCCGCGATGCACGCGAGGGTCGCGGCCGCCACGAGGTAGAAGTAGGTGGTGCGGCCGGCGGCCCAGGCGGAGGGCCAGACGCCGACGAGGCCGTTGTCGCCCCCCGTCACCTCCACCCACTGGAAGCCGATCGCGTAGACGATCTGCGCGAAGGCCAGGGTCAGCATGGCGAGGTAGATCCCCGACAGCCGGACGATGAAGAAGCCGAACAGGGCGGCCCCGAGCGCGCCCGCGAGCGGCGCGGCGAGGAGCGCGAGCTCCATCGGCGCCCGCAGCGGCCCGGTGACGAGGAGCCCGGCCGCGTAGGCGCCGAGGCCGAAATAGGCGGCGTGGCCGAAGGAGACGAGGCCGCCGACGCCGACCAGGAATTGCAGCGAGAAGGCGGCGAGCGCGAAGACCAGGATCTCGGTCGCGACCTTGACGAGGTAGGCGTCGCCGACGAGCGGGACCGCCAGCAGGGCCGCGACCGCGAGCCCGGTCAGCGCCGCCTCGGCGGGGCGGAAGGGCCGCAGGTGCAGGATGCCCTCGGGCAAGCGGCCCGACGCGGCGATCTCGGGCCGGCCGAGCAGGCCCCAGGGCTTGACCACCAGCACCACTGCCATCAGGGCGAAGACGAGGACCAGGGTGGCCTTGGGCAGGAGCAGGATGCCGAAGGCCTGCAATTCGCCGATCAGCAGGGCAGCGAGGAAGGCGCCCGGCACCGAGCCCATGCCGCCGATCACCGTGACCACGAAGGCGTCGGTGATCACCGCGAGGTCCATGTGGCCGTTGGCCGGCACGCGGGGGATCTGCAGCGCGCCGCCGAGCCCGGCCAGAGCCGCGCCGAGGAACAGCGTGAGGGTGAAGAGCCGCGCCTGGTTGACGCCGAGCGCCCCGACCATGTCGCGGTCCTGGGTGGCGGCGCGGATCAGGATGCCGAAGCGGGTGCGGTGCATCAGGAGCCAGAGCAGCCCGAGCAGGGCCGGCCCGATCCCGATCAGCACGAGGTCGTAGGCCGGGAAGCGCTGGCCCAGGATCTCGACGCCGTGGCGCAGGGAGGGCGCCCGCGGCCCGGCGAGGTCGACCGGCCCCCAGATCGCCAGCACCAGATCCTCGACGATCAGCACCACGCCGAAGGTGGCGAGGAGCTGGAACAGTTCGGGCACCCGGTAGAGGCGGCGCAGCAGCAGCACCTCCACCGCGACGCCGATCAGCCCGACGAGGAGGGCCGCGAGCAGCACGCCGAGGAAGAAGGAGGCGGGCGTGTAGCTCAGGTCGAGGAGGCGCGGGACGAGCGAGACCGCCAGGTAGGCCCCGAGCATCGTGAAGGAGCCGTGCGCGAAGTTCACGATGCGGGTGACGCCGAAGACCAGGGTCAGGCCCGAGGCGATCACGAACAGCGACGCGGCGCTGGCGAGGCCGGACAGGGCTTGCAGGACGAGGAAGGAAGGGTCCATGCGCTCGCGTCGCTCATCGTGTCCCCTCCTCCCGGCCGGGAGGGGGGTCCGGCATCCCGGGTCAGGCCTTGCGGGCCGCCCTCACCTCCGCCTCGGGAAACAGGTAATCCGCCCCGTCCGCGTAGCGGACATTGCGCATCGTGCCCTTGCGCCCGTCGAGGGCCGTCTCGCCGATCCAGGCGCCGAGCGTCGATTGGTGGTCGAGGGCGCGCATCGTGACCTTCCCGGCGATGGTCTCGGAGGTCAGCCCCTCGAGGGCGGCGATCAGCGCCTCCGTGTCGGTGGACTTCGCCGTCTCCAGGAGGTCGCGGATCATGTGGACCACGACGTAGCCGAGGAGCGAGCCGAGCCGCGGCGTGTCGGAGAACCGGGCCCGGTAGGCGGCCACGAATTCCCGGTGGCCGGGGGTGGCGATGGTCTCCCACGGATAGCCCGTGGTGATCCAGCCCTCCGGCGTCTCGTCGCCGAGCGGGATCATGTATTCGGGCTCGCCGGTGAGCAGGCTCGCCACGGTCCGCTTCTCGAACAGGCCGCGGGTGTTGCCCTCGCGCACGAAGGCCGTGAGGTCGGCCGCGAACAGCACGTTGAACAGCCCGTCCGCCCTCGTCTGCGCCAGGGCCCCGACCGTCGCGCCGGCGTCGATCTTGCCCAGGGCCGGATATTGCTCGCCCACGACCTCGAAGCCCGGCACCGCCGCGCCCATCAGCCGCTTGAAATTCGCCGCGGCCGATTGGCCGTACTCGTAGTTCGGGGCGACGATCGCCCAGCGCTTGACGCCCCGCCCCTTCACGGCCTCGACGAGCATCTTCGTCTGCATGTAGGTGCTGGGCCGGACCCGGAAGGTGTAGCGGTTGCCCCCGCCCATCGTCAGCGCGTCGGTGAGGGGCTCGGTGGCCAGGAACATCACCTTGCGCTGGTTGGCGAAATCCGCCACCGCGAGGCCCACGTTCGACAGGAAGGTGCCGCACAGGAAGGCGACGTTCTCGCGGGTGAGGAGCTCCTCGGCCACCCGCACGGCGTCGCCCGGCGTGGAGCCGTCGTCCCGGAAGACCATCTCGATCGGGCGTCCGCCGAGGGCCTTGATGCCGCCGGCCCGGTTGATCGCGTCCTGCGCGAGCAGCATCGCGTTCCGGTAGGGACCCGCGAAGGCCGCCATGCGCCCGTAGGAATTGAGCTCGCCGATGCGGATCGGGCCCTCGGCGGCCCGCGCGGCCCGCAGCCCGAACGGGGCCGCGGCGAGCCCGCCGACCACGGCGCGGCGAGAGAGCGGGGGCAGGCTCATGACACGAATCTCCGGCATCGACGGGTGTCGACACGACTATCGGGCGCGTCGCCGAATGTCTGCAAGTCGTTCGTGTACGAACGATACGATGCTCCGGGGCGAGCGCAAGAGGTGGGGCTGCGGAAATGTCGGGCGGGCCGTGATGCGGGAATGGGCAGGGCGGGACGCCGCGCCTCCGGGCCCCGGCCGGCCCGCCCATCCGAAACCAATCGCCTTTCGCATCCCGCCGCTTGTCTTCGCTTTCGGGCTCACCTAGGTTCGTTTCGCGCGAGAAGCGAAAGGGCCCGCGAGCCCGAATCTGGCGGGCCTGAATCTGGGAGGCGTCCTTGAGCCTGCGGCCCGAGCAGCCCGGCCTCTACGACCTCGCCGTGATCGGCGGCGGCATCAACGGCACCGGCATCGCCCGCGACGCGGCCGGACGGGGCGCGTCGGTCGTGCTGTTCGAGCAGGGCGACCTCGCCGGCGGCACCTCCTCGGCCTCCACCAAGCTGATCCACGGCGGCCTCCGCTACCTGGAGCACCGCGAGTTCCGCCTCGTGCGCGAGGCGCTGATGGAGCGCGAGGTGCTGTGGGCCAGCGCCCCCCACATCGTCTGGCCGCTGCGCTTCGTCCTGCCCCACCTGCCCGGCCTGCGGCCGGCCTGGCTCTTGCGCCTCGGCCTGTTCCTCTACGACCATCTCGGCGGCCGCAGGCTGCTGCCGGGCACGCGCAGCCTCGACCTCGCCCGCGACGAGGCCGGCGCGCCCCTCAAGGCGGGGTTCCGGCGGGCCTTCGAGTACTCGGATTGCTGGGTCGAGGATGCGCGCCTCGTCGTGCTCAACGCCCGCGACGCGGCCGCCCGCGGGGCCGAGATCCGCACCCGCACCCGGGTCGTGGCGGCCGCGCGCGGGCCCGCGCACTGGGAGCTGACCGTCGAGGCCGGGGGACGGCGCGAGACCGTGCGGGCCCGCATCCTCGTCAACGCCGCCGGGCCCTGGGTGTCCGAGGTGCTCACCGGCGTGGTGCGGGCGAACGCGGCGGCGGGGGTGCGCCTCGTCCAGGGCAGCCACATCGTGGTGCGCCGGCTCTTCCGGCACGACCGCGCCTACATCTTCCAGAACCCGGACGGGCGCATCGTCTTCGCGATCCCCTACGAGCGCGACTTCACCCTGATCGGCACCACCGATCGCGACTACCGGGGCGACCCCGCCGCGGTCGCGGCGAGCGAGGAGGAGATCGCCTACCTGTGCGCCGCCGCGAGCGAGTACTTTCGCGAGGCGATCCGGCCGCAGGACGTGGTCTGGACCTATTCGGGCGTGCGCCCGCTCTACGACGACGGCGCCGGCAAGGCCCAGGAGGCGACGCGGGACTACGTGCTGACCCTCGACGCGGGCGGGGACCGCGCGCCCCTGCTCTCGGTCTTCGGCGGCAAGATCACGACCTACCGGCGCCTCGCCGAGGCGGCCCTGGAGCAGCTGCGCGACCACCTCGGCGCCGCCCGCGCGCCCGCCTGGACGGCGCGGGCGCGGCTGCCCGGGGGCGACTTCCCGGCGACCGGCTACGCGGCCCTGGCGGCGGCGATCCGGCGCGAGTACCCCTTCCTGGACCCGGCCCACGCCGCCCGGCTGGTGCGGGCCTACGGCACCGAGGCGCGCGAGATCCTGCAGGGCGCCAGCGGCCCGGCCGATCTCGGCCGGGTCTTCGGGGCCGACCTGACCGAGCGCGAGGTGCGTTACCTGATGCGGCGGGAATGGGCGGTCGGCGCCGAGGACGTGCTGTGGCGGCGCTCGAAGCTCGGGCTGCGGCTCAGCCCGGCCGAGGCGGCGGCGCTCGACGGGTTCATGCGCGGGGACGCGGCCGCGTCCTCGGCGGCCTGAGGGAGGGCGCCATGGGCCTCGTGCTGGAGGGCGTGACGAAGCGGATCGGGGCGCGGACCCACCTCCACCCGGTCGACCTGTCGCTCGCCGCGGGCTCGCTCACCGTGCTGCTCGGCCAGACGCTGGCGGGCAAGACCTCGCTGATGCGCCTGATGGCGGGGCTCGACGTCCCGAGCGAGGGCCGCGTGCGCACGGGGGGCCGGGACGTCACCGGCTGGCCGGTGCGGCGGCGCAACGTGGCGATGGTCTACCAGCAATTCATCAATTACCCGTCCCTGACCGTGTTCGAGAACATCGCCTCGCCGCTGCGGGTGGCGCGGCTGCCGCGGGCGGAGATCGAGACCCGGGTGCGCGAGGCGGCGCGGCTGCTGCGGCTCGACCCCTACCTGCAGCGGCGGCCCCTGGAACTGTCGGGCGGCCAGCAGCAGCGCACCGCCATCGCCCGGGCGCTGGTCAAGCGGGCCGACCTCGTGCTGATGGACGAGCCGCTGGCCAATCTCGACTACAAGCTGCGCGAGGAATTGCGGGAGGAGCTGCCGCGCATCTTCGCGGCGACGGGGGCGATCTTCGTCTACGCGACGACCGAGCCGGCCGAGGCCCTGCTGCTCGGCGGCCACACCGCGACGCTGCACCAGGGCCGGGTGACGCAGTTCGGCCCGACGGCCGAGGTCTATCGCCGGCCGGACGACCTCGTCACCGCGCGGGTCTTCTCCGACCCGCCCCTCAACACGCTCGCCGGGACCAAGACAGGCGGGCGCGTCGCCCTCGCGACGGGCGGGCAGGCCCGCGCCGCCGGCCCCCTCGCGGCGGTGCCGGACGGACCCTACACGCTCGCCATCCGCGCCCATCACCTCTCCCTCGACCCGCTCGGGCCGGAGGCGATCACGGTCCCGGCCAGCGTCGAGGTGGCGGAGATCACCGGCTCCGAGAGCTTCGTCCACGTGGCGGCGGGGGAGCACCGCTTCGTCGTGCAGCGGCCCGGCGTGCGCCGGCTCGAGCCCGGCACGGCGGTGAGCGTCCACCTCGACCCGCACCACCTGCTGCTGTTCGACGAGGCCGGGCGGCGGGCCGCGGCGACGCCCGCCCAGGCGGCGGCCTGACGGGGCGGCCATGGCCCGCATCACCCTCGACCACCTCGCCCATTCCTACCGGCCGCACCCCGCCGGGCCGCAGGATTACGCCCTGCGGGAAATCGATCACGTCTGGCGCCAGGGCGGGGCCTACGCGCTGCTCGGCCCCTCCGGCTGCGGCAAGACCACCCTGCTCAACATCATCTCGGGGCTGGTGGTGCCGACGCGCGGGCGCATCCGGTTCGACGACCGCGACGTGACCGCCCTGCCGACCGAGGCGCGCAACATCGCCCAGGTCTTCCAGTTCCCGGTCGTCTACGACACCATGACGGTGCGGGAGAACCTCGCCTTCCCGCTGCGCAACCGGCGGGTGCCGGCGGCCACGATCCGGGCCCGCGTCGAGGAGATCGCGCGCCTCCTGGACCTCGGCCGCCTCCTCGACCGCCGGGCGCAGAACCTGACGCCGGACCTCAAGCAGAAGATCTCCCTCGGGCGCGGCCTCGTGCGGCCCGACGTGGCGGCGATCCTGTTCGACGAGCCGCTCACCGTCATCGACCCGCACCTGAAATGGCGCCTGCGCTCGACGCTGAAGGAGCTGCACCGCAAGCTCGACCTGACGATGATCTACGTCACCCACGACCAGACCGAGGCGCTGACCTTCGCCGACACGGTCGTGGTGATGCATGACGGCGCCGTGGTCCAGACCGGCACGCCCGAGGAGCTGTTCGACCGCCCGGCCCACACCTTCGTCGGCCACTTCATCGGCTCGCCGGGCATGAACCTGCTGCCCGCGCGGGTCGAGGGCCGCACGGCGCTGGTCGAGGGCCACGCGATCCCGCTCGCCCGCGCCTATCCGCCCCTGCCGGGGGGCCGGATCGAGCTCGGGGTGCGGCCGGAATTCGCCGCGCTCACGGCCCGCGGCCCCGGCCTGCCGGTGCGGGTGAGGCGCGTCGACGATCTCGGCCGCCTCCGGCTCGCCCGGGTCGAACTCGCCGGCAGGCCCCTGGTGGCGACCCTGCGCGAGGGCGAGAGCCTGGACGGGGACGAGGCCGCGCTCAGCCTCGATCCGCGCCGGATCCACATCTACGCGGACGGGGCGCTGGTGCCCGGGGAGGCGGCGTGATGGCGCGGCGCGTCGGACGGCCGGGAGGGCCCCGCCCATGACCAAGACCGTCAACCAGAAGGCCTGGCTCCTCGTCCTGCCGGTCGTCCTCGTCGTCGCCTTCTCGGCGGTGCTGCCGTTGATCACCGTGGTGAACTACTCGGTCCAGGACACGTTCGGGAACAACCAGTTCTTCTGGAACGGGCTCGGCTGGTTCCAGGAGCTGCTCGACCCCTCGACCCAGTTCGGCGAGCGCTTCTTCGACGCGCTCTGGCGCAACCTGCTGTTCTCTGCCCTGGTGCTGCTGACCGAGGTGCCGCTCGGGATCGCGGTGGCGCTGGCCATGCCGCGGGAGGGCCGCGCCGTCGGCTTCTGCCTCGTGGTGATGGCGCTGCCGCTGCTGATCCCGTGGAACGTGGTCGGCACCATCTGGCAGGTCTTCGCGCGCGGCGATATCGGGCTCCTCGGCGCCGCCCTGACCCGGCTCGGCCTCGACTACAACTTCGTCGGCGACCCGCTGGCGGCCTGGGCCACCATCCTGGTCATGGATGTCTGGCACTGGACGAGCCTGGTGGCGCTCCTCTGCTACGCCGGCCTGAAGTCGATCCCGGACGCCTACTACCAGGCCGCCCGCATCGACGGGGCCTCGCGCCTCGCCGTGTTCCGCACCATCCAGCTGCCCAAGATGCGCCGCGTCCTGCTGATCGCCGTGCTGCTGCGCTTCATGGATTCCTTCATGATCTACACCGAGCCCTTCGTGCTCACCGGCGGCGGCCCCGGCAACGCTACCACCTTCCTGTCGATCGACCTCGTGAAGCTGGCGCTCGGGCAGTTCGACCTCGGCCGCGCCGCCGCGATGTCGCTCGTCTACAACCTCATCATCCTCAGCGTGTGCTGGGTCTTCTACACGGTGATGACCCAGGCCGGGACCGGCGCCGGGGCGGGCGCGGAGGACGAGCCAGCGGCCGCGACGATCCCGCCCGCCGCCCGCCTCGACCTCGACCGGAGGGCGGCCTGATGCGCGCGCGCACCCTCGTCATGGCGCTCTACCTCGTCTTCCTGGTGCTGCCGATCTACTGGCTCGTCAACATGAGCCTGAAGGCCAACACCGAGATCACCGGGGCCATGACGCTCTGGCCGCGCGAGATCACGTTCGACAACTACCGCAAGATCTTCACCGACCCGAGCTGGTACGGCGGCTACCTCAACTCGCTGTCCTACGTGGCGATCAACACGGTGCTGTCGCTCGGGCTGGCGCTGCCGGCGGCCTACGCCTTCTCGCGCTACAGCTTCCTCGGCGACAAGCACCTGTTCTTCTGGCTGCTCTCGAACCGGATGGCGCCGCCCGCGGTCTTCGCGCTGCCGTTCTTCAACCTGTACTCGGCGGTGGGCTTGTTCGATACGCCGTGGTCCGTGGCGCTCGCCCATTGCCTGTTCAATGTCCCCCTCGCGGTCTGGATCCTCGAAGGCTTCATGTCCGGCGTGCCGCGGGAGATCGACGAGACGGCGGCGATCGACGGCTACGCCTTCCCGCGCTTCTTCGTGCGGATCTTCATGCCGCTGATCGCCTCGGGCATCGGGGTGGCGGCGTTCTTCTGCTTCATGTTCTCCTGGGTCGAGCTGCTGCTCGCGCGCACGCTCACCTCGGTGAACGCCAAGCCGATCGCCGCCACCATGACCCGCACGGTCTCGGCGGCGGGCATGGATTGGGGGCTGCTGGCGGCGGCGGGCGTGCTCACCATCGTTCCGGGCGCGCTCGTGATCTGGTTCGTGCGCAACTACATCGCCAAGGGCTTCGCCCTCGGGCGGGTGTGAGGGGGACAGCGATGCCCGATCTCGCCTGGATGGCCTGGACCTGGGAGACCGCCGCCTTCTTCGCGGCGATCCTGTCCCTGCTCC
The DNA here is from genome assembly GCF_029714205.1 of Methylobacterium sp. CB376. Classification (NCBI taxonomy): domain Bacteria; kingdom Pseudomonadati; phylum Pseudomonadota; class Alphaproteobacteria; order Hyphomicrobiales; family Methylobacteriaceae; genus Methylobacterium; species Methylobacterium sp. CB376. Next base: position 2,228,754 of record NZ_CP121648.1, on the reverse strand, counting down.
TGGTCATGACGGTGCTGGCGATCCTGCGGCCCGAGACGCCGCGGGTCGGGATCCTGCGCATCCCGACCACCCGGGGCGACCGGCTGTTCCTGACGCTCCTCGGCGCCGCCTTCATCCACCTCGCCTGGCTCGGCCTCGTCGGTCCGAGCCTCGAATGGGCGCTCGGCCTCTCGCTCCTGTACGGCGCGGCGCTGTTCCGCTTCGCCTGAGGCCGCGCGCCGCCCACCCCACCGACGACCCGAGACCGCCGGGGCAACAACCTTGAGGCAGAGACTTCAAGGCAGAGACTTCAAGGGAGGAGAAGAAAGCCATGACACGCCACAGCCGCGCCCTGCTCCACGGTGCGAGCGCGCTCGCGCTCGGCGCCGCCCTCGCGCTCGGCCCCGCCGCCCCCGCGCGGGCCGGCATGGAGGAGGCCAGGCGCTGGGTCGAGACCGAGTTCCAGCCCTCGACGCTGTCCAAGGACGAGCAGCTCAAGGAGATGCAGTGGTTCGTCGACGCGGCGAAGCCCTTCGTCGGCCAGGAGATCAACGTCGTCTCCGAGACCCTCACCACGCACGAGTACGAGGCCAAGACCCTGGCCAAGGCCTTCACGGAGATCACCGGGATCAGGATCCGCCACGACGTCATCCAGGAGGGCGACGTCGTCGAAAAGATCCAGACGCAGATGCAGTCGGGCAAGAACATCTACGACGGCTGGATCAACGATTCCGACTTCATCGGCACCCACGCCCGCTACAACCAGACCGTCAACCTGACCGACTGGATGGCCGGCGCGGGCCGGGACGTCACCCTGCCGAGCCTCGACGTCGAGGATTTCATCGGCAAGTCGTTCGGCACCTGGACCGATGGCAAGCTGTTCCAGCTGCCCGACCAGCAATTCGCCAACCTGTACTGGTTCCGTTACGACTGGTTCCAGCGCCCCGACCTCAAGGAGAAGTTCAAGGCCAAGTACGGCTACGAACTCGGCGTGCCGGTGAACTGGTCGGCCTACGAGGACATCGCGGAATTCTTCACCAACGACGTGAAGGAGATCGATGGCCAGCGGGTCTACGGCCATATGGATTACGGCAAGAAGGACCCGTCGCTGGGCTGGCGGTTCACCGACGCGTGGCTCTCGATGGCCGGCAACGGCGACAAGGGCATCCCGAACGGCAAGCCGGTGGACGAGTGGGGCATCCGCCTCGACGGCTGCCGGCCGGTCGGCTCCTCGGTCGAGCGCGGCGGGGACACCAACGCCCCGGCCTCCGTCTACGCCGTGACCAAGTACGTCGAGTGGCTGAAGAAGTACGCGCCGCCGCAGGCCGCCGGCATGACCTTCTCGGAATCCGGGCCGGTGCCGGCGCAGGGCAACGTCGCCCAGCAGATCTTCTGGTACACCGCCTTCACGGCCGACATGGTCAAGCCCGGCCTGCCGGTGGTGAACCCGGACGGCTCGCCGAAATGGCGCGTCGCGCCCTCGCCGCACGGCGCCTACTGGAAGGAGGGCATGAAGCTCGGCTACCAGGATGCCGGCTCGGTCACGCTGCTCAACTCCACCCCGGTCGAGCGCCGCAAGGCCGCCTGGCTGTACCTCCAGTTCATCAACTCGAAATCGGTGAGCCTGAAGAAGAGCCACGTCGGCCTCACCTTCACGCGCGAGAGCGACATCTGGGACAAGTCCTTCACCGAGCGGGCGCCGAGGCTCGGCGGGCTGATCGAGTTCTACCGCTCGCCGGCCCGGGTGCAGTGGACGCCGACCGGCGTCAACGTGCCGGACTACCCGAAGCTGGCGCAGCTCTGGTGGCAGAACATCGGCGACGCCTCCTCGGGCGCCAAGACCCCGCAGGCGGCCATGGACGCGCTCGCGGCCGCCCAGGACGACGTGATGGCCCGGCTCGAACGCTCCAAGGTCCAGGGCGAGTGCGGGCCGAAGCTCAACCCCAAATCCTCGGCCGAGGAATGGTACAAGAGGGCCGAGACGAGCGGCACCATCGCGCCCCAGCGCAAGCTCTCCACCGAGAAGCCGAAGGGCGAGACGGTGGATTACGACACGCTGATCAAGAGCTGGCCGGCCTCGCCGCCGCGCCGCAGCTGACCGGGCGGGGCCGGGCGCGCCCGGCCCCTCGCTTCCCCGGCACCGACCGCCCCGGTAGGATCGGGCGGAACCAGGGAGACCCCCATGGCAACCTACACGGCCAAGGAAGCCGCCGCGCGCCTGCCCGAACTCCTGGACCGGGCGGCGGAGGGCGAGGAGGTGGTGATCACGCGGCCGGACGGCGAGCCCGTCCGCCTCGTGGCCGAGGATCAGGAGTTGGTCGCGCCGGGACCGGTCACCGAAGCCGAGATCGCGTGGTTGCGCGCGAACAGGGTGACGCTCGCGGAGC